>DASURA010000174.1:0-8378 GCA_036280295.1 Hyphomicrobiaceae bacterium
CGCTGGTGCTGGTCCCGGAGTCGGCGCACGGCACCAATCCGGCGACGGCGGCGTTGCTGGGCTATCGGGTCGAGACGATACCGGCGCGCGCCGACGGGACCGTGGATGTGGAGGAGGTGCGGAAGCACCTGTCGCCGCACGTGGCGGCGCTGATGCTGACGAACCCCAACACCTGCGGCCTGTTCGAGCGCGACGTGACGGCGATCGCCGAGGCGGTGCACGCGGCCGGCGCCTACTTCTACGCCGACGGCGCCAACTTCAATGCCATCATGGGCAAGGTGCGGCCTGGCGACCTCGGCGTCGATGCCATGCATATCAATCTGCACAAGACGTTCTCGACCCCGCACGGCGGCGGCGGACCCGGCGCCGGCCCAGTGGGCCTGTCCGCTGCGCTGGCGCCGTTCATGCCGGTGCCGTTCGTGGTCGGCTCTCCCTCTCCCCGCGCGACGCCAACCTCATCGCCCGCTTCATCAGCGCGGGGAGAGGGCCGGGGTGAGGGGCAGGAGCATGCTCTGACGCTGGTCGAATCTTTGGCTGCGCCTCACCCTAGCCCTCTCCCCGCAAGCGGGGAGAGGGGATCTCACTCCCTCGGCCGCATGTCGGCCTTCCACGGGCAGATGGGCATGTTCGTCCGTGCGCTGGCGTACATGATGAGCCACGGCGGCGAGGGGCTGCGGCAGGCGAGCGAGGATGCAGTGCTGAACGCCAACTACGTGCGCGCGTCGCTGGCCGACCTGATGTCGCCGGCGTTCGGCGACCGGCCCTGCATGCACGAAGCGCTGTTCGACGATCGCTGGCTGGAGGGCACCGGCATCACCACGCTCGACTTCGCCAAGGCGATGATCGACGAGGGCTTCCATCCGATGACGGTGTACTTCCCGCTGGTGGTGCACGGTGCCATGCTGATCGAGCCGACCGAGTCGGAATCGAAGCAGAGCCTCGACCAGTTCATCGCCTCGCTGCGCGGCCTGGCCGAGGCCGCCAAAGCCGGCGATGGCGTGCGGTTCAAGGAAGCGCCGCGCTTCGCGCCACGCCGGCGGCTGGACGAGACGAGGGCGGCGCGCGAGCCGCGGCTGCGGTGGGTGCCGGCGACAGAGCGGAAGGAGGCGGCGGAGTAGCGTAGGGTGCAATAAGGGGAGCGCATTGCACCGGTTTCGCGCGCCGCGCCTGCACACCGCAAATCGGCGCAATGCAGCCGACGCCGCAGTGCGCCCTCCGTTTGGCTGACACCAAGAACAGGAGCACCAGATCATGGGCCTTCTTATCGACGGCGTGTGGCACGACCAGTGGTACGACACCGAGAGCACCGGCGGGCGCTTCGTGCGCGCCGATGCGCAGTTCCGCAACTGGATCACGGCTGACGGCTCGCCGGGGCCTTCCGGCGAGGGCGGCTTCAAGGCCGAGGCCGGGCGGTACCATCTCTATGTGTCTCTGGCCTGTCCCTGGGCCAGCCGGGTGCTGATCTACCGCAAGCTGAAGGGACTGGAAGGCATGATCGGCCTCTCGGTCACGCACTGGCTGATGGCGGAGGATGGCTGGACGTTCGCGCCCGGCGAGGGCGTGGTGCCGGACCGCATCAACGGCGTCTCCACCATCCACCAGCTCTACACCAAGGCTGATCCCACCTATTCGGGCCGCGCCACCATCCCCGTTCTCTGGGACAAGCAGCGCTCAACCATCGTCTGCAACGAATCGAGCGAGCTCATCCGTATGCTCAACTCGGCGTTCGACGGGGTGGGCGCCGAGCCCGGCGACTATTATCCCGAGCCGCTGCGCGCAGAGATCGATGCCATCAATGCGCGCGTGTATGAGACCGTCAACAACGGCGTCTACAAGGCCGGCTTTGCGACGACGCAGGAGGCCTACGAGGCTGCGGTGGCGCCGCTGTTCGAGACGCTGGATTGGCTGGAGGAGCGGCTGGCCAGGCGGCGCTTCCTGCTGGGACCGCAACCGACCGAGGCCGACTGGCGGCTGTTCACGACGCTGATCCGCTTCGACCCGGTCTACGTCGGCCACTTCAAGTGCAACATCCGGCGGCTTGTGGACTATCCCAACCTCTATGGCTACACGCGCGACCTCTACCAATGGCCCGGCGTGCGCGAGACGGTGAATTTCACGCACATCAAGCGCCACTACTACATGAGCCACAAGACCATCAACCCGACGGGTATCGTGCCGGTCGGCCCGGCGATCGATCTCGACGCGCCCGTGGGGAGGGGGCCGGCGGGGAGAGGGGGATAGCTAATCGCGGCTCATAATGTATACGGATTAATGATGACGCCGGGCGACCGTTGTGCTCTCGTGCGCGCGCCTCGGAGATGAGACGGCGGTCGCCTAGGGCCGTGCCTCAGACTAGGAGCCGAGGGCCGTAGTCCGGTGCGTCGACTGGCTGGCGAGCAGACCACTCGAGCGCCAGTGCCTGGGATACGGGTCAGACCCCTCACCTCGAACGTCGCCTGCTAGCGGTGGCGTTGGGCGTGAGGGGTCTGGCCCCGCCCTCGGGCTCCCTCGGCGCAGAGTCGAGGCAGTGAGCCCGGATGCGGTGAAGTCGCTCTCCGATACCCCGCTGGGGAAACCCTGCTGGCTGGTGGACAGGCGATCCAAGCGCCAGGCGGCCGTCGGAGAGGACCGAGCAGGGCGTTCTGCATGCCCCTCGCGATATAGGTCAAGGCCACCGGGCATGTGCCTGGACGCCCTGCTCCTCCTTCTTGTGCGCGAATGGCGAATGGGCGTGGATGGTTGTATAAGCTGTATGCGGTGCGATTTTTCTCTCTCGCTAATTGCATTCGCCCTCTCCGAATCGATGCCGCCTTGCAAATAGGTCAGTAAACCTGACATAATCGGCGCCTCGGAAATCTGGGACAATCTGGAGCCATCGCCGTGACCGAGCTCGCGCCCGCCGACACCTGGGAGCCAAAGTATGCACGTCGTGCCGGACGCATGGCGGCATCGGAGATCCGCGAGCTGCTGAAGCTGGTGGACCGGCCCGGCATCGTCTCGTTCGCCGGCGGCATCCCGGACCCGGCGCTGCTGCCGCTGGAGGCAACCAGGGACGCCTGCGCCGCCGTGCTCGGCAATGCGGCCGCGGCCGCGAGCGGCCTGCAATACTCTGTAAGCGAAGGATATCTGCCATTGCGGCAATGGATCGTCCGGCATATGGGCGACCTCGGGGTGCCGTGCGAGCCTGACAACATCCTCGTCACCTGCGGCTCGCAACAGGGGCTGGAGTTTCTCGGCCGGTTGCTGCTTTCGCCCGGCGATACCGCGTTGGTGACGGCGCCCACGTATCTCGGCGCCCTGCAGGCGTTCGCCGGCTGCGAGCCGCGCTACGATGAGCTGCGCCCCGAGCAGGGCAACCGGACGCCGGCCTCCTATGCCGACGCGGCACGGCACGCGGGCGGCGGCGTAAAGCTTGCGTACGTCGTGCCGACCTTCGCCAATCCAACCGGCCAGACGCTCTCGCCGGCGGCGCGCGCCCAGCTGCTAGACCTGGCGGGCGAGCTCGATATTCCACTGATCGAGGATGCGGCCTACGCCATGCTAGGCTTCGACAACCCGGCGGATCATCGCACGTCGCTGCCGCTCATGGCCCTGGAGGTGAAGCGGCGCGGCAGTGTCGAGCGCGCCCGCGTGATCTACTGCGGCACCTTCTCAAAGGTGCTCTCGCCGGGGCTTCGCGTCGGCTGGATCGTGGCGTCGAAGGCGCTGGTGCGGCGCCTGGTGCTGATCAAGCAGGCCTCCGATCTCAACAGCCCCGCCCTCAACCAGATGATCATGCACCGCCTGGCCGAGCAGGTGTTCGATGCACAGGTGGCGCGCGCCCGCGCGCACTACCGGAAGCGCCGCGATTGGCTTCTCGCCGCGCTGGAGAAATACATGCCCGCGGACGTTGCCTGGACCCGCCCCGGCGGCGGACTGTTTGCGTGGATGACGCTGCCGCGCGGCCTTGACGCCGCCGCCTTGCTGCAGCGGGCGCTGGCGGAAGCGAACGTCGCGTTCGTGCCGGGCGGTGCGTTCTTCCACGATGGCAGCGGACGCAACACGCTGCGCCTCAGCTACTCGATGCCGGACGAGAAGGCCATCAACCGCGGCATCGCCGCGCTGGCGCGGCTGATCTGAGGGTGCCGTTGTGGTGTCGGACCCGGAGGACCGACGCCGACCAGACGCCGGCAGGACCTCAATCCATCCGCGGATCGCGCTCTATGACGATCGGAGTCTCGATCAGGCGTATGTCGATCGGCTTCTTGGGCACCAGCTTGGGGTTGTGCGCAGGCGCCGCGGGCCCGGTCGGGGCGTCGCGCCAGTCGTGACGAGATGGGATCCTGTCGACGCCGAGTGGATAAATAGTGAGCCTGTCCGGCTCCAGCTTGACCCGCAGGAAATTGCGATAGTTCTGGATGCGCAAGGCGGCGAAGGCATCCTCGGCGTGCATGCGGGCAAGGATGCCGGTGAGCGCCCAGTAGAACCCCCACAGCGAGCCGCCGACCAGTGCGCCGAGCACGACCATCAGGACCGGATAGGCCGTGAAGCCGACCAGCTGCCGCACGGGGCTCTGCTCATGGCTCCCCACCGCTGGCCTGCGCTGCAACGGCGTGAGCGACTCGCGGATCACGTCGCGGACCACCTCCGGCCGCTCGTCGCGGGTGGCGTTGAGGGTCGTCAGCGTGCGCTCGACGGCGGGCGTCATCTGGTTGTTGAGGCTCACCACCAGAAGCGACAGGGTGAACATGGCCGCGACATGGGCCAGGAAGTGCGCCGTGCCGACAAAGAACTTGGTGGCGTAGCGGCGCAGGCCTGGCCGATCAGTGGCGTCGACATAGGAGACGAGCACCGCGTACAGCGCGCCCAGCATCACGGCTAGAGTGATGGAGGCGATCATCGCCTGGACGAGATACAGCGGCACATAGGGCAGCACATCGACAAGGGATGCGCCGATGCCGAGCCTGTCGATCTTGCCGTCGGAGATATTGTGGCGGGAAACCAGGGTCTGGAACTCCCACGTGATCAGCCAATAGAGGATGCCGACGCCAACGGCAAAGGCGGGGTTGTAGAACGGGAACAGCACGTTGCGCAGGCCGATGAGATAGCTGCGCGTCTTCGTGGGATAACACTTGGGCGCCTGCGGTTGCAGCGGCTTGCGGCGCGCCTTCAGGGCCTGCGGCTGCAACGGCTCGATCGCATCCTGGACATCCTGGACCGCCTGCTCGACCACGTTCTCCGCGGCCCTGGTGTTGCGCTTGAGGCGGATGTCGTAGGCCCGCGCCTTCCACGGGGGCTCACCCGGCCGGGCGCCCGCGGCCTCTGCATCGGCGCCCGCGTTCTCCGGCCAGCGCACCTGGATGGCGTTCTTCAACACGTGGGTCGGGTGCAGGAAGGCGCCGCCGCCGCCCGAGGTGATGAAATGCACGTCGAGCTCGTGCGCGTAATAGCGATTGTAGTGATGCCAGTCGCCGGCGATGACGGCGACGATATTGGCGCCTCGGCTGCGGGCGATGGAGGTGATCTTGAAGAAGTTCTCCTCCTCGTCGAGACCCTGCAGGTCGGCGATCATCCACGACGGCTCGGCCAGGCAGATGACAAGGCTATCACCCGGCCGCATCTGGTCTGCCATAGTCTCGAAGTAGCTCACCTGCGCGGTATCGAGATACTTGGAGAACTGGATATCGGCGCCCCAGATCCACCAGTTGTAGGGCAGGCGGATCGCCCAGTAGCTGCGATGCTGCTGGCATTGCCAGCCGCCGATGACGTTGCCTTTGGCTGCCGAGAGGCGATCCCGCGAGGAGCAGAACAGGCCGTCGAAGGCGTTGAGGCCGTCGTACCAATCGTGATTGCCGGGGATGGCGAACAGCTTGCGCTCGGGCATGGCGGTTCCGAACGCCCAGCCGTAGGGCAGGAGCAGCCGGCGCTTGTACTCCTCGCGCGTCGCCTGCGGGTAGCACTGGTCGCCGCCCATGATGAGGATCTCGCCGTGCCGCAACGATCCGGCGCCCGGCACCTCGAGGCTGTCCTGGGCCAGCAGGTAGGCGGTCGTATAGGTCGGCTCGAAGCCATCGCCGACATCGGCGATGTAGTCGATCCAGAAGGCGCCATTCTCATCGAAGGCGATGCGGCGCTGGGGGTCCTCGGCGTGGGGGTCGGAATAGTCGTAGCGCTGGCACAGCTCATCATCGTCGCAGCGGTCCGTCACCGCCTGCATCAGGCGCTGGTCCGCGTACTGGCCGAAGACGGAGGAGACGACGGTACGCAGGCCGATGCGGGTGAGCAGCCGCGGATCGTACCACGACACCATCCTGGGCAACCGGCCCTTGCGCAGCCGCCGTTGTGGACTTGGCTCCATGCGCGTCCCCCGTCTCTTCCCTCAGCAACGGCCATCACCCCAAAACGACCAGCTCATTCCTCGCAGGGTGCAAGCTGCCTGGCAACTCGCGACATTTGTCAACTCCTCTCTTTTGCACCAGCGCGGCAAGAACGTTGCAGCGGCCAACTATTCGGGATTTCCGAAGAGCTGACGCAGGACACGCAATCCAGCTTGCGCCAACGCTGCTGCTGCAAAAGCCGGCAAGCTATGGCAAAGGAGACGTAAACAAGACGCACGCAGGAGCCGACATGGACGAGGAGACGCTGGACCGGCTGGCCATCCGACAGCTGGTGGAGAACTGGGCGGTCTGGCGCGATGCCGGCGACTGGGAGCGGTTCCGCACCGTCTGGCACGATGACGGGGTGATGATGGCGACCTGGACACAGGGCTCGGCCGACCAGTTCATTGCCATGTGCCGCGACGGCTTCGAGAAGGGCAACATCATCCTGCACTTCCTGGGCGGCCATGCAGCGGACCTGAAGGGCAACCGCGCCATCGCCCAGACCAAAATGACGATCTCGCAGCGCAATCTCGTGCACGACGTAGAGGTCGATGTCGTCTGCACCGGCCGGTTCTACGACTTCCTGGAGAAGCGCGACGGCAAGTGGGGCATGGTGCTACGCCAGCCGATCTACGAGAAGGACCGCATGGACCCGGTCGACCCGGCGGCGAAGCTGACCCTCGACAAGGCGGTGCTGGAGCGCTTCCCCGAGGGCTATCGCCACCTCGCCTATCTGCAGGCCGGGATCGGCTTCCCGATCAAGCTCGACATGCCGGGGCTCAAGGGGCCGGAGGTGCAGGCGCTGTATGCGCGCGGCAAGGCATGGCTGGAGGGCGGCACGCTGTAGGGCGGATTAGCCGAAGGCGTAATCCGCCCTCTGCCGTCGGATCGGCGGATTACGGGCTTCGCCCTAATCCGCCCTACGGCCATGCATGATGATGGCGTAGATCTCGGCCACGCGCTCGACGCTGATGCCTTCGCGCTGCTCGATCGCCAACGGATGACCGCTCGGCTCAAGCTCGATGTATGGCCGGACGCCGTCGTCGCGCTAATGCACTTGGGTCTTCAGGTTTATGGTATTGGGATACGGCTCGAGCCAAGCGTTCAACCAACCGAAGAACGGACCGATGTGCGACCGTTTGCTTTGCCCGAAGCAATCCCTCCACTGCCGATAGCTCGCATCACTCAGCGAAACCCAGACGCCCCAGACAAATGGCTCCGCGCCTAGAACGGGAATTTCCAGGCAGCCTCGAACGAAGAACGACCGGTCGTCAATGGCGCAATCGTCCGACCCGGTGACACACCGCGTCTCACGCTCATTCTCCGGAACGAGATAGTAGGACAGGGGCCGGTCGGCACCAAAACTGGGCATTCCTCTGTGGACTTGTCCGCAGTCCACACAGGTGAACTCAAAGTCCACGTCTATCATCCCTACTCCGGAAACCTACTCGGCCGACGCGAGTCCTTCGCTGCACTCACGCATCCGCGCGGTGCACCGATTGCCGGGACCTCCTCGCACAAGTCGCATGCCTCGTCAGCAATGTAGGGCGCAATAAGCGAAGCACATTGCACCGATCGACCCGGCGGCACTCCCTGCGCGGATATCGGCGCAACGCGGCTTCGCCTTGTTGCGCCCTACGCCTGCGCCAAACCCCGTGCCTTGTCCCTGAGCTCGTACTTCAAGATCTTCCCCGTCGAGGTCTTCGGCAGCGGTCCGAACACGACGGTCTTGGGCACCTTGAAGTGGGCCATGCTGGCGCGGCAGTAGGCGATGATGTCCTCGACCGTCGTCGCCTCCGCGCCCGGCTTCAAGGTGACGAAAGCACACGGCGTCTCCCCCCATTTTTCGTCGGGGCGCGCCACCACCGCAGCCTCCATCACCTGCGGGTGGCGGTAGAGGATCTCCTCCACCTCCAGGGACGAGATATTCTCGCCGCCCGAGATGATGATGTCCTTGGAGCGGTCCTTGACCTCGATGGAGCCATCGGCGTGCCAGGCGGCGAGGTCGCCGGAATGATA
>DASURA010000175.1:0-4419 GCA_036280295.1 Hyphomicrobiaceae bacterium
GCGTGGGGCGGCAAACCTTACAAAGGACCCATCGTCTAAAATGGAGACTACCGCAGTCGGGGAGCGGCGTCGGGGCCATACAGCCCCCACCGATATTTCCAACCCCAGCTACTTTCACAAGGTGGTGGACTGCCAGTGGGCGTGTCCCAGCCATACGCCGGTACCGGAGTACATCCGGCTGATCGCCCAGGGCCGCTACGCCGCCGCCTACATGCTGAACTGGGAAAGCAACGTATTCCCCGGAATTCTGGGCCGCGTGTGCGATCGTCCGTGCGAGCCCGCCTGCCGGCGCGGCCGCGTCGAGGAGAAGCCGGTCGCCATCTGCCGCCTGAAGCGCGTCGCCGCCGACTACAAGGGCGAGGTCGATGTCTTCATGCCGGAGATCCCGAAGGAGAAGAACGGCAAGCGCATTGCCCTCATCGGTGCCGGCCCGGCCTCCCTGACAGTGGCCCGCGATCTGATGCCGCTCGGCTATGAGATCGTGCTGTTCGAGAAGGATGCCAGGGGCGGCGGCCTCATGCGCTCCAACATCCCGTCGTTCCGGCTGCCCGAGCAGGTGCTGGACGAAGAGGTGGGCCGCATCCTCGGTTTCGGCGTGGAGGCGCGGTTCGGCCACGAGATCAAGAGCCTGGAGGCGCTGCTGGCGGAGCGGTTCGACGCGGCGTTCATCGGCACCGGCGCGCCCAAGGGCAAGAATCTCGACATGCCCGGCCGCTGGGAGGCTAAGGCCAACATCCACATCGGTATCGACTGGCTTACGTCCGTCGCGTTCGATCACGTGCATTCGATCGGCAAGCGCGTGGTGGTGATCGGCGGCGGCAACACGGCGATGGACTGCTGCCGTACCGCCTTGCGCCTCGGCGCCGAGACGGTAACGGTAACGGTGCGCTCGCCGCGGCGGGTGATGAAGGCATCGCCCTGGGAGATCGAGGACGCCGAGCACGAGGGCATCCCGATCCTCGACAATCACGCGCCCAAGGAATTTATCATCGAGAACGGCCGCCTCGTTGGCGTGCGCTTCGCGAAAATGGCCGAGGTCGGCATGGACACGCGTGGCCGGCCGCGACTGGAGCCCACCGGTGAGGAGGTGGTGATCCCGTGCGACGACGTGCTGATGGCGATCGGCCAGGAGAACAGCTTCCCCTGGATCGAGCGCAGCCTCGGCATCGAGTTCGACGAGTGGGGCATGCCCAAGGTCGACAAGGTGACCATGATGTCGACGCGGCCGGGCGTGTTCTTCGGCGGCGATGCCGCCTGGGGACCGGAGAACATCATCAAGGCGGTGGCGCACGGCCACCAGGCGGCGATTTCCATTGATCTCTTCTGCAACGGCGAAAGCCTCCAGGAGCGACCGAAGCCCGGCTTCACGCTGATCAGCCAGAAGATGGGCATCCACGAGTGGTCGTATAAGAATGCCTACGCCCCGTTGCATCGCACCGCCATGCCGCACGCCGACAAGGCCAAGGCGCTGCGCGACCTCAAGGTCGAGGTGGAGCTGGGGTTCGACGACAAGCTCGCCGCCAAGGAGGCCGAGCGCTGCCTCAATTGCGATGTGCAGACGGTGTTCTCCGCACCGCAGTGCATCGAGTGCGATGCCTGCATGGATATCTGCCCCGTCGACTGCATCAACTTCACGCACGACGACGACGAGGCGGCGCTGCGGTTGAAGCTGCGGGTACCGGCGCGCAATACGGCGCAGGATCTCTACGTGTCCCAGCCGCTGAAGACCGCCCGTGTCATGGCCAAGGACGAGGATATGTGCCTGCACTGCGGCCTGTGCGCCGAGCGCTGCCCGACCGGCGCGTGGGACATGAAGAAGCTGGTCTATGTGGAGGCGCAGGCTTCGCCGGCCTGCCTGACGCATCACAATGCCTATCTGCGGTAGCGACGGTTTTGACGGGGTCAGACCCCGCGGCACGAGATTCGTGTCCAATAGCCAACGTGAAGGCGCGGGGTCTGACCCCGTCTCTTGCGAGGTAATCTTCTGACATGAGCGGGATCAACGACTTCGTGGTGAAGTTCGCCACTGTCAACGGCTCTGGCTCGGCAAGTGCCAACGGCATTTTCGCCAAGACGCTGTTCCGGATGGGAATCCCCGTCAGCCCGAAGAACATCTTCCCCTCCAACATCCAGGGCCTGCCCACCTGGTACGAGGTGCGGGTGTCGGAGGCCGGCTACCTGGCCCGCCGCGACGGCATCGACCTGATGGTGGCGATGAACCCGCAGTCGTACCAGGACGATCTGGGCGAGCTGCTGCCCGGCGGCTGGCTACTCTATGATTCCACTCTGCCGCGGGTCTGGCCGCGCGACGACATCAAAGTGCTGGGCATTCCCCTGGCCGAGATGTGCGCCCGGAAGTGGAGCGACCCGCGCCAGCGCCAGCTGCTCAAGAACATGGCATACGTGGGGGCGCTGACCGCACTGCTGGATATCGACCTGGAGGTGCTGCGCGCCACCATCTCCGACCAGCTGAAGGGCAAGGAGAAGCTGGTCTCAGCCAACATGGATGCGGTGGCGCTGGGGCGCGAGTATGCGCTCGCGAATTTCGCATGCCCGCTGCCGATCCACGTGCGCCCTGCGCAAGGCGCCAAGGGCAAGATCATCACCTCCGGCAACTACGCCGCCGGCCTCGGTGCGCTTTTCGCCGGCGCCACCGTGTGCGCGTGGTATCCCATCACGCCGTCGACCTCGCTGGCGGAGGCCTACGAGCGCAACGCCGCGCGCCTGCGTGTCGGCAAGGACGGGCGGCACCTCTATGGCATCGTGCAGGCCGAGGACGAGCTGGCCGCCATTGGCGTCACCATCGGCGCCGGCTGGAACGGTGCGCGCGCCTTTACCGCCACCTCCGGGCCCGGCATCTCGCTGATGAGCGAGTTTCTTGGCCTCGCCTATTTCGCCGAGGTGCCGATCGTGCTGTTCAACGTGCAGCGCGGCGGCCCCTCCACCGGCATGCCGACGCGCACGCAACAGTCGGATATCACGGCATGCGCCTACGCCTCGCACGGCGACACCAAGCACGTGCTGCTGTTCCCCAAGGATCCGAGCGAGTGCTTCTCGCTGGGGGCCGAGGCGTTCGATCTCGCCGAGCGGCTGCAGACGCCCGTCATTGTCATGTCCGATCTCGACATCGGCATGAACGAATGGGTGTGCGACCCGCTGTCGTGGGACGACGCCAAGATGCATGATCGCGGCAAGGTGCTCGATGCCGACACGCTGGAGCGCTTCAAGGATCTCAAGGGTGTCGAGTGGGGCCGCTACCTGGATGTGGACGGCGACGCGATTCCCTACCGGACGCTGCCGGGCACGCACCCGACCAAGGGCGCCTTCTTCACGCGCGGCACCTCGCATGACGAGTATGCCCGCTACAGCGAGGACGGCCGCATCCACGCTCGCGTGATCGACCGCATCCGGGGCAAATTCGATACCGCCGCGACGCTTGTGCCGAAGCCCGAGCTGACCATCCGCGACAAGGCCGGCAAGACCGGGCTCATCTACTTCGGCGCCAACGTGCACGCGGTGAACGAGGGCCTGGATCTGCTGGAGCGTGAGGGCGTTCGCATCAACGCCCTGCGCCTCAAGGCCTTCCCCTTCACGCGCGAGGTGAAGGCGTTCTGCGCCCAGCACGATCGCATCTTTGTCGTCGAGCAGAACCGCGACGCCCAGATGCGCTCGCTGCTGATGACGGAAGCGGACGTGCCCGGCACCAAGCTGATCCCGGCCTTGAGCTACGACGGCATGCCGATGACGGCCGCCTTCGTCCGCAATGCCGTGCTGCGCGAGCTGCGGCCGACGCAGGCGGCGGCGGAATAATTGGAACTGTGACGTGGCGCACACGGCAAATCACACACGCAACGTCATTGCCGCGAAGGCGGGAACCGAGGTCGTCTCTCGACAGCGGCTCGGGCGGTCGCTTCGCACGCCCGCGCTGCAGGCCTCGAACGTGAACAAACATCCGCACCCTGCCGGCCCGGTGCACTGGGTCCCCGCCTTCGCGGGGATGACGCCGGTGGGGATGATCTGCCCAGAACGGAGCCTCACATGAGCTTCATGCCGAAACCCTCAGCGCATCACCCGGCGCTGCCGAGGAACGCCCAGGGCCTCACCCGGCGCGACTATGAGGGCGCGATGTCGACCTTGTGCGCCGGATGCGGGCATGACTCCATCACCGCAGCCCTGATCGAGGCGTGCTACGAGCTGGATCTGCCGCCGCATCGCATCGCCAAGGTGTCCGGCATCGGATGCTCGTCGAAGGCACCCACCTACTTCCTCAATCGCGCGCACGGCTTCAACAGCGTGCACGGCCGCATGCCGTCGATCACCACCGGGGCAGCGCTGGCCAATCGGGACCTGGTCTACATCGGCGTCTCCGGCGACGGCGACACGGCCTCGATCGGCCTCGGCCAGTTCTGCCACGCGGTG
>DASURA010000176.1:0-8982 GCA_036280295.1 Hyphomicrobiaceae bacterium
ATGCGCACCCTGGAGCTCAAGAGGTCGGAAAGCCCGACGGGCATTGCCGCGATGATCTGATCCCTCTGCCCCATCAGCAGCCGGGCAAGACCGCCTGTCTCCAGGCCTGCTGCCCGCTGCTCCCGGCCAAGCACGCCAAGCGTGACAGGCGCAAGGAGGCCCATCAAAGTCCGCGTCGACCCTTCACCGATACCGATAAAGCGGCTCAACGTGGATACCAGCGTATTGAGAACGCCGCCTCCCAGGAGCGAAGAGAGCATCCCACCGCCCTTCTCTGCAGACATGGCAGACGTTCCAATGGTTTGAGGCAAGTTCGACAGCATCCCCGACGGTTGCTCGGCGATCATGTCAGCAAGCTGGCGCGCCCCGCCGGGTTTGGCAGCGAGATCGGCCAGACTGCCCAGCATCGCAGGCACACAAGCGCCAACGGCGCTTTGTGTCGTGCCCCGGTCAAGCCCCGAAACCGACGCCATCTTGCCGATCAGCTCGGGGGTGAGGAAGCGCGAAATGGCCGATAACAGATCGTCAGTCATTACGGGGTTCCTTTCTACAGCTTGAAAGCGCGCAGGGTCGGGTGGCTTGGCTGGGGATCTCTTCTCCCTACGCCATGCCAAGACGGACCCTCGCCTTCAGCCTTGCGTTGGTCACGAAACCCTGGAGTGTCACCGTCGCTCCTGGCGCGAAATGCGCATATCGGGGAGGTCACTTAAAATATTCGTCATGATTCCCTATCTCGCCGGCCCGGCAAAGCCAAAGCAGTGGTGCATTTTGTAACGGTGCTAATTGCGAGTAAATACGAAAGGTTAATGCATGGCGACAGCATCCATTTACCATCAGGGTGCGCATATCAGGTTATTGCCAGAGCAATACGGGTAGTTTTGCCGATGCCGAAGCGGCTCGAGATATCGGACATTACAGACCGCAGGGTGCCTCCTCCTTCCCTCGAGGGGCCAAAAGGGCGTCCTCCCCCGTGCCCTTCCCTGCTAACTGACCGCGCCCCGACATTCTGGTCGGGGCGCGGTCTTGTTTTTGCGATGGCGCAGGCCGCAGGGATCTCGGACCGCCACCAGCTCCCGATGCTTCCCGCATTAAACCTCAGGCACTATTCCCTTTGAAGCGGGGAACGCCAGCTCCTACGCTCGCGCTTGCGGTTACACGCGAGCCACGAGGTAACCACCTGGCGGCTGCTGCTATCGAAAATGGGCCTGTCCAGCTAAGGCTTAACGGTCATCTTTTGGAGCTTTTAGCGGGAAGGCCGGAGATTCCGATGATATGAAAACGGGGCAAGTCTGTAGGTAGGCTTGGAGCAATCGTTATCCGGGGCATGGCTGTCACACAGAGTGGACTATGACGCGTATTCTGATTGCCGATGACCACGAGGTGGTTCGCTCAGGGCTTCGCTCTATCCTTGAAGCGCAGCCGAGATGGGAGGTCGTCGGCGAGGCTGCCGACGGCAAGGAGGCGATCCGCAAGGCCATCGAGCTTAAGCCCGACGTGGCTGTGCTTGACTATGGTCTGCCGCTGGTGAACGGCGTCGAGGCAACCAGGCAGATCCGAGCCCGCGTGCCGACGGTAGAGGTACTGATCTTCACCATGCACGACAACGAGAAGCTGATCTACGACCTGCTCAAGGCCGGCGCCCGCGGCTATCTCCTGAAATCCGACGCCAAGCATTCGCTGATCGCTGCCATCGAATCTCTCTCGGTGCACCGGCCGTTCTTCACGGCGAAGGTATCCGAGACACTGCTTGAATCCTATCTCACCAAGGCCGGCACCGCCGAGAACGTGCTGAGCTCGCGCGAGCGCGGAGTCATCCAGCTGATCGCCGAGGGCAACAGCAACAAGCAGATCGCCAACATCCTGAACATTTCGGTCAAGACCGTGGAGACGCACCGCGCGGCGGCGATGCGGAAGCTCAATCTCACCTCTGCCGCCGCCCTCGTTCGCTACGCCATACGCAACAAGATCATCGAGGCGTGAGCCCACGCCTCCGCACGTGCGATGCCCGCTCCGCAGCATCAGTGCAGCCCGCATACCCGCGCACACTTTCCACGCCGCGGTCGAGCCTGCATGAGGGCCGTTGCCGCCTGCAGCCTGGCGTCGCTGGCAACCCTGGGGTTGGCGGCAGACAGACCTGCTCCGGAGGTACAGCTGGTCGCGAGCGGCGACGACCCGTTTCTGTCTTTCCTCAATGGGCTGCTCGGCCTGGAGCCGCCCCGCAGCGAGCCGCAGCGACGATGGCGTCCGCTGCGGGAGCGGCGCCAGCGCTTGCCTCCGCGCCGCCCGGCACCAACGCTGGGGCCGCAGCCCGCCGCTGCGCGGCCGGTGGAGGCGCTGCCGGAGCCGGCGCTGGAACCAACGCCCGCAACCTACCGCACCATGTGCGTGCGCTTGTGCGATGGCTACTACTGGCCGATCAGCTTCGCGACGAGAAAGGACGGGCTCGCCCGCGATGCGCGCCGGTGCGAGCAGAGCTGCGATGGAACAGCCGCCCTCTATTACTATCCGAATCCGGGAGGTGCCCTGGAGGACATGATCAGCCTGCAGGGTATCCCCTACAAGCGCCTGGGCACGGCATTCCTCTATCGCTCGATCTACGATGCGCGCTGCAAATGCCGGCCACATCCCTGGGAGGCGGCCAAGCGTCGCGAAGGCGGAGGTCGGATTAGCCGAAGGCGCGATCCCCCGCTCCACCGTTGACGGCGGATTGCGGCTTCGCCCTGATCCCGCCTGCGATACGCTTGGCTACGCCTTGCTCGGATACCCGTGCGGGTCATCCAGCTCGGAGGTTTCGGCACCCGGATCGTCCGGAGCGCGCGGCGGAACGAAGATCCGGGGCTCGGCCGGCTTGCGGGGGCGCACCCGATCCGGAACAGCCGGCGCCACCACCGGCAGCGTCGGCACATCGCCCAGAACTGCCTCTTCTTCGGTCTCGGGAGGCGCAAGCGGCCGCGTCACCGGCACCTGCATCTGCGGCTCTGGTACCGTTGGGGCCGGACGTTCCGGCTCGCTGAAAGGCTGATCAACGGACAGCGGCGCCGCTGCGACCGGTGAGGCAGGGGAGGGGGGCTCGGTCGCGGTCACATCGAGGCGGGGCTCCACACCGGCGGCACCCAGGCCCAGCATCGATTGAAGCTTGGCTGCCAGCGCCGTGGCTGCGGCGCGCTCGCTCGCGCCGGCATCGGGCACCTCCCAGCGCACGGCATCGAGCTCGCCCGTCGTCGGCGATACCGGGCTCCAGCGCTCATAGGCGATGCCGTCAGCAACCCACGCTGGATCGCGCGCCGCCCCGACGGCGCGCGCCAGCCACTCGCGCACCCGGCCGGTATCGCCGTATTGCTCGCCCTCGATGCGCGCCATCAGGGCGCACACGCGCGCCGTCAGGCGGCCGCCGTCAAGCAGCGGCTTCAAGGCCCCGCGCGCCTCGTCCCAGGCGCGCGCCTCGATGGCGCTGGTGGCCAGCGCGATCGGCGCCTCGGGATGGCCGGGCGTGATGCGTGACAGCTGCCGGACGCGGTCCAGCCGGTCCCGCGGGCTGTCGCCCGGCCTGGCGTAGGCGTAGACGAGCGCCAGGTCCGGGTGCGGGGCTTGGCGCCAGGTCCGCATCAGCACGCGCGCAGCGGCCGGCGTCTTGCCACGTGCGGCCAGGATACGTCCGGCAATCGTCGTCGCCGGCACCAGGTCGCGGGCCAGGCTGTGCGCCTCCAGGGCAAGCTCCAGCGCCCGGTCCGCATGCTCCTCCTCCAGGACCTGCGCCTGCGCCGTCAGCAGCACCGCACGGCGGCGGCGGGCCACACGCTTCTCCACCAGATTCTGGCGCTCAGCAATGTCGAGCGTCTCCAAGGCGCCCGCCCAATCATGGGCGCGGCAGTGCATGTCGAACAGCGCCTCCACCGGCCAGCCGAGCTTTGGATTGAGATGCAGCGCCCGTTGCGCGAACTGCCTTGCGGCCTCGCGCTCGCCTTCCCGTTCGGCTTCCAGGAACAACCCACGAAGGCCGAGCTGCTCGGTATCGGGCGAACCCAGCATTGCCTCGTAGATGCGCCGGGCCGTGGCGCGATCGCCGCCGATCTGGGCGGCCTCTGCCCGCAGGAGATGCGTCAGCGGCTCGTGCGGAAGCGATTTTCGCGCCTGCGCGGCGTAGCGCTGGGCAAGCGCACGATCGCCGGCGCCGACGGCGATGATGCCGTTCGTCAGCGCATCGAGCCCGCGCCGTCGCCGCCGTTGATCAAGGAACCGGCCGAGCACGGCCGGACTGCGCCAGACCCAGCGGAGCGCCGCCCAGACCAGAAGAATCAGGCTCAACAGCCCCGCCAGAAGCAACAGCCCGGCGCGCAGGCTCACATCCAGGCGATGCCCTGGCCACTCGATAATGATGGCACCCGGCTGCGATGCCAGCCAGTGCAGACCGGCGACAAGCGCCAGAACGCCGGCCAGATAAATGGCGACACGGATCATCTGGTCGGCTCCGCGGCCGGCAGCTGCCGCGCCAGGGACGCCCGGAGGACCGCCTCGGCCTCGGCAACGGTCCGATCGGCAGCATGGCGCGCCTCAAGCTTGCGCAGCCAATCCTCCGCCGACCGCGCCGCCTTCGGCGGCAGCCGCTTGCCCTGCGCCAGCACCTCGCCGATATCGCCGTTAGCGAGCGCCTTCTCCATGCGCCAGAGGGTAGCCTCCAGGCTGGTGTCACCGGGATCATACGACGTCTTGCGCACGCGCACGACGGACCGGGCTCCGGCCAGCAGACGATCCAGCGCCGAGGCATTGGGATCATCCGCCTCGCCGTCCACGGCCGCGTCGGCGACGCGCCGGAAGTCCTGCGCCAGCGCCTGCAGCGTCGGCACGCCGCTGGCGGCCGCGTGGTCGAGGCCGCTGAGATCGATGGTGCCGCCGGCCGCTGCCTTCTTGGCTGCATCGAGCTCGCTGGCGAAACTGTCGCCGCGATCCAGCGCCCGCTTCAAGTCGGCGAGCTGCAGCGCCAGCAGCGACTGCTGGGCGCCGCCGATGCGCTCTTTCTCGCTCTTGCGGTTGGCCTGCAGCTCGTGCTCGGCGGCAGCAAGCTTGCCCGCCTGTACCGATAGTCGCTCCTCGACGGCAGTCAGCCGGGCGACCAGCTGCTCGGATGGCGCGTTGCCGGCCTTCCGTTCGGAGGCGACGGTCGCCAGCGCCGATTCCAGCTTGGCGATGCGATCCATGACAGCCGGCGGGGGCATGCCGCCCCGGGCCTTGGCTTCGGCCGCGAGCCTGGCCTGGGCCTCGCGCAGCGATGCAATGGCCTTGGCCTGCTCCTCGATCCTCGCCAGCCGCTGCTCGGCGGCGGCAAGCCTGATGGCGCCATTGGCAGGCAATGATGCGGCCTGCTGTGCGAGAGTCGTTTCGGCCGCAGCCAAGCGGCGCGCCTGGTCGGCGGTATCGACTGCGGGCGCCCCGGTGGGAAGTCCCCAGAATATGGCTGTGATGAGCGTTAACGCCGCACCCACCATGCCGGCGGCCACGTGCGAGAGGAATGCGCCATTGCGCGCGAGCCGCAACGCCCATGCGCCCGCCCCGGCGAGCGCGGCCATGAGCATCATGAGCATCATCCAGGCTCGGCTGCCGAGCGCCCGCAGCCAAGTCCGTCGGCCGCGCGCCTCACCACGCTCCTCCTCCACCGACGGTGGCGGCCGGTGCGCGGTCGCTGCGCCAACATTGTCACGATGACCTGCGGCGGCGCTGCCGCCGCCCTCCGCCCTGATCTCGGAGGCCTTGAGATCGATGGTGGCATGCGGGCGCCGTGGCGCATCGCTCGGCCTGGTGAGGGCTTTGGCAGTCTCGTCCGTATTGTCCGTCATCGCTAGAGTCCGGGGCCAGAGATCCGGGCCAAATCATCCGGGTTCACATCCCCCGGTGCAAGTGGGCAGCGGCGCGCCCATGCTCGCCGCTTTGCGTTAACGAAGATGCGCAGAGCCATCCACAGCCCGTGTCTAGCCATCTGATTGTGCAGCGGTCTCGTCGATCAGGGCAAGCAATTCTTCAAGCCGGGGAGCGTCGGGAACCAGGGTCTGCACCGCCCCGAGAGGTTGCAACCGCCTGGCGACCGCCGGCGACAGGCAGAAATGCGGCAAGGGGCGCACGGCGGCGGTCAACCCGTGCCTCGCCACCAGCCGGGCGTATACGGCGGCGGTCCGCGGTGACATGAGCAGCACGCCGTCGATGTCGTTCAGGGCGAGTGCCTCGACCGTCGTATCCGCGAACGAGCCGGCAGTAATCATGCGGTAGACCACGGGCTGGCGCACGCGGAATCCGTGCGCTTCCAGCTCCCCGGCCAGGTCATGCGCGACGGTGTCGCCAGCCAGATGCACGAGAACGCCGGCCGCCGGGTCGAGCACTGAGACGATGTGCGCCACCAGCTCGGCAGCAGTCCCGGCGCCTGTCACGACGGTCTCGAAGCCGAGCGCGCGCGCCTCGGTTGCGGTGGCCCTGCCCACGGCAAACAGCGGCAAGTGGCGTGCGTCAACCAAGGTCGAAGTGGCTGCCTCGGCACCCTTGAGCGCACGCAGGGCATTCCGGCTGGTCGCAATGAGCGCTTGCGCCCCTTCAAGGTCAACCGGATCGGCATCGTCGAAGGAGAGGCTCAGGAGCGGCTCCGCGACCGCCTCGTGACCGGCATCCTCAAGCAGCCCGCACAGCTTGAGGGCATCGGGCTCGGGACGTGTTACGAGCAGACGCATACGTTCTCCATTGGCCTCACATCGTAGCTGACCGCTACCGGAAGCAAGAATCTCCTTGCACGACCGACAGTTGCCAGCAACGCCTCTGCCATGTTCTCGCCCAAGGTTCGGACCTAGTTTGCCAAAAAGCCCGGCTTGTGTTGGCCGATCCCAGCCAGGAGCAAACCCGATCCGACCAATGGTACTTTCCAGCGCCATTCGCTTTGTCAAACCCAATCTGCGCAACCCCCTTGCCATGTACGTAGCGCTGGCTGTGCTCGGCGCCGCTCTTGTGGCGCTTGTGGTCGCACCCCTTGCCTCGACTGTGGTGCAGCGCTGGGCTCAGCGCGATGTCGAGTTGCGCTCCCGCCTCCTCTTCAACTCCATCAAGGATCAGGTTGCTGCCGGCCTCGCCGTGGCGGAGGGGCACGACCTGGTGACGTTCCTCGAACGCCTGACGGACGACGAGCGGCTGCAGGCCCTGGGCTTTTGCAGCGAAGGTGGAGAGCTGCAACACGCCACGGAGGATATGCCCAAGACCGCCACCTGCCCGGATCCGGTGCGCAGCAAGGGCAAGACCTTCACAACCGTCACCGCTGACGGGCACCGCTTCCTCATGGGTGCCTTCCCGCTGAGCGCCGGCGGGACACGAGGACGGCTCGTCATTCTCCACGATCTGAGCTTCATCGACGCGCGCGCGGCGCGTGCCCGGCTCTACGCCGTCATTGCCGCGATTGCGCTGATGCTCGGCGTCGGCCTTCTGGCGTTGGCGAGCGTTCTGGGCGTTCTGCGTGCCTGGTCGCAGACGGTGCGGCTGGCCGTAGCCGATGCCAGGCGCGGCCTTGAGCCGGAGCCGCCTCCGGGGCACCCGTTCCCCATCCCGTTCGCCATGCGCTCCCTGCTGCGAGACCTGCGCGCCAATGGCGGCGAAGGCGACGGGCTCCAGGTGCAATGGACGCCGCAGACATTGCAGCGGCTCCTGGACGAGCGACTGCCTGATACCGAGGTTATCGCCGTCTCCAACCGCGAGCCATACATCCACAACCGTGTCGACGGCGCCGTCGCCCTGCAGATCCCTGCCAGCGGCCTTGTCGCTGCATTGGAGCCGGTGATGCGCGCCTGCGGCGGCAAGTGGATCGCCCACGGCAGTGGCTCCGCCGACCGCGAGACGGTGGATGCGCACGATCACGTCCGCGTTCCGCCACTCGATCCAGCGTACACGCTGCGCCGCATCTGGCTGACGGAAGAGGAGCAGGAGGGCTACTACTACGGCTTCGCCAATGAGGGCCTCTGGCCGCTCTGCCACATCGCCTTCGTGCGGCCGACTTTCCGGCACGAGGATTGGCAGCAGTACCAGGCCATCAATCGCCGCTTTGCGGACGCGGTGGTCGAGGAGGCGAGCCGTCCAGACCCGATCGTGCTGGTGCATGACTATCATTTCGCCCTGCTGCCGCGGATGGTGCGCGAGCGGCTGCCCAACGCGACGATCCTGACGTTCTGGCACATCCCCTGGCCCAATGCCGAGACATTCGGCATCTGCCCGTGGCGCGACGCGATTGTGGACGGCCTGCTCGGCAGCACAATTCTCGGCTTCCACACGCGGTTCCACTGCAACAACTTCCTCGAAGGCACCGACCGCTTCGTGGAAAGCCGCATCGACCGCGAGAACAGCTCCGTTACGGTCGGCGGGCGCGAGACGCTCATCCGGCCCTATCCGATCTCGATCGAGTGGCCAGCCTCGCCGACGGTCACGCAGATCCCGGTGCCGGAATGCCGGGAGGCCGTGTGCCAGCGTCTCGGGCTCGCTCCGGATGTGCGGATCGCTGTCGGCATCGAGCGTTTCGACTACACCAAGGGCATCCTCGACCGCCTGCAGGCGATTGATCATCTGCTGCGCCTGCGTCCGGCCTGGAAGGGCCGTCTCGTCTTCGTCCAGGCGGCTGCCCCCACACGCAGCAAGCTCGCCGCCTATGACGCCCTGCAGAAGGAGGCGGAGCGGCTGGCGGCAGAGATCAACGAGCGGCACGGCTGCGATGGCTATCAGCCGGTTCACCTGGTCGTCCGGCATCATGAGCCCGGCGAGGTGCATGAACTGTTTCGTGCAGCCGACGCCTGCGTCGTCACCAGCCTGCACGACGGCATGAACCTCGTAGCGAAGGAGTTCGTTGCGGCACGCGACGACGAGCGTGGCGTGCTGGTGCTCTCCACGTTTGCCGGTGCCTCGCGCGAGTTGTCGGAGGCGCTGCTGGTGAACCCCTACGACACACTGGCCATGGCCGAGGCGCTGGAGCGA
>DASURA010000177.1:0-17974 GCA_036280295.1 Hyphomicrobiaceae bacterium
CGCCACGCCGGCCGAGGGACCATCCTTGGGGGTAGCGCCCTCGGGAACGTGGACGTGGATGTCCTTCTTCTCGAACAGCGAGGCTGGGATGCCGAAGTCGTGGCTGCGCGAACGCACGTAGGCGTTCGCCGCCTGGATCGATTCCTTCATCACGTCGCGCAGGTTGCCGGTGACGGACATCTTGCCCTTGCCTGGCATCATCACGCCTTCGATCGTCAGGATCTCGCCACCGACCTCGGTCCACGCCAGGCCGGTGACGATGCCAACCTGGTCCTCAAGCTCGACCTCGCCGTAGCGGTAGCGCGGAACGCCCAGGTAGTGCTCAAGGTTTTCCGGCGTGACCGTCACAGACGTGTGGGTGCCGACGAGGATCTCCTTCACCGCCTTGCGGGCAAGCTTGGCCACCTCGCGCTCGAGGTTGCGCACGCCGGCCTCGCGGGTGTAGCGGCGGATCAGCGTCTTCAGCGCCTCGTCCTCCACCTGCCACTCCGCCTCCTCCAGGCCATGGCTCTGGCGCTGGCTGGGGATCAGGTGGCGCTTGGCGATCTCGATCTTCTCATCCTCGGTGTAGCCGGCGAGACGGATGATCTCCATGCGGTCCAGGAGGGCCGGCGGGATGTTCATCGTATTCGCCGTCGTCACGAACATGACGCTCGACAGATCGTAGTCCACCTCCAGGTAGTGGTCGGCGAAGGTGTGGTTCTGCTCCGGATCCAGCACCTCCAGCAGGGCCGCCGCGGGGTCGCCGCGGAAGTCCGAGCCCATCTTGTCGATCTCGTCCAGGAGGAAGAGCGGATTGGTCTTCTTCGCCTTCTTCATCGACTGGATGACCTTGCCGGGCATCGAGCCGATGTAGGTGCGGCGGTGGCCGCGGATCTCGGCCTCATCACGCACGCCGCCCAGCGACATGCGCACGAACTCGCGGCCCGTGGCATTGGCGATCGACATGCCGAGCGAGGTCTTGCCGACGCCCGGAGGGCCGACGAGGCACAGGATCGGGCCCTTGAGCTTGTTGGTGCGGGACTGCACCGCCAGGTACTCAAGGATGCGCTCCTTGACCTTCTCCAGGCCGTAGTGCTCCTTGTCCAGGATCTCCTGCGCCTCGTTGAGGTCCTTCTTGACCTTGCCGCGCACGCCCCAGGGGATGGACAGCAGCCAATCCAGGTAGTTGCGCACCACGGTGGCCTCGGCCGACATCGGGCTCATCTGCTTGAGCTTCTTCAGCTCCGCCAGGGCCTTGTCGCGGGCCTCCTTGGACAGCTTGGTATTCTCGATCTTCTCCTCGAACTCGGCGATGTCGTCACGCTCCTCGCCGTCGCCCAGCTCCTTCTGAATGGCCTTCATCTGCTCATTCAGGTAGTACTCGCGCTGGGTCTTCTCCATCTGGCGCTTGACGCGCGAGCGGATCTTCTTCTCGACCTGGAGGACCGAGATCTCACTCTCCATCAGCGTGTAAACCTTCTCCAGCCGCTCGGAGATCGTAGTGATCTCCAGCAGTTCCTGGCGGTCGGCGATCTTGATGGCGAGATGTGAGGCAATGGTATCGGCGAGCTTGGAGTAGTCGTCGATCTGGCCGATGTTGGCCAGCACCTCGGGCGAGATCTTCTTGTTGAGCTTGACGTAGTTCTCGAACTGCGAGGCGGCCGAGCGCGCCAGTGCCTCGATCTCGTCCTTCGAGCCGTCGTCCTCGACGACCTGCTCCACCTCGGCCTCGAAGTAATCCGGATTGGCGACATAGCGCGCCACCTTGGCACGCTGGGTGCCCTCAACCAGTACCTTGACGGTGCCGTCGGGCAGCTTCAGCAGCTGCAACACGGAGGCCAGGGTGCCCATCTGGTAGATGGCATCCGGCGCTGGGTCGTCATCGCCGGCGTTCTTCTGCGCAGCAAGCAGGATCTGCTTGTCGGCCCGCATCACCTCTTCCAGAGCATTGATCGACTTCTCGCGGCCGACGAACAAGGGCACGATCATGTACGGGAAGACTACGATGTCACGGAGCGGGAGGACCGGGTAGGTCTCCTTGCCCCCCTTTTCTTTCACTGGCTTTTGGTCGCTCATGTCCTCTTTCCCGTCTGGCAACGCTTCAGGGCTGCGGTACTCATACTCATTCCTGCGGGTCCCTCGGGGCGGAGCCCCATATCGGACTCCAGGCGAAGACCCGTTCAAATTCCACGCAAGTTTCATCCCCCAAGCGTCGCAGAGGAACGCCCGGCGCCGCTCTCGCTTTGCATGGAAGACTGTGCGAGCGCGAGAACCGCTTGGTGTCAGCATAGCACCTTGCAGGTTCGGACTAGGCAAAAAAGATGGTCACCTTGAGGCCCCTGATCAAGGGGCCAGCCGCGCTGCGGCGACGTGCTGTTCCCGTCCACAGCGATCTTGCTGTTGCCGGGAGAAATCCGGCGTTCAGGGCGAGGGGGCAATGGCGAATGGGCGCCCCCTTATATGATATTTCGCATAACAGGCGGCGGAGAATGAGAGGTCTCATTCCCCACTCACCACTCGTCACTCGCGCCGGTATCAGGCGCTGGTGCCCTTCTCGCCCATCCGGTCCGAGTAGATGCGCAGCGGGCGCGCGCCGCCTTCGGCGACCTCGGGGCCAATCACGACCTCCTCGACGCCCTTGAGCCCAGGCAGCTCGAACATCGTGTCGAGGAGAATGGCCTCCATGATCGAGCGCAGGCCGCGTGCGCCGGTCTTGCGGTCGATGGCCTTGCGGGCGATCGCCTTCAGCGCGTCCTGCGTGATGGTGAGGCGCACGTCCTCCATCTCGAATAGGCGCTGATACTGCTTGACAAGAGCGTTTTTGGGCACAGTCAGGATCTGGATCAGCGCCGACTCGTCGAGATCCTCCAGCGTGGCGATCACGGGCAGGCGGCCGATGAACTCGGGGATCAGGCCGAACTTCAGCAGGTCCTCCGGCTCGACGCCCCTCAGGACCTCGCCCGTCTTGCGCTCGTCGGGACCCGAGACCTTGGCGCCAAAGCCCAGCGAGGAGCCCTTGCCGCGCCGCGAGATGATCTTTTCCAGGCCGGCGAAGGCGCCGCCGCAGATGAACAGGATGTTGGAGGTATCGACCTGCAGGAACTCCTGCTGCGGATGCTTGCGGCCGCCCTGCGGAGGCACCGAGGCGACGGTGCCCTCCATGATCTTGAGCAGCGCCTGCTGCACACCCTCACCCGAGACATCGCGGGTGATCGACGGGTTGTCCGACTTGCGCGAGATCTTGTCGATCTCGTCGATGTAGACGATGCCGCGCTGTGCCCGCTCGACGTTGTAGTCGGCGTTCTGCAGCAGCTTCAGGATGATGTTCTCGACATCCTCGCCGACGTAGCCCGCCTCGGTGAGGGTGGTGGCGTCGGCCATCGTGAACGGCACGTCGAGGATGCGCGCCAGCGTCTGCGCCAGCAGCGTCTTGCCGCAGCCGGTGGGGCCGACCAGCAGGATGTTGGACTTTGCGAGCTCCACGTCGTTGTTCTTCGACGCATGGTTGAGGCGCTTGTAATGATTGTGCACCGCAACCGAGAGCACGCGCTTGGCGTGGTCCTGGCCGATCACGTAGCTGTCGAGCACCGAGCAGATCTCGGCCGGGCTCGGCACGCCATCGCGAGACTTCACGAGGGTGTTCTTGTTCTCCTCGCGGATGATGTCCATGCACAGCTCGACGCATTCATCACAGATGAAGACGGTCGGGCCGGCGATCAGCTTGCGAACCTCATGCTGACTCTTGCCGCAAAAGGAGCAGTAGAGGGTGTTTTTTTCCTGTGCCATCAGGTCTCTCGACACGTCCTTCTGCGACCGCCCAGACCGGGCGCATCACCGCTCTCCATCCCCTCCCCCGGCCCGCGCGTTGCGCCGGCTCGTGAGCGGATGCCATCATCAAACCTAATCTGAGCATGCTAAGGTGGCCCAAATCAAGATTCGATTAACACCTTCGCGACCCTGAGCCCGCTTGCGCGCAAGAGGGTACCGCGCACAAACGTCGCGCACCTGCCACGCTCAGGCACTACCGTACTGGAAACATCAGCCTTATTCCGCCGCGCTGGCTGTTCCATCGCCCTTAAGGCGGAGAGAGCAGCCACCTGTGCACGGCGGCTAGGACAACTTGCCTCCGGCCAGCAGGCCCTCGGCCTGCTCCCGCTTATCCAGTACCCGATCAATCAGGCCAAAATCCTGGGCCTGCTCGGCGGTCATGAAGTAGTCACGATCCAAAGTCTTTTCAATTGTCTCGTACGGCTGCTTGCAATGCTTGACGTAGACCTCGTTCAGGCGCCGTTTCATCTTGATGATATCTTCGGCGTGCCGCTCGATATCGCTGGCTTGACCTTGAAAGCCGCCCGAAGGCTGGTGCACCATGATGCGCGCATTGGGGAGCGCATAACGCATGCCCGGCGTACCAGCTGCCAGCAGCAGCGAGCCCATGGAGGCTGCTTGGCCGATGCAAAGGGTTGAGATCGGCGGGCGAATGAACTGCATGGTGTCGTAGATGGCCATGCCCGAGGTCACCACGCCGCCGGGCGAGTTGATGTACATGGCGATCTCCTTCTTGGGGTTCTCGGCCTCAAGGAAGAGAAGCTGCATGCAGATCGACGCCGCCACCTCGTCGTTAATCGGGCTCGACAGGAAGATGATTCGCTCTTTGAGCAGGCGCGAGGGCAGGGTGTACTGCTCCCAGCCGCGGTTGGTCTGCTCGACCACGATCGGCCAGAATGTGTTGGTGGTGGGTGGAACTCGGCTGTCCATCGTGGCCTCTGCGGTGTGCGGTCGCTGCCGGCTGAAGTTCTGCAAAGATTGGGCCTGGCGTCCCGGCGTTCAAGATGATGCCTGGGCGGCGGATTGACCGCCGCTAGCGTTTGTCGCCGTGATCATGGTCATGAGTGTGATCGTGGCTGTGACCATGGTGGTGGTCATGGTCGTGGTGATGATGGTCATGGTCATGGTGGTCGTGATCATGTCCGGCATGTGCTGCGGCGCCGGCCCAGGTGTCCTCACCTTCGATCGGCTTCATCAGCTCCTCGACCGACACCGTCTTCTCGGTCGGCTTGGCCTGCTCCAGCACGTAGTCGATCACCTTGTCCTCGAATATCGGCGCCCGCAGCTCCATGACGGCGGCGGAATTCTTCTCGAAGTACTCGTAGACCATGCGCTCCTGGCCGGGGAAGCTGCGGGCGCGCGCCACCAGCGCACGCTTCAGCTCGTCCTGCGTCACGTCGATCTTCTGCTGGTCGCCAATCTCGGCAATCACCAGGCCCAGGCGCACGCGGCGCTCCGCGATCTTGCGGATGTCGGCCTTCTGCTCGTCCTCAGACTTGGCCGGCTCAGCCGAAGCGGCGCCCTCGGCCTCAGCTTTTGTGGACTCCTTGAAGCGGCCCCAAATGGCGTCGAACTCGGCCGCGACCAGCGATTCCGGGAGGGAAAAATCATGCGTTTTATCAAGTGCATCCAGCACCTGGCGCTTGATCTTGCCATAGCTGACGCTGGCGTAGTCGGCGGCGATCCTGCCCTTCAGCATCTCCTTCAGCTGCGGCAGCGACTGCGCGCCAATCGTCTGGGCGAATTCATCGTTGGCCTCGGGTAGGATCGACTTGGCCACGCCCTTCACCGTAACGGTGAACTCGGCGTCCTTGCCGGCAAGATCCTGGACACCGTAGCCGTCGGGGAACTTCGCCGGGATGACGCGCTCGTCGCCGGCCTTGACCCCGACCAGTCCCTCGACCAGCCCTGGAATCAGGCGGCCTTCCTCCAGTACGAACTCGGCGTCGTCGCCGCGGCCGCCCTCGAACTCCTCGCCGTCGATGCGGCCGACGTAGTTCAGGGTGACCCGGTCGCCCATGGCGGCGGCGCGGCCCTCCTCCGCCTCGTACCTGATGGAGGCGTTCCGCAAGTCCGAGAGCGCCTTCTCGACGGCCTCTTCCGGGACCTCCGCCACCTCGCGTTCCAGCTGGAGCGTCGACAGGTCGGTGACGGAGATGTCGGGCATGATCTCGAACGAGAGCGTGTAGGCAAGGTCACCCTCGCCCGCCAGCACCTTCTCCATCAGCTCCTTGTTGTCGTCGCCGAAGCCGATGCTTGGCTGGTGCGCCGGCCGCTCGTTGCGGTCGGAGATGGCCTTGCGGGTGGTCTCCTCGATCGCCTGTTGCACCACCTCGGCCATCACCGAGCGGCCATACAGCTTCCTGATGTGGGAGACCGGCACCTTGCCTTTGCGGAAGCCCTTGAGCTGGACCTGGTCCTTGACCTCGTCAAGACGCGAGTTGAAGCGCTCGCCCAGCTCGCCCTGGCCGATCACCACCTTGAGCTCGCGCTTCAGCCCCGTCGCGCTGGTTTCGGTGACTTGCATCTGTTTGTCTCTTCTTGCTCCAGCCGCAATCGATGGGCTTGAAAGGAAAGGTTTATTCCGTCGCGAGGCGAAACGCTACTGGTGCGGGCGGAGGGACTCGAACCCCCACGACTTGCGTCACCAGGACCTAAACCTGGCGCGTCTGCCAGTTCCGCCACGCCCGCGAGGCCCCCGGACGCTGCGCCGCCTGCGGCACGCCAGCCGGCGCCGAAGGCAACCATGGCCAGGCCCAAGCTCGCCGCGACGCCCGCGCTGTGGTTGGGGGCACCATATATCGGGCGATGTCCCACTAGATCAATGCTGAAATGGCGGTTTGTTGCGGTCAGAGGGGGGCAGCGCTCTATGCTGTCACGCTACAAAGCTTATTCCGTCACCGTTGTTGCGCCCTTTGCCCCCCGTCTCTAGGCTGCGTGGGGAATCAATCATTCGGCCCCAGCGAGGTGACGGTGTCAGACGCTCTGGGTCTGCCACCCGTCCTTGGGCTCAAGCGGGAGGGTCACGCCGTGAGTGTCTCCGGTAGTGTGGTTGCTGCGATCGGACATACGCCTCTCATCAAGCTGAAGCGCGCCTCCGAGGAGACCGGTTGCACCATCCTTGGCAAGGCCGAGTTCATGAACCCGGGACAGTCGGTCAAGGACCGGGCCGGGCTGCAGATGATCCTCGAGGCGGAGAGACGCGGCGACCTCAAGCCTGGCGGACTGGTGGTGGAGGCCACCGCGGGCAATACCGGCATCGGCCTGGCGCTGGTGGCCAGCGCGCGGGGCTATCGCACGGTGATTGTCATCCCCGAGACCCAGAGCCAGGAAAAGAAGGACACCCTGCGCCTGCTCGGCGCCCAGCTGGTCGAGGTGCCGGCGCTGCCATACAGCAACCCCAACAACTACCAGCACGTCGGCCGCCGCCTTGCCGACGATCTGCGCAAGAGGGAGCCCAACGGCGTGCTCTTCGCCGACCAGTGGAACAACCTCGACAACCGCATGGCGCACTACGTCGCCACCGGGCCGGAGATCTGGGAGCAGACCGCGGGCAAGATCGACGGCTTCATCTGCTCGATCGGCACCGGCGGCACACTCGCCGGCGCCTCCATGTTCCTGCGCGAGAAGAAGAGCGATATCGTCATCGGCGTGGCCGACCCGCGCGGCGCGGCCATGTACCACCTGTTCAAGGACGGCGAGGTGAAGCCCACCGAGGGCGGCTCGATAACGGAGGGCATCGGCCTCGGCCGCATCACGGCGATCATCGAGGGGCTGAAGGTCGACAGGGCCTACCTGATTGAGGACAGCGAGGCCGTGCCGATCGTCTTCGATCTTCTGGAGCACGAGGGCATCTGCGTCGGCGGCTCCTCCGGCGTCAACGTCGCCGGCGCCATCCGGCTGGCCAAGGATCTCGGCCCCGGCCACACCATCGTGACCATCCTCGCTGACAACGGCACCCGCTACCAGTCCAAGCTGTTCAACCCCGCCTTCCTGCGCTCCAAGGGCCTGCCGGTGCCGGCATGGCTGGAGCGCAAGGCCGAGTTTGCCGTGCCGTTTGTCTCGCAATCGTAAGGTGCAATAGGCGTCAGCCGACAATGGCCAGGGTGCCTGATGCTGTCGCACCAGGGCCAGCCCCCTCGCATTGCCCGCAGTATTGTGTAAGATCCTGTGAACACACGGGGGCTGATCCTGTGCCATAGCCTGCAGGGGGAAGACATGCCTGATCGTCAACCGCAGTGGCTGGTGGAGACCGGTTGGCTGGCCGAGCATCTTAATGCGCCCGACATCGTGGTCGTGGACGCCTCCCTGCATCTGCCTGTCACCGGGCGCAATGCGCGCGCCGAGTACCTGGGCGAGCATATCCCCGGCGCCCTGTTCTTCGACATCGACGACATCGCCGACGAGACCAACCCGCTGCCGCACATGCTGCCATCAACGGTGAAGTTCGCGAGCCGCATGAAGCAGATGGGCATCGGCGACGGTATGCGGGTGATCGCCTACGACAGCCTGGGCCTCTACTCGGCTGCGCGCGCCTGGTGGATGCTGCGCATCATGGGGCACCATGATGTGGCGGTGCTGAACGGCGGACTCAAGAAGTGGAAGGCCGAAGGGCGCCCGGTGGAGGATGGCGAGCCGCCGCGGCGCACGCCGCGCCATTTCACGCCGCGGTTCCATGCCGAGCTGGTGCGCGACGCCGCCGAGGTGAAGGCCCTGATCGGCAATCCGGTGACACAGATCGTCGATGCCCGCTCCGCGGCCCGTTTCGCCGGCACCGAGGCCGATCCGCGCCCCGGCCTGCGCGTCGGGCACATTCCCTCCTCCCGCAATGTCCCCTTTGCCTCGCTGGTCGCCCCGGACGGCACGCTGAAGCCGGAGTCGGAGCTCAACGCCGTCATCGCTGCCGCCGGCGTCGATATCGGCCGACCGGTGGTGGCCACGTGCGGCTCCGGCGTCACCGCCGGCGTCGTTGCGCTGGCGCTCGCCATGCTGGGCCGGCCGGATGCGGCGGTTTACGACGGCTCGTGGGTCGAGTGGGGTGACGAGGCGACCGGACTGCCGGTTGTGACGGGGCCGGCTTAGGTTGGGCCTTCGCTGCCGCTTGACGCAACCTACGACGACACGCCGATCAGCCGGCGCAGCTTCTTGAGCTGCACGTCCTCGCTCTCCTGGAAGTTCATGGTGCCGGCAAAGTGCCCATCGCGGTCCATCAGGTAGACCACCGCCGTGTGGTTGAAGGTGAAGCCGCCGTCCTTGGTCGGCACCTTCTCGTAGACGGCGCGATAGGCCTTGGCGATAGCGGCGATTTCCTGTGGCGTTCCGGTGAGCCCGGTAATGTGGTTGTCGAAGCTCGACAGGTAGAGCTTCAAGTGCTCCGGCGTATCGCGCTCGGGGTCGACGCTGACGAACAGGTAGTGCATGCGGTCGGCATCCGGGCCGAGCCGCTCCAGCACGTTGCTCAGCTCCTGCAGCGTGGTTGGGCACACATCGGGGCAGTAGCTGAAGCCGAAGAACACGGCGAACGGCTTGCCCTTCAGCTCGGCGTTGGACATGCGCCGGCCCTCGTGCGTCGTCAGCTCGAAGGGGCCGCCGATCTGGGCTGCCAGCGGCATTGACCCTGACGAGCCGCCCCACAGACGAGCCAGCAGGCCGCCCACGGCCGGCTGGAGCAGCAACGCCGCGCCCAGGCCGGCAACCAGCACGGCAACCGCTGCCCATGCGGCAATGCGTATGCGCTTCATCGGCCCTTCCTCGCTCAATGCATCGACTTGCCGTGTCCGCCGTCGTGGCCTGAAGCGCTGCGCACCGGATACTCGACGTCGATCTTGCCCGCCTTGGCGAACTCCAGCGTGATCTTGACCTTGTCGCCTGCCTTCATCGGCTCCTTCAGATCAGCGAGCATGAGGTGATAGGAACCGGGCCGCAGCTCGACGCTCTCGCCGGGCTTCAGCTCCAGGCCATCGGGCAGCTCGCGCATCTTCATGATGCTGCCCTTCATCTTCATCTCGTGGATCTGGAATTTGCCGGCAACGGCGGTGGAGCCGCCGATCAGTCGATCCGGCGCCTTGCCAGTGTTGGTGAGCTTCATGTAGCCGCCCGCCACCTGGGCGCCGGCTGGGGTGGCACGGATCCAAGGCGCCTCGATCCTGATCGGTCCGGCCTGATACTGCTGGGCGGCGGCCGGTGTGAGGGCGATGGCGATCAGGCCGAGCGCGGCGGCAAGCGCATGCCTGGGTGTCGAGCTCATGCGATATCTCCGTCGCAGGAAGCTTCGGGGCTGCCTGGCGGCCACGCCTCCGCATGCACCAGACATCGTTGGAGCGCCTTCCACTACGCCCTTTAGGCGGGCCTGTCATGCGGTCGCTGGACGCATCCCGCCCGCAGGTTCGCTCCGATGCTACGCCAGAGCCGTTACCGGGTTCTCGATATAGCCGCGGAATGCGGCCAGCAACTCGGCACCCAGCGCGCCGTCCACCACGCGGTGGTCGCACGAGAGTGTCACGGTCATCTGCCCGATGAAGACGATGCCGCCGTCCGGCCGCTCCACCGGCTGGCGCCGCGCTGCCCCCACGGCCAGCACGGTGGCGTGCGGCGGATTGATGATGGCGGCGAACTCGCGGATGCCGTGCATGCCGAGGTTTGAGACGACGCTGGAGCCGCCCTGGTACTCCTGCGGCTTCAGCCGGCGCGCACGCGCCCGCGCGGACAGCTCCCTGATCTCGGCGGAGACTGCCGACAGCGTCTTGCCCTCGGCGGCGCGCACGATCGGCGTATAAAGACCGCCGTCGATCGCCACCGCCACGCCGACGTCGGCGTGCTTGAGGTGAAGAATGCGATCACCCGCCCACACAGCGTTCGCCGCGGGCACGCGCTGCAGCGCTGCGGCCCAGGCCTTGACGATGATGTCGTTGAGCGACAGCCGGAGTGCCGGCGTACCGTCACCGGATTTCGGCGTGGCGGCGTTCACATCCTCGCGCAGCCTGATGAGCGCGTCAGTGCCTACGTCTGCTGTGAGATAGAAGTGTGGGATCGCCTGCTTCGCCTCCACCAGCCGCGCGGCGATGGTGGCGCGCATGTTATCAATCGCTACCTCCTCGTAGCTGCCGGGTGCGTAGAGGGCCTTCACCTGCTGGGCGACCTGCTGAGGGGCTGCGGAGCTTGCTCCAGCGACAGCAGGTGCGCGCGGGCGCTGCGCCGTCGCCAGATCGCGGGCGAAGACGCGCCCGTGCGGGCCGGAGCCCTGGACGGAGTCGAGGTCCACCCCGGTTTCTGCCGCCAGGCGCCGCGCCAGCGGTGTGACCGTCACGTTGCCGCGCCGTGCGGGGCCGAAGTTGCGGTCGGGTGTGCGCACCTCGAAGAACGGATCGAGTGTGATGGTGTCAGACGCTGAGGGTTTGACGCCATGGAGAGCACCCACGGCGCCGTTCGCCACGGCAGCGGCCGGTCGGACCGGCTGTGCTGGCTTGCACGCCTCGCGTGGCGCCGCCATGGTGGAAGCACTTGCACCGGGGCCGTCGGCGATGACAGCCACGATTGCGCCGACGGGCACGACGTCGCCGGCGCTGGCCCGCACCTCGGCCAGCACGCCGGCCGAGGTCGCCGGCACCTCCATGGAGGTCTTGTCGGTCTCGATCTCGAACAGGCTGTCGCCCGGCTTCACCGCATCGCCCTGCGCCTTGTACCACTGCGTGATCTTGCCTTCGGCGACGGTCTCGCCGAGTTGCGGCATCAGAACGTCCATTGATCCTCCCGGGTGCGGCGCCGGCTTGAGGCCCCAGCGCGCAATTCTCCTGGCATTTTTGCCATGCATAGCAGGCCGGGCGGGTCTCTGTCATGGATCACCGCACGACCGTCAATCACCGTGCATGGGACGCCCCGGCCGCCTTCACCTTCTCGATCAGCGCCGGCAGATGCGCCTTCAGGTGCTTGCCCGGGCAAGCGGTGCGCGCATGATCATTGTGTCCGGAGATCTTGTCCGCTGGCACCCGGTATCTCGCTGCCAGCCAGGCCACCAGCCGGTCGAGCGCGTCGAGCTGGGCCGCGCTCGGCTGCTCGTCGTCAAATTGCCCTTCCATTACGATCTGGATGCGGTTGGTGGTACTGTAGGCGGTGTTGGTGTCGCCCGCGTAGCCCACGTCGCGGCCCTCGCCGATGCGCCCCACGGCGTCGATGTAGAAGTGATAGGGCAGATCGCCCCACGCCGCCTTCGTGCGTCCATTGACGGTGCCGGGATGCTGCGAGAAGCCCTGCAGGGAACGGAGCTTCCGCTCCAGCGACAGCCTCGGATGCTGGCGCGTGCCGGTGTGGTGGATCACGATCTCGCGCGGTGTTTGCGGCGTCATCATCTCCACGTTCGCCGGCTTGGCCCCCCACTCGGCGCGCGACACGATCTCGGGCGCCTCTTGTGCCGAGGCGCCGAGCGCCGGCAGTGAGACCATCAACGCAAGACCGAGGCCTACAATGCGGCACAGTCGTGGGACGACGCATGATGAGCGCATGTGAGAAACCTCGTGGGTGGAAACCACATGATCCAGCCCAGAACCTGGGCGGCCCCGACGGGCGGCCAGGATCAAGTATCAGTGCTTTTTGCGGCAACGCTATCGCGCCCGGCGCACCAGAACCAGGGCCACGCCGAGGGTCGGCAACAGGACCCCCAAGGCCAGGACCATGATCTGCACCTGCGAGAGGGGAACAATGCCGCCGCCGGGCGTCGCCAGCGCGATGCCACCCAGCACCAGCAGTATTCGCAGCGGCCATTCCAGGACGCCGGCCCTGCGCAGATCGCCGACGCCGGTCTGGTAGCCCTGGATGCCGCCGCAGATGCACACCGTGCCGACCGCAATGAGCAGGGCGAGGCCGATCCCCGGCAGGATCGGATTGGCGCCTTGCAGCACCAGGGTCGGGTTCAGGACGAAGAAGAATGGAATGAAATAGATGATGGACCCCACCAGCATGCTCTCCCACCCGGTGCGCATCGGTGGCGCCCCGGCGATGCCGGCAGCCGCGAACGAGGCGATGGCGACCGGCGGTGTGATGGCGGAGAGCATGCCCCAGTAGAAGATGAACATGTGCACGGCCATCCTGTTGAGGCCGAGCTTCTCCAGGGCGGGCGCGATCAGGATGGCGAGAAAGATGTAGCAGGCGGTGGTGGTGAGCCCGAGGCCCAGCACCAGGCTCGTGATCGCGCACATGAGGAGCAGCAGGAAGGCGTTCCCGCCGGCGATGCGGAGCAGGTCGTTGGCGAGGCTCGAAACCACTCCGGTCATCGAGAATGCCCCGATCAGCAGCCCGCAGCCGGCCAGGATTGCAGCCAGCTCGACGAAGGTGCGGCCGTTCATCTCCAGGAAGTCGGCGACCGTGCGCAGCGTCCAGCGATTGCCCTTGGAGAACAGCTGATTGAGCACCAGCAGCAGGGCGGTGGCGTAGAACGGCGCGTGGCTCTCGCGCTTGAAGTGGAGCAGCATGACGATCAGCAGTGCCACCACGAAGACGTAGTACCAGCCCTCCTTGAGCGTGGCCCACAGGCTGGGCAGCTCGTGCCGCGGCAGGCCGACGAGGCCGTTGCGGGCGGCGTAGGCATCGACCTGGATGAAGAGGCCGAGGTAGTACAGCGCGGCCGGGATGACGGCCGCCAGCGCCACCTCGGCGTAGCCGATATTGAGGAACTGGGCGATGACGAATGCCGTGGCGCCCATCACCGGTGGCGCCAGCACCGCGCCGGTGGAGGCGCAGGCCTCGATGGCGCCGGCATAGGATGGCGAGAATCCGGTGCGCTTCATCGTCGGGATGGTCATGGTGCCGGCGGTCAGCACGTTCGAAACAACGCTGCCGGACATCATGCCGAGCAGGCCGCTGGCGAAGATGCCGACCTTTGCCGCACCGCCGCGAAACGTGCCGCACAACGCGAACGCCAGGTTGATGAAAAACTTGCCGGCCCCCGTCATCATCAGCGCCGTGCCGAAGACAAGAAAGCCGATGACGGTCTCGGCGAACGCCTGGATCGGGATGCCCAGCAGGCTCTCAGCCGAGAGCATGTGGTAGGCGATCGCCTGCTCCAGGGTGGATTGATTGCCCCTGAGCGGCCCCAACCAGCTCCATTCCGCAAACAGCGGGTACACGGTGAACGGCAGGACGCTGAAGAGGAGGCTCCAGCCGCCGGTGCGACGGAGCCCTTCCATGAGGACAATCCACATGACGAGCCCGGCGGCGTTGACCAGCGGCGGCGCGCCGCCGAACTCCCAGCCGAGCTCGGCCGCCTTGCGGACATGGAGCATGAGGTAGATGCCCGACACGATCGTGCCCGCAAACAGTACGAGGTCGTACCACGCAGGGCGGTCAAGCCGCGCCCGCTCGCTGCCGGGAAACAGCAGGAACGCGAATGGCAGCATCAGCACAATGAGGAGATAGTAGTACTCCGTGTTGAGCTGCGTGTAGCCGACGAGGAAGCGCAGCGTGAACTGCTGGTTGATGCAGAGCGCGATGGTGGCGGCCGTGAGCGCGATCAGCAGCCAGCGCCACAGGCCGGCCGGCCGGCGCACCCGGGTAACCTCGGCCTCGACGGGGCCGGCGGTGGCGTGCGGGTCGTCGAGAACAGGCTTCGGAGCGTCTGCGTGCTCGGGAGCGGATGGCATGCTGGTCTCCCGATGGAACGACGATGCGGCACCGTAGGGCGGGTTAGGGCAAAGCCCGTAACCCGCCGTTTTGCGGGCGGGGTTGCGTGATCGGACGGCGGGCTACGCGCTGATGCGCTAACCCGCCCTACGTGAACGCTACTCGAAGATCGCGTCCATGCCTGCGGCAGCGAGCGCCGTCTTGCGCGCCGCCATCCAGGCCTTGCCGAACGCCGCCTTGTCCTCCGGCGGATTGGTCTTCAGGAAGGCCGCCCAGGCCGCCGCCAGGGTGTCTTGACGTTTCACCAGAGCCTGGTTGTGCGCCTCGTGCTCCGCTTTCCACAGACCGGCCTCCTTGAGCGCGCGCACTGCCCCCTCGTGGTAAGGCAGCACCCAGGCGAGGTTCTGGCGCTTGGCTTCAAGACCGGCGGCGCCGGGAGCGTTATCCTTGTAATCGGCGTAGTTGACGATCATCGCCTTGCTGAGCCCGTAGACCACGGCAGCGGGCTGCTTGGCATAGGCCATGAAGATCGGATAGGCGTAGGATGGCAGCTCGCTCGGATGCTGCGGGGAGATGCCAACGCCGCACGTTGCCTTGTGCGGCACGAAATAGGGGCCGACCTTGCGCACCCTCTCCCAGCCGGCCTTGTCGGCAGCGGGGGCTGATGGATAGAACAGCCCGCGTGGCGAGGTCTCCACCTCCTTGGCCTGGCCGGAGATGCTGGAGGCGAAGGCGGCATCGGCCTCATTGTTGAGGAGCCCCTTCCACATCGCGCCATAGCTGGAGAACTCCACCAGCTTCACGTCCTTGCCGGTAAGGCCGCCGAACGCAAGCACCGACAGCGCGTTCTGGTTCAGCGCAGGCGACCCGACCACCATGCCCACGCGCTTGCCCTTGAGATCCTTGATCTCCTTCACGCCGACGTCCTTGGTCACGCCCAAGGACATGCCGTTGCAGTCGGTCGATGACAGGATGAGGCGCAGCGGCTGCGGCCCCCATTCCTTCACGCCAAACTCGAACACGCCTTCCTGTGCGAAATACACGCCGATGCCCATGGCCGACGCCTGGGCGCGGCCGGAACGAACCGGAGCGAGTCGCGCCACATCGTTGCCGGCGGGCAGCACGCGCACATCGGTGCCATGCTTGTCCTTGAGCATCTTGCCGACGGCCACGGCAATATTGAAGCCGGACGAGCCGGTGTCGTAGGCGGTGAAGGTGAGTGTGGAGGGAAGCTTCGCCTCCTGGGCGATGGATACGACGGCTCCGCTTAGCAGGAATGCCGCGCTCGCTGCTGCAAGCGCAATCAGTCTGGTAGCCTGAATCACCTATTCCTCCCATCCATGACAGCCCCTCATCGACTGCGCCCGGTGTGCCCGTGCTGCTGGGAGCCGCGTTTCCGTTCGGATTTTGATAACATCAGGTGACTCCAGGGGCAATTGACTAGAGTGCTATCCGATTGTTGGGGATGGTCGTCGGCGCCTTTGCGCCCGCCCTGCGCCCACGTGCGAGTCGACACATACAACTGGGGCGCGGCCACCTCCCGGCAGCCGCGCCCCGTCATTTCGGTTGCCGGGCGGCTCGATTCAGCCTTGCGGCTCGATCTTCGCCTCTTGGGTGGTCCTCTTCCATAGGCCCAGATCGCTCTTGACGATCTCTGTCGCCTCGGCGGTCGAGTTGGTGAGCAATGGCGTCGCCGCCGCCGAGAGCAGGAATGCCTTGGTGGCATCGGTCTTGGCGACGTCGCGCAGCCAGCCGCCCATCTTCTCGACCATCTCCTTCGGCGTTCCCTTCGGCATCCAGGCCGCCCATTTTGGCGTGAATTCGTAGGGTACGCCCGCCTCGGTCATGGTCGGCACGTCGGGGGCGGACGGCAGGCGCTCCTTGCTCGTCATGCCGAGCAGCTTCATGCGCCCCTGCTTGGCCTGGGCGATGGCGAAGGTGGCGTCCGCGAACAGGAAGTCGATCTGGCTCGTCACCATCTCGCGGGCGGCATCCATGGTGCCCTTGTAGTTGACGCGCTCCGCCTTGGTGCCGGTTGCAAGCAGGAACTTCTCGGAGGCCACCAGCCCGACCGGGGTTGCCGTGCCGTACTTCAGCTTGCCACCGGCAGTCTTCAGGTCGGCCACCAGTTCCTTCAATGATGTGACCTTGCTCTTGGGCCCGACGGTGATGACGAACACGCTCTGGGCCAGCGTCGCCACCGGCTGCAGGTCCATCGCGTCGTATCCGGGATTCTTCATCAGGACGGTGTTGCCGACAACGGCGGCTGTGCCGTGGATCAGCAGCGTGTAGCCGTCGGGCTTGGCCCTGAGCGCGGTGTCGGTGGCGATCTTGCCGTTGGCGCCGACCTTGTTCTCGACCACGAACTTCTGGCCGGTCGCCTTCTCGAGCTGCGCTGCATAGTAGCGCACCAGCGTATCGCCGCCGCCGCCAGCCGGATAGCCGGCGATCACCCGCACCGGGCGATCTGGATAGGTCTCCGCGGCCGCCGCTCCAGCGGCCACCAGGCCCGCTACGGCCAATGCCGCAACGCGCGCAAAGGTGGGCAGTGCTCTCATGAGGTCTCCTCTCCCCCATCGGCTCCATCGATGGGAGCCGTCTGCTGTTGTTGGTTTCATCTTAAGGCTTGCCGCCGAGAACGCCAGCGTGCAAGCGCCGTCTGGCGCCGAGCGTCACAGCGACGTTGACCCGGGTGGTCCGCGGAAGGTCTCCGAACGATCATCGCAGGCACGCCTTCGTATCGTCGATTCAATAGGTTACGCTTCCCACTACGCGTTTCTTATCAACGGCTGGAGGCCCCGTGGAGACTGTCACGCTCGTGCTGCTGTTGCTGGTCGCCCTGTTGACCAGCAGCTTTCTGTTGCGCATGTCACGGCTGCCGCTCCCGCTCCCTCTGGTGCAAATTGCGATTGGCGCGATCATCGCGTCGGTTGCCGATCTTCGCGTCGTTCTCGAGCCGGAGATCTTCTTCCTGCTGTTTCTCCCGCCGCTCCTGTTCATCGACGGCTGGCGCATTCCCAAGCAGGGGCTGTTCCGCGATGCCGGCACGATCCTGGAGCTCGCGCTGGGGCTCGTGGTCTTCACCGTTGTCGGTATGGCGCTGTTCCTGCATTGGCTGATCCCGACGATGCCGCTTGCAGTGTGCTTCGCCCTCGCCGCCGTCCTATCGCCGACCGATCCGGTGGCGGTCAGCTCGATCGCGACGCGGGTGCAGATCCCGAAGCGCATGATGCACATCCTGGAAGGTGAATCACTGCTCAACGATGCTTCGGGCCTGGTTTGCCTGCGCTTCGCCGTGGCGGCGGCCGTTACCGGATCTTTCTCTCTGCCGGCCGCCTTCCTGAGCTTCCTGCAGCTGGCGATCGGCGGCATTGCCATCGGCGTCGGCATCACCTGGGGCATCAACACGGCCAAGAACTGGATCAGCCGCCGCTACGGCGAGGAGCCTGGCGTCCAGATCCTGGTCAGCCTCCTGATTCCCTTCGCCGCCTATCTCGCCGCCGAGCGGCTGCACTGCTCTGGAATTCTCGCCGCCGTCGCGGCCGGCATCACC
>DASURA010000178.1:0-3988 GCA_036280295.1 Hyphomicrobiaceae bacterium
ATGCAGAACACGCTGTTCGCGGCATTCGAGGCGCTGCTGCAGGCCAAGGTCGAGGGCGCCATCGCGTCCGGCACCTACGATGTCGGCGTCGAGACCATCGCGGCGGCGTCGCTCAGGATCGTCGAGCGGCGCACGATCTACACGCATTCGGGCACCGGCGCGGCGACGCAGGTGTTCACCATCGCCCACCGCGACCGCAACGAGCCGCTGCCGCTCGCCGACGCCCTGGAGCAAGGCGCAAAACGGGGCTGCCAGCTGCTCCTCAACGGCAAGTCGCACCGTGCGGCCGTGCAGGTGCCGGCGCCCAGCCTGATGCTCGACGACGGCAGCGTCGAGCGCCGCGTGCGGCTGCTACGGCCCTTGGAGCGGCCCTCGATCGCCGTGGACGCGCTGGACGCGACCGCGTGGCGGCCGACCGATCCCGAAGCGTTCGCCCTCGCCTGGAAGGCCGAGCTGGCCCAGCTGCCAAAGTTCCGCGAAAGCACGCTCCATGTCGTCACCGGCCTGCTCCTGCCCATCTGGCGCCAGCTGCCTCACGACGGCGGCCGCGTCTACCGGCTGCAGACCGACGAGGGGGAGCGCATCATCGGCCGGCAGGTCTCGCCCGCCTGGGTCGCGGCGGCCTGCGCGACGGCGCCGGAACTAACGCCCGAGGACGCCTTCGCCGGCCTCATGGGCGGGCGCATGGTCCTGCATCTGGCCGACGGGCTGCAGCTGCGCCGCGTGCGCGTGATGTATGCCCACCGCATCGAGCTCATCGGCTTCACCGACGCCATGCGCGACCGGCTGACGGCCTATGGCCTGTTCCACGAGATCATCGCCTGGAAGCTCAGGATGTTTGTGCCCGCCGACGCGCGCGGCGCCGAGGTGCTGGCCAGGCTCATCGAGCGCTATCCGCTGCAGCGGATCGCCGAGCGGGAGGGCGCGTGACATGGGACCCACTGCCGATATCGCACACCGCCTCGCGCAGAATGCCGAGGCGGTGTGCCGCGAATACCTCCCGAATGGCCGCCGCGAAGGCGGCGCCTGGCGCGTCGGCGACATCGACAACACGCCGGGCCGCAGCCTGATGGTGCGGCTCACCGGGCCGGACAGTGGCAAGGGCGCTTGCGGCCGCTGGGTCGATTTTGCGACGGCCCAAAGTGGCGATCTGCTCGACCTGATCGCCCATACCTGCCGGCTCCACACCTTCCGCGACGTGCTGGACGAGGCTCGCCGCTTCCTCAGCCTGCCACTGGGGGAGTACCAACGCTCCGGGCCAGCACGGCCGCCGGTCCCGGGCGGGTCACCCGAAGCAGCGCAGCGGCTGTTCGCCTCGGCCAAGCCGATCCCGGGCACCCCTGCGGCCATCTACCTGCGCCACCGCGGCATCGCGGTTGCGGGCGATCTGCCCACGCTGCGTTTCCATCCCACCTGCTTCTACCGCGCGAACGAGAGCGCGTCGCGCGAGACCTGGCCGGCCCTGCTGGCCGCCGTCACCGATGCCGACGGCGTCATCACCGGCGTGCTGCGCACCTGGCTCGCACGCGACGGCTCGGCTAAGGCACCGCTCGCGACGCCGCGGCGCTCGCTGGGGCGTCTGCTTGGGTCTGGTGCCCGGTTCGGCAAGGCAGAGGACGTGCTGGCGGCCGGCGAGGGCCTGGAGACGATGCTGTCGCTCCGGGTGGTCCTGCCGGCACTGCCCGTCGTCGCGGCCCTGTCGGCGACACACCTGGCGGCCTTCGTCCCGCCCTCCGGGCTGCGGCGGCTCTACATCGCCCGCGACAACGATCGCGTCGGACGCCGCGCGGCGGAAATGCTGGGTGCGCGTGCTCACGCGGACGGCATCGAGGCCCTGGTGCTCACGCCGCACTGGGACGACTTCAATACCGACCTCACCACGCTCGGCTGCGAGGCCCTCGCGGCATCCCTGCGTGTGCAGCTCATGCCCGAGGACGTGGAGCGTTTCCTAATCGTGGACCGGCATCCGGGCCCACGGCCGCGTCAGCGCGCGCCCGTGTCGGGTCCGTCCTCGCCGTCGGCCGCGCCCGGCCTTCAAGATGGCGATGGTGCCGGAAGCGGCTGAGCCCCGCAACGGCTGCGCGCGGCTTTCTTCCCCTGTCGGCACCCCGGTGCGGCTGGCGCCGCTTGGGCTGCCGCCATTCCTCGCGAGACAAGAAAGCCGTGCTCGCCGTCCTCCGCTGCGCTCCGGCCCCGCAGGCTTCGCCCTTGGGTGCGGGCCTCAGCCGCTCCCGGCTTTTCGATCGCCAGTAGGCCGCGCATGGGCGCGGCCTCGCTTCACGAGGACCACCCCCATGACACTCGATCGCTTCACCGACGATGCCGACCTCGCCCAGCATGCGTCCGCGACGGCACATCTCTTGGAAGAGCTCGCGCTTTATGCCCATCGCCCCTACGACGATGAGGTCGATCCGCGTCCGCTGCCCGAGCCCGCGAAGCTGCAAGGCGCTCTCGCCGACATGTTCGATGCGCTGGTCGCGACGCTGTCGGATACCCGTCTGGAGCCGGACCTACACGCACTGCTGTGGTCGCTCGTGAACGTCTTCCACCGCCGCATCGACCGGATCGAGCGCGACCTCGATGCCAACGAGAGCGCCCAGCGGATGGGCCAGCGCGAGCAGGACGGCTCGGAGGTGAGGTCGGTTGAGCTTGAGCGTCTGGTCGCGCAAGGACTGACCCTGATTGAGCGCCGCAACAGCTTCGAGTTCGTCCGCGATGCGGCAGCCGAGCTGTATGGCATCCACACCGGGCAGGCCTGGCGCCCGCGCACGGGCTCGATGGTGAACCGGGCAACGATGACGGCTGCGATGATCGACAGCCGCGAGTTCATTAATGCGCGGCGTCGTGCGGACGCGCAGGTGCTGCTGCCGAAGGGCACCAGGATCGCCTTCGCCGGCGGGGTCGAGTACAGCGACCACCATCGCATCTGGGCTGTGCTCGACGAGGTGATGGCCAAGCACTCCGACATGGTTCTTCTTCATGGCGGCACGCCGCGCGGCGCCGAGAAGATCGCCGCCTGCTGGGCCGATGCGCGCAAGGTCTCCCAGGTCGTCTTCAAGCCGGATTGGACACGGCATCAGAAGGCCGCACCGTTCAAGCGCAACGACCAGCTCCTCGAAGCGCTGCCGATCGGCGTCGTCGTGTTCCCCGGCTCCGGTGTCACCGACAATCTAGCCGATAAGGCCAAGGCGATGGGCATCCCTCTGTTCGATTTCCGCAAGGCAGGCGGCGCGTAAGCGCCGCTTTTCCCCATTCGCCGCGGTCGGCAATGCAGCGCTGGCTGCCTAGCGGCGGGCAGAGCAGGCCGGAATACGAAACCCGCCTGTGTGTAGCAGCGTGACCGTTCGGTGGCTGACCAACGGGGCAGAGCCAGAGAAGGGCCGGGGGAGGGTAGCAGCACGGAAGGGCAGAAGAGATGCCCCCGGCGCGCCCCTCGAAAGCCAGGAGCCCTCCCGGCTCGAGGGACCGTGGCGCCTTTGTCTGGCGCTTTCCGACTAGCGGTGTCGTCATGTGGTCTCCCGTCCGGAAAGCCTCGGAGTACACGCGCTTTCTCGCAAGCATGCCGAGCTTGGGTCATCTGATCGTCGAGACGGTCAGTAGCCTTGCGAGCGGCCTCCAGAGGCCGCGGGCTTGAGCGAACGCCGTGAATCCAAACCATCAGACGCCGCTAGTCGCGAGGCGCCGGACACTCTCACCCGTGAAGCTCCGGGAGCGAGAGATGGGGCAGGGGCCGGTGACGGCAGAGCCGGAGGGAGAGGCTCCCTCGCTCGCCGTCGCATCCTCAAGGAGATCTCCCCATGTCCCATACGCCGCTTTCCGCGCAGCAGCTCTATGACGCCGGCCCGCTCGGCGCACTCATCCGCTTCTCCGACGGTGCCGCGGAGCCCCCTCGGCGCCACCGCCGCAAGCACGCCGCCTGGAGGTCCAGCAACGGCACGGGGCGCCTGGTGCGGAAGGCTCCGCAGAAGCAGGCCATGCCCGCCTCCTT
>DASURA010000179.1:0-2469 GCA_036280295.1 Hyphomicrobiaceae bacterium
AAGGGGTTCAAGAAGCCCAAGGGGGAGGCCGACGATCTGACCAGGATCGCCACCATCGGCGCCGAGCTGGCCGCCCGCCTCGGTGGACTGGGCGTCATCAAGTTCGAGCAGATCGCCAACTTCTCCGACGACGACCTCGCCAATATCGAGGTGCTGCGTCGCGGCAAGGTGCGGCGCGCCAAGCTCTATTACCTGCGTGGACGGCGCGGTAAGGCCGCCCGCATCTTCGAGCGGACGGACGCGCGGGCCAAGCGGCTCAACGCCGCCTTCAAGGGCTTCAAGAAACCGAAGGGCGCGCCTGACGATCTCACGCAGATCAAGGGGCTTGACGCCGATCTCGCCGGGCGACTGAACGGGGTTGGTGTCATCAAGTTCGACCAGATTGCCAATTTCTCCGACGACGATATCGCCAACGTCGCCGAGGTGCTGGGGCTGGGCGACCGCATCGAGAAGGACGATTGGGTGAGCGAGGCCCGCCGGTTGCTGGCCGAGGCGGCTGCCGCCGAAGTGCCGGCCGAGGAGACGAAGTAGGAAACTTTTGGGTTCCGGGCGTGGGGCGGGTCAGGCCAAAGGCCGTAACCCGCCATCGCTCTTGGTACATCCGCGGGTTGCACGCTTCGCGCTTGCCCGCCCTACGCTACGCCGTTACGCCGCCCGGACCATCCGCGTCTGCAGATCCATGACGGCGATGATGAAGCCCATTCGGTCCTGGGCGGTCTCGACTGCCATCGAGAAATAGTCCGGGTGATCGGGCACGATCTCGCCCACCACGTCGCCGCGCTCGAAGCGCAGCATCGCCTCGTGCTTCTTGGCAATCGACTGCATGCGGCCGTTCTCGGCCAGGCAGCTCATGTAGAGCCGGCGGATGTTGCGGTTGCGGGCTGCGCGCACGACGCGGCCCATGAGATCGGTGCCGACGCCGTGATCCTGGTACATCCGCTCGACCGAAAAGGCGGCCTCGGCCTCGTCGCCCCAGGTGTCGCCCAGGCGGCGCAGCTCGGCGGCGCCGCGCACCTGGTCGTCGACCAAGTGGCCGTACACCAGGCTGCCGTAGTCGGTCATCCGGCTCGCATACTCGGCGATGAAGGCATCCGAGACCGCATGGGCGAACCTCATGCGCCGGCTGTCCGCGTCGAGCCGCAGCAGGTGATCGCGGAATTTGTCGGTCTCGGTCGGCCACAGCCGGCGTATGGTGCCCTCGTAGGTGCTCAGATCGCTCATGATCCAAATCTCCTGTCCGTTTCCGAGGCCCCGGTTGTCCGTGTTATCGCCTCGGGATGTCCCATGTGGGGATCGGTATTGCATTGCACAATCCACCTTGAAGGCGACTGTTCCATATGCAAATTAACGTGACGAGCCAATAAGCTGGCGCGGTTGTTGCGCTGCCACATATTCGGGCTGACCCAGGGTGGCAGCTGCCAGGCCTTGCCTGCATCGTGCTCATGCCGGCATCGTCGCACGGCCTGCGTATTGCGGCCGCGTTGACGCTGCCTTGTTGCCGCGCTAGCCGAGACCCATGCCACTCGCTGCCGCTTACGGCGAGCTTCTCGCCCAGGGGACGATTGCCGCCGATCCCGCCCAGGCCAGATGCCTGGCCAAGCTCGCCGATCTGTCGGGCCGGCTGGCGCACTGGCGCCGGCGCCGCAACAGTTTTGCTGCCGGGCTTGCCGGGCTGTTGTCACGGTCCACCCCCGAGGAAGCTCCGCGCGGGCTCTACATCCATGGGCCGGTGGGCCGCGGCAAGACCATGCTGATGGACCTCTTCTACGAGACCACGCCGGTTGCGCTGAAGCAGCGCGCCCACTTCCACGCCTTCATGGCCGACGTGCACGATCGCCTCGCCGTCGCCCGTGCCGCCGCAAGCGGCGATCCGATCCTGCATGTGGCGTCGCAGATCGCCGAGCAGACGGCGCTGTTGTGCTTCGATGAGATGCACATCACCGATATTGCCGATGCGATGATCCTGGGGCGGCTGTTCAAGGCCCTGTTCGAGGCCCAGGTGGTGATGGTGGCGACCTCCAACGTGCCGCCGCACGAGCTCTACAAGAACGGCCTCAACCGCCCCCTGTTCCTGCCGTTCATCGAGCTGATCGAGCGGCACATGGACATTGAGGAGGTGGTGGCTGCGCGTGACTTCCGGCTGGAGAAGCTGGCCGGCAAGCCGCTCTATTTCACGCCCGCGGGGCCCACGGCCAGGGCGGCAATGGACCGAATGTGGCTAGAGCTGTCGGGGGGGCAGCTGGGGTCGCCGACGGAGATCGACGTGAAGGGGCGGAGCCTCAAGGTCCCGCAGGCCGCCCTGGGGCTGGCCCGCTTCTCCTTTGCCGAGCTGTGCGAGCAACCGCTCGGCACCGTTGACTACCTGGCCCTGGCGCAGCAGTTCCACACCGTCTTTATCGATGACATCCCCGTCATGGTCCCGGCGCGCCGCGACGTGGCCCGTCGCTTCGTCAACCTGATCGATACGCT
>DASURA010000180.1:0-11430 GCA_036280295.1 Hyphomicrobiaceae bacterium
CTTACCGGCGTGCCGCGCTTCACGTTCGGCAACCTCGGCCTGGCCGACGGGTTGTCCTTCACGGCGCTCGCCATCGGCCTGTTCGGCATCTCCGAGATCCTGCTCAATCTGGAGCGGAGCGAGACCATCAAGGCCATCCGCCCCAAGCTCGCGGATCTGGCGCCGCGCTGGAACGATCTGAAGGAAGCTGCCCCCGCGGTGGGCCGCGGCACCATCGTCGGCTTCATCTTCGGCATCGTGACGGGCGTCAGCCACGTCGTCTCGACGTTCGTGTCCTACGCGATCGAGAAGCGGTTTGCCAAAGACCCCTCGCAGTTCGGCAAGGGCGCCATCGCCGGCGTCGCCGGACCGGAGACGGCCAACAACGCGACCACGGGCAGCGCCATGATCCCTCTGCTGGGGCTCGGCATCCCGTCGATCCCGGCCACTGCCATTCTACTCTCGGCGCTCACCATCCATGGCGTGACGCCGGGGCCGCTGCTGCTGACGGAGAGCCCGGACGTGTTCTGGGGCTTGGTCGCCAGCATGTACATCGGCAACGCCGTGCTGCTGGTTCTCAACCTGCCGTTCGTCGGCGTGTTCGTGAACCTGCTCCGCATCCCTTATGGCTGGCTGGTGCCCGCGATCCTGGTGATCTCGGTCATCGGTGTCTACAGCGTCAATTCCAACGCTGCCGACATCTGGATCATGGTGGTCTCGGGCATCGCCGGCTACCTGCTGCGCAAGCTCGGCTACGAGATGGCACCGCTCCTGCTGGCGCTGGTGCTCGGCGATCGTCTGGAGGAGCAGTTCCGGACGGCTCTCACCATATCGGGCGGGTCTTACGCAACCTTCGCCGACTACGCGTCGCTCATCGTCATCGGCGGTGTTACCGGCCTGCTGCTGATCCTGCAGGGCTTTGCCTGGGCTTTCGGCTACAGCAAGGCCATTGCCGACGAGGCCGAGCGCGCGTGAGGGGGTAACAAGAGCACCTCTCGACGAGAGGGGCCGGGGCCGGCTGCCCGGCGAGGATACCGCTGCGCAAGACGAAGGCTTGTGCAAGCGGGAGCCATGGTCCACGCCGATGCATGGAACGGGCTACGGTCGTGCTCGCGAAGGGTGACCAAGGACTGGAATCGCAGATGCTCAGGAGAGGGGACGTATGACAGAGGCGCCATTACGCGTTGCGGCGCTTGGCATGGGGTGGTGGTCTGACGTGCTGGCGGATGCCGCGCAGCGCTCAGATCGGCTCGAGATCGTGGCCTGCTTCACGCGCTCGGCGGACAAGCGGTATGCATTCGCCACCAAGTACGGCTGTCGCCCCGTCTCCAGCTACGAGGAGCTGCTCAGCGATCCCTCTATCGAGGCGATCATCAACACCACGCCCAACAACGTGCACCTGGAGACGACCGCGCAGGCGGCCAGCGCCGGCAAGCACGTGTTTCTCGACAAGCCGATCGCCAACACGGTAGGCGAAGGCCAGGCCATCGCCGATGCCTGCAAGAAGGCGGGGGTCGTGCTCGCCCTCGGCTACCAGCGTCGGCGGGAGCGGCATTTCCGCTGGATCAAGAGCGAGATCGAGGCCGGGCGCTTCGGCAAGCTGGTGCAGGCCGAATGCAACATCAGCCGCGACCGGCTGGGTCGCTTCGACCTGTCGTCCTGGCGGTACAGCGCGGCGGGCATGCCGGGCGGCGTGATGCTCCAGATCGGCATCCATTATGTCGACGTGCTGGAGTATCTGATGGGCCCGGTCAAGGCCGTTTCGGCGCAGCTGGCCCAACTCGTGCTTCCCGGAGACAATCCGGACGTGGCCAACATGATCCTGCGACACGAGAACGGCGCGCTCTCCAACGTGACGGCCTCCTACGCCTCGGCGTCCGAGTACTACATGATGAACATCTACGGCAAGGAAGCCAGCGCGTACTACGATATGTTCTCCGGGCTCCGGCATCTGAAGCGCGGGGAGACCAAGGCGCATCCGGTTGCCGTGGAGGATGGTGATACCATCCGCGAGGAGCTGGAGGAGTTTGCGCACTGCATCCGCACCGGCACGCAGCCGGAGACGGACGGCTACTGGGCAGCGAGGAACCTCGCGGTCATCAAGGCTGGTGTCAGGAGTGCCCGCGAGGGGCGCGTGGTCGAGATCGCAGAGATTCTGGCCAGTGGGGAATAGGCGAGAAGCCGGGAGTAGCGAGGGGAGCTTTGCCAAGGGTCAATATTGGGCCGATCACGCTCAACGTCGTTGAGCGTGGATCCGGCCCAGCGTTCATTTTCATTCCGGGCCTCTCCGGCCTGGTGAACGCCTGGGAATACCAGATCGCCGAGTTCTCCCAGCGCTACCGCTGCATCACCTTCGATCATCGTGGGGCCGGTGACAGCGACAAGCCGGCAGGTGGCTACTCCACCGAGGCGCTGGCGCGCGACGTGATCGACCTCATGGACACCCTGGGGATCGATCGGGCGCATATTGCCGGCACGTCGACCGGTGGCTGCGTGCTGCAGAACTTGGCCATCGACCACTCCGACCGCGTGCGCTGCTGCATCTTCTCCAACACCTGGGTCAAGGCCGACGAGTTCATTGCACGTGTGCAGATGACGCGCAAGCGCATCGCGCTGGCGTACGGCCCGGAGGAGTATGTGAAGGTATCGACGCTGTTCACCAACGGCGCCATGCAGTTCCGCTACGACCTTGACAAGGTAATGGCCATGGAGCGCCGGTCGCTGGAGACTGTGGCGCCGATCGAGGTGCTGGCCCAGCGCCTCGATATGACCCTGTCGCATGACCGCTCCGCGGATCTCTCCAGGATTGCCGGGCCTGCGTTGATCGTCGGCACGCGCGATGATGCCACCGTGCCGCCCTACCAGTCGGAGGATCTGCACCGGGCCATCCCCGGCTCGCGTCTCGTCCTGCTGGACGAAGGCGGGCACTACTCCTACCGGCGCCACTGGCCGGAGTGGAACCGGATCATCGAGACTTTCCTGCGAGAGACGGAGGCCGGCACGTAGGGCCGGCCTTGAAAGGGCGCAGGCATTCTCCGCTTCATCCGATAGCGTACCTGTTCGCTGTTGCCTGGCGCACGCGTTGACACTCCTGCGTGCCTTCGACCAATCTGGAACAATCCTGCCGCGCGAGGCAGAGCCCTTCAGGGAGGAATATCGACATGCATCCGCGCGAGCGCTTGGCGTTCTCACCCATTGAAGGCCGTCCCCCGCTGCGCTTCCCTGACGGTATCCGCCTTGTCGTCTGGCCGGTCTTCTCGCTGGAGGACTGGGACTTGTCGCGGCCGATGGCCCGCGTGGTCATCACGCCGCCGCAAGGAGCGCCACAGGTGCCCGACCTGCCCAACTGGAGCTGGCATGAGTACGGCATGCGCGTCGCATTCTGGCGCCTGCGGCGGATGTTTGACCGGATCGGCGCCAAGCCCACCGTCGCCATCAATGCAAAGATCTGCGAGACCTACGCGCCGGTGGTGCAGGCGTGTCTGGACTCGGGGTGGGAGCTCAGCGCCCACAGCTACGAGCAGATCCCCATGCACAAGCTGGAGGATCAGAAGGCCACCATCGCCAGGACGATGGAGGTCATCGAGAAGTTCTCCGGCAAGCGCCCGCGCGGCTGGTTCGGACCTGGGCTGACGCAGACCCTCGACACGCTCGACTACCTCACCGAGGCGGGCGTGGAATATATCGGCGACTATGTGCTCGACGACGACCCGGTCACGCTGAGGACCAAGCACGGTCCGATCGTGGCGCTGCCCTACACCTTCGAGGTGCACGACATCGTCATGATGAACCTGCAGCACCACGACTCGGAGGAGTTTCACACCCGCGCCATGGACAACTTCCGCTGCCTCTACGCGGAGTCGGCCGAGCGGGCGAAGATCATGGCCATCTCCTGCCACCCCTATCTCTCGGGCGTCCCGCACCGCATCGGCCACGTGGAGCGCGCCTTCGCCGACATCCTGGCGCACGAGGGCGTGGTGGCGTGGACGGGCGAGCAGATCCTGGACTGGTACCAAACGCAGCTGGCATAATGTAGAGGGCAGGGCAGCCGCGGCTTGGCCGGATGGCGGCGCGTCGGAGAGCCTCGCGGCGGGCATCGCGACGCGCGTCTGCATATGGCGGGATAAGCGGCTTGGGCCGCTGCGCCAGGGCGTTGCGCACCAGGTTCGGCGCGCTGGCGATCACATCCAGATAGGCCTTAACGGTGGCGTCCGGCTGCTTACGGCCCTGCTCCCAATCGCGCGCAGCGTCCCGACCGGAATGCGAAAGTGCGCTGCAAACTCCTCCTGGCTGCGCCGTGACGTCGCGCATTAGGCAACGGTTAGCCTTGGCTCGCCCGCGGGGGCGTGCGGCGACGCTGGCCGAAAGGCGTCTGCCCCATGCTCGGACGCAGTTGTGGTGCGTTTTCGTATTGCAGCGGCGGCGATTTTGTGGCTCTTGGCCGCGGGGAGCGCTCCGCCGCGGCGAGCAGCGCCTTTGTCTCACGTGCCAAGCGCACGACCACAAGCACGAATCCGGTGAAGGCTCAGGCCATGAAGGTCAGGAACTCATTGAAATCACTGCGCGCGCGCCACCGCAACAACCGGCTGGTGCGGCGCAAGGGGCGCGTCTACATCATCAACAAGACCAACCGTCGCTTTAAGGCGCGGCAAGGCTGAAGTCGTCGTCACTTTGACGGGCCATGCCGGCACGGCTATCCTGCCGTGATGATAACCTTGGCAAACGTGCGGCGCCTCGCCGCTGTCGGTCTGCTCTCGCTTGGTCTGACGGCCCTTGGGCCGACCCCCTCCGTGCGACTGCTTGAGGCTGCGTGGGCGCAAGACACCACGCCCGATGCCGACCGCAAGCAGGCCGAGAAGAAGCCGCCGCCGGCACCCAGCCTGCCGCGAACACCAGCCGAGCGCGATGCCGTATTGGCCGGCCTCTACGAGCAGCTCGCCGACGCCGACAGCGAATCCGCGGCCAAGGCGGTCGAGAACCGCATTGAGCGTGTCTGGCTGCATTCGGGCAGTCCTACTGTCGACCTTCTCTTCGGCCGCGCCATGCAGGCCGTGGCCGCGAAGGACTTCAATCGGGCATTGCGGTTCCTCAACCATGTCGTTGAGCAGGCACCGGACTACACCGAAGGGTGGAGCCGGCGCGCTTTCGTGTACTTCCAGCTGAACGACGTGGGATTGGCGCTGGGCGATCTGCGCCGCGCCATTGCCCTCGATCCCAGCAACTACAAGGCGCTCGATGGCCTGGCGCAGGTGCTGCGCGACATCGGCGAGAAGCGCGGCGCGCTGGCCGTAATGCGGCGGCTCCACGAGGTGCACCCGCACTGGCCCGGCACCGAGCAGGCGATCGAGGAGCTGTCACGCGACGTTGAGGGACAGGCCATTTGAGTTTACTGGCTGTTGAGTCGCCAACCTGACCGGCTGCCTGCCCTGCGCCTTCTTCAGCCTCCTCGCTGTTGTGAGTGGGTGACCCGAGCGGCCTGTGGGGTCCTTCCTCTTCGTCCGATCCTTTGGTTCGGCTCCCTGCGGAGCATCCTTCCGTCCCGGCCGCACGTCGTGCAAGCCGTCGCGCGCAGCGGCCGTCAAGGATGGCGCGCCTGCGCGCCACGCCGAAGGCGCTTGTCCTTGACGGACGCGAGCACGGCGGCACCATGGCGCGGAACGGGGCGGAGGAGAGGCCATGCGCGACACCGATCTCATGCAGCTCGCTTTGGGTCTGGTGCCGCCGTGGCAGGTCAAGGCCTGCGCCTTCGACGCCGACAAGCGTCGCCTCGACATCGAGATCGACTTCGCCAGAGGCGCCCGCTTCGCCTGCCCGGCCTGCGGCAGGGCCGACTGCCCGGTGCACGACACCTCCAAACAGGAGTGGCGCCACCTCGACTTCTTCCAGCACCAGGCGTTCCTGCATGCCCGCACCCCGCGCATCGACTGCCCCGACTGCGGCGTCAAGCAGATCGCCGTCCCGTGGGCGCGCCCCGGCTCCGGCTTCACCCTCCTGTTCGAGGCGCTCGCCATGACCCTGATGACGGCGATGCCGGTCGCCGCCGCCGCCCGCCTCGTGGGCGAGCACGACACCCGGATGTGGCGCATCCTCCATCACTGGGTCGAGCACGGCGGTACACGGGAAGAGCGGAAAGCCGCATTTGACCTCGCCCGATGGCATTGCGCTTTCAACTTGGTCTTTTCGCATAACAAAATATCCAGGCATTGTCGGCGAATCACCGACAGCCCCGAAACTCGGATCTCCATTGCCGGATCGAATTGAAATTGCAAAAAAGCGAGCGATATTTCCGCGTTTTTCCGAGCATCCAAAGCCGTTAACGCCGTATTAACCTGTCCAAGTAAACTAGCTCTACGGAATTCTGGGGAGAAGGGAATGGTTTGCTATGCGTGGAAACATTGCCTGGAGTTGGTCAGCTAAAGCATTTGAGGCATCGAGACGCGAGGATCTTTCGCACACGATGCGGCATGTCCTGGTACGGACAGGAGTCATCTGCTTCTGGGCCGCGCTCGCGCTGGAATTTCGCGCGATGGAGGTCTGGCGCGAGCAGCGCGCTCAGCGCGCGCTTGTGCGTCGGCATCGCCGCCACAGCGAGGGATCGCTGCGGCTTTGGGGCGAACGCGTCAGCAACCAGATCTCCTGGCGGCATCGCGACCGTTGCCCGTCGGTGCTGGCGTGGTCCCTTCCGGACAGCCGCAGGATGCGTGGCCTCGGGCTCGGCCACATGTGGGCCGTACTGTGCCCCTACTGCGACGAGTTCCACACCCATTCGCCTGGCGAGGGCCAGCGCACGCCGCATTGCTGCAACGATCGGAGCCGGCCGCAGCATTACGTGCTGGCATTCGCCGGCGCCATGCCCGTCGAGCATCGCACGCGCTTCTACCGCTCGTCCAAATCCGACCTGCCGCGTCTCCTGCACCATTGGCCGGAGGTCACGGCGCAGCGCTCCGAAGACATGGGACTGCTTGCTGCCTAGAGCGGGTGCCAGGCCTTCCGGGTCTGGCACCATGGCTCCGGCAGGCGATCGTGCAATGATGTCAGGCCACGGATGGCCTGACATCCCTACGCCGCCTTCACCTTGTTCAAGGCTTCAACCGCAGCATCGCGCAGCTCCCGGCGCAGCACCTTGCCGACGTTGGTTTTCGGCAGCTCCTGACGGAAGATCACGTATCTCGGGCGCTTGTAGTTGGTGAGCTGCGTAGCGCAGAAATCCAGGATCGCCCGCTCGGTGAGTGCCGGGTCCCTCTTGGTCACGAACAGCACCACGGCCTCGCCCGACGCTGCGTCGGGGACTCCGACCACGGCGCATTCGAGCACACCGGGGTGGCTCGCCACCACATCCTCGACCTCGTTGGGATAGACGTTGAACCCCGACACCAGGACCATGTCCTTCTTGCGGTCGACGATCTTGACCATGCCCTCCGCATTCATGGTGCCGATGTCGCCGGTGCGGAAGAAGCCGTCGGCCGTCATAACTTCCGCAGTCTCCTCCGGGCGCTGCCAGTATCCGGCCATGACCTGCGGGCCGCGGGCGCAGATCTCGCCCGGCTCGCCCAGCGGCAGCTCGTTGCCGGCCTCGTCGCGGATGGAGATCTCGGTGGAGGGTACCGGCAGGCCGATGGTGCCGGTGTACTCGGCGTTGTCGGCGCGGTTGCAGGTCAGCACCGGCGAGGTTTCCGACAGGCCGTAGCCCTCGATGATGGGAGTGCCCGTCAGCTTGTAGAACCGCTCGGCGACCGCGCGCTGCACCGCCATGCCGCCGCCGTTTGCGGCCCTCAACCCCTTGAAATTGAGCTTGGCGAAATCGGGGTGATTGAGCAGCGCGTTATAGAGCGTATTCACCGCCGGCAGCATATGGAACTCGTATTTCGACAGCTCCTTGATAAAGGCTGGAATGTCGCGCGGATTGACGATCAGCAGGCAGCGGGCACCAATATGCATGCCGAGCAAGGCGCACACGCTGAGCGCGAAGATATGGTAGAGCGGCAGCGCCGTGACGATGGTGAACTGCCCGCTGCCTGCGCCCTTCTTGAGGGCGGGCTGCAGCCACGCATCGTTCTGAAGCGTGTTCGCAACCACGTTTCGGTGCGTCAGCGTGGCGCCCTTGGACACGCCGGTGGTCCCACCGGTGTATTGCAGGAAGGCAATGTCCTGCGGTCCGATATCCGGTTTCTGCAGCGTCATCCGCCGGCCGGCGGCAACCGCGTCGTTGAAGCTGGTGGCACCCGGCAGCGAGAAGGCAGGCACCATCTTCTTCACTTTGCGGACAACCGTATTGACGATGGCCCGCTTGGGGAAGCCGAGCAGGTCGCCGAGCGCGGTCAGCACCACATGCTGCACCTGGGTCCGGGCGATCACCTGTTGCAGGGTGTGCGCGAAGTTCTCGATGATGATGATGGCTTTGGCGCCGGAGTCTTTGAGCTGGTGCTCAAGCTCGCGCGGCGTATAGAGCGGATTGACATTCACAACGACGTAGCCGGCGCGCAGGACGGCTGCCACCGAGACCGGATTTTGCAGGATATTGGGCATCATCACGGCAACGCGGTCGCCGCGGGCGAGGCCCTTGCTCTGCAGCCAGGCGCCAACCGCGGCGGACATCTCGTCGAGCTGCCCATAGGTGAGCTTCTTGCCCATCGAGACGAAGGCGTCGCTGCTGCGGTACTTGGCGAAGCTCGACTCCAGCAGCGCCACCAGGGATCGGTAGCGGCTGGGATCAATCTCCGCCGGGACACCCTCAGGATAGTTCTTCAGCCAGATGCGCTCCATCGCACGCCTCCCGGTGCTATTGGTCTTTATTGACCTTGAGCATAGGGCCTGGGCAGCAGCCGCACACCATCTTTAGTTGGGAGCCCGGCCCTCATGGCAGCGGAACGCCGGACAGGCCTCGTGGCGTAGGGTGGGATCAGGGCGCAGCCCGTAATCCGCCAATCTACGCTCGAGACGGCTGACGCTTCGCTGATCCAACCCCTACGCCCGCCTGCGCCCGAAGCCCAGGCGCTCGAAAAAGCCGGGCTTGCGTGGCGCCGGGTCTGGATCCCGCTCGGGGACGATGGAGCCGTCGAAGTCGGCGTCCTCCGAGGTCCGCTCCTCGGCGGCCGCCATGCGCTCGCGCCAATTCACCGGCTGCGGCGGCGAGCGGGGATGCTCTGTGTCCGGAGCCGTCAGCTCGCGCCAATTGACCGGAGGCGGCAGGGAGCCGTCCACAGCCCGCCGCGTGGCCCTGCGGCGCGCATCGCCGAGCTCGACACCATCAGGCAGCGCGGGGCCGCGCTTTGGTCCGGTCTCGCCCTGCTTGCGGCCGCCGCCCTTCCGCGCCCGGCCCGGCGTCTTCGGCAGCGCGCTGAGACCATCTGTCAGCCCGTCGCCTGCCGGATCGCCTTCGCCGGCGGTGCGCCGTGTCCTTGCGCGGCCCCTGGCGGGAACGCGCTGCGTCTCCACCTCTCCTTCGCCCAGGCGGCGGCCGTACAGGTCCACGCCCGGCTCGCGCTGCGAGCGCGGCGTCCATACCGGCAGCTCGCCGTCCCGGGTGGGCTCGGGAACGACGACCCTCGGCATGCCCGAAGCGACGATCGACACGCGGATCCTGTCTCCCAGACCATCGTCGAACGTGGCGCCGACGATGATGTTGGCGTCCGGATCGACCTCCTGGCACACCCGGCTCGCCGCCTCCTCAACCTCCCACAGCGTCATGTCGCGGCCGCCGGTGATGCAGAGCAGTAGGCTCTTGGCGCCCTTCAGCGTGACCTCGTCGAGCAGCGGATTGACGATCGCCTCCTCGGCGGCGGCGATGGCGCGCTGCTCGCCGGAGGCCTCGCCCATGCCCATCATGGCGCGGCCCATGCCGCCCAGCACCGCCTTCACGTCGGCGAGGTCGAGATTGATCAGCCCCTCCTTCATGATCAGGTCGGTGATGGTGACGATGCCGGAGTACATCACCTGATCGGCCATCACGAAGGCGTCGGCAAACGTCGTCCGGTCGGTGGCGATGCGGAACAGATTCTCGTTCGGGATGACGAGCAGCGTGTCGGCGTATTTGCGAAGCTCGTTGATGCCCGCTTCGGCGTTGCGCAGCCGCTTGGCGCCCTCGAACTGGAAGGGCTTGGTGACGACGGCGATGCTCAGAATGCCCGAATCGCGCGCCTCCCGAGCCACCACGTAAGCCGCGCCGGTGCCGGTGCCGCCGCCCATCCCGGCTGCGATGAACAGCATGTGCGATTCGGCAATGGCCGTGCGGATCTCCTCGGCAGCTTCCTCCGCCGCTGCCTCGCCGATCTCCGGGTCCGACCCTGCCCCCAACCCTTCGGTCAGGTTCTCGCCGAGCTGGATGCGGGTCTCCGCCTTGGACGACGCCAAGGCCTGCATGTCGGTATTGGCAACGACGAACTTCACGTTGGCGAGACCGGCCGCAATCATGTTGTTGACCACGTTGCCGCCTGCACCGCCGACACCGATGACGGTGATGCGCGGGTTCAGCTTGCCGGGGGCGCTGGCCATTGGTCTCTCGGCGGACATGGTGGGGGATTCTTGCCTCATGCGGGCTGCCGACGCGCCAGCTGGGGCGTCCCCTGCCGCACCATGAGCTCGCTGCACCTGTCGGCAAACTCCTGGACCAGCCGCTCGATCGTCAGCGAGGACGAGCCATAGCGGGTCGCAAAGTTGATGCGGCTCTCATCGTTATCGCGCCAGGTCGCTCCCTCAAGCTCCTTGCAATAGGGCAGGTACGGCTTCAGCAGCTGGAATTGCGGCGCGACGCGATCCAGAAGGCGCTCGATCGTTTCCATATGGGCGCGATAGGACGCGCTTCCCGCCTTCTGCCGCACCTTGGAGACCACCGTGCCAATGAGCATGTCATCGAACGACCGATCGGGGCGTGCCCGGGCGATCTCTGCCCGCAAATGATCGATCGCTGTGAACGAGATCTCGTTGGGGAGCGTTGGAATGATCAGTCCGTCCGCGGCCCGGATGGCCGCCTCGGAGAACAGCGTCAGGCCGGGGGGGCAGTCGATCAGGACGAAGTCGAACTCGTCCAGCAGCGACCGGAACACTTCCCCCATCTTGATCGCGGCATTCTCGTACGCGTTGTGGATATTGCCGCGCGGCATCAATGCGGCCGCTATCTGCCGTTCGCGCCGTGGCATCTCATGGCTGCCGGGAAGCACGTGCATGAGCCCGGCCGCCTCGCTGACGCAAAACTGCGCCGGCACCGCGCAGGCACCGAAGCGCATCACGTTCTTCTTGTTGGACAGCGCGCTCTGGAGCTGAGAGTCCATGGTGGCATTCTTGCGCATCAGATCGTTCAAGGTCCGCCGTCCCAGCATGGCGATCGAGGCGCTGCACTGAAAATCGCAGTCGATGACGGCGACGCGCTTTCCCATGAGACGGCAGATACCCTCAGCAATTGCTATCGCGACGGTAGTTTTGCCGGTGCCACCCTTGAAGTTGATGGCGGCCATG
>DASURA010000181.1:0-5768 GCA_036280295.1 Hyphomicrobiaceae bacterium
ACCTCCTCGGTCCGGGACGTCCCCATTCTCCAGTCTCGGCTATCCACGGCGACGCTGATGAAGCTGCTGCTCGCCGAGCATCTCTCGGGCCGCTACGACAAGATCCTGTATCTCGATGCCGACCTCGTGATCGCCGGCGACGTGAGCGCGCTGTTCCGGCTCGACATGGGCGCGCATGCCGTTGCCGCGGTTCCCGCAGGGCGGTTGTGGGTCGGCGTGCCGGATGCGGAAAAGAGCTGGCGGCTCGGGCACATGCAGGCTCTCGGCATGACGCCGCCGTACCCGTACTTCAACTCCGGCGTGCTCCTTATAGCCGTCGAGAGCTGGAACCGGAAGCAGCTCACGAACCGGACGCTGGAGTTCATCCGGAAGCACCCGGATATCTGCCTTCTGCCCGACGAGGATGCCCTCAATGGCGTGCTCGATGGCGATATCCTCGAGCTCTCGCCCATTTGGAACGCGCGGCCTCGCAGCCGATTTGCCTTTTCCATGGAGGAGGTCCTGCCAGTCATCGTTCATTACGATGGCCCTCTCAAGCCCTGGATTCGCTTCAAGAAGGGCAAGGGGCTGTTCCAGGACCTCGACGCCTACCGCCTCTATGAGGACTTCATCCGCAACACCCCCTGGGCGGGGTGGCTGAGGCAGCAGTGGACTGTCCGCGACTTCGTTCATGTATCTCGCCGTGAGGCGAAGGGGCTCCTCAGGCGCCTGATCGGCATGAGGCCCGCCGTATCGGAGGCTGAGCGTCAGTCCCATCAGGCGATCGTCCGTCAGTACTACACCCAGTCGCGCTTCGCCGATGTCGAGCAGGGAATCACCATCCGGGATGGCAGCCGCCTCCACCTCGCCCCGGTGCTCCCGCCGCTCTTGCCACCAGCGCGAGCCTGATCGCAAGGCAGCCTGAATTGGCCCCGGGGGCTAGGTCAGAAGCCCGGCCCGCGCTGGACCGTGATCTCCTCAGGCGCCTTGTCGCGCTTGGGGCGGAGGAGCCGCTTGATGAGGGGGCGCTTGCGCTTGCTCAGAGGCGCGAAGCCGCCGAGCGACAGGTGCACCGGGTAGCGGCTCTCCAACTCGCTGTAGATCGCCTCGACGCGGGTGCGCCAGGGCTCCAGCTCGTGACGGCCGGCAGCCAGGCGCACGTAGCCGCCCAGCAGCCCGCTCTGATCCATCAGCTCACGCTGGGTGTAGAAGGCGAAATGGGCGGCGACGGCCGCGGTTTCAACGCCATTGATGCGACCGGCGCGCAAAGCCAGCGTGCAGCTGGCAGCCGCCTCCTCGTCCTCGCCCTTGGGCACCTGGCCGCCGAACGCCGCGAAGTCGCGCCCGAGCCAGGAGATGCAGTTGATGGAGAAGCAGTTCACCGATAAGGGCACGCGGCCGCAGGCGAGCCTCTGCACCTCGTCGGCGGCAACCAGCTCCTGAAAGAAGACATGCAGGGAGCGGGCGAGCGTCGGATTGATCCAGCCGATCGGGTCGAAGCGGTCCGGGCCGACGGGCCGCGAGGTCCTGACCTTTCCGAAGGTCTGGAGAAGGTAAGTGCTCATCGCGTTGTTGATGACGAGCGGGGCGACGGCGAAATATTCCGGATGCTGCAACCGGAAGGCGAGGAAAGTATCGAAGAACGCCGGATCGATCCACACGACATCATCGTCGAAGCGGACATAGACCGTGTCCGCGTCGGTTGCGCCGGGCCAGAACGCTCCGATCGCGGCCGGCCCCGGCTTCTTCCCTTCCGGCAACGGCACCAGACGTATGCGGTCGTCGATTCCGGCCACGGCTTCCAAGAAGGCGAGATCGGCCGGGTCGGGCGTATTGACCCACAGATCGTACCGGTCGACCCTTGGGCACGACAGCACATAGGGGATGAGGAGCCTGAGGTAGCGCCGGCGGCCGGCGGGCGTCACACAGACAATTCTGTGGCCATCGAGCATGTGGTGAGCGTCGATCGTTGTGTGGATGTCTGCCGATAAGGCATCCTCCGGCGAAAGACAACTGACGGGGTTCGCCTTTGAGCAATCCACGCATTCTCGTGATCGGCGCAGGCCTGTCCGGCGCGACGGCAGCGCGCGTGCTGGCCGAGAGCGGGCTGTCGGTGACGGTCGCCGAGCAGGAGAGCCATCCCGGGGGACATTGCCACACCTACCGCGACGCCGAGACCGGGATCATGCTGCATGCGCACGGCCCGCACATCCTGCACAGCGACAATGCCGAGGTGTGGGCGTTCCTCGAGCGGTTCGCGAAGCTCCGGCCTTACACGCACACGGTCCGCGCCGTCACTGGCGGTCGGACCTATCCGCTGCCCATCACGCTGCCGACCATGCGCCAGTTCTTCGGCCGCGGCTTCACCCCGGAGGAGGCCGAGGCACACCTTGCCGCCGTCGGTCGCCGCTATCCACAGCCACCGGCGAACTTCGAGGAGCAGGGCCGCAGCCGACTGGGCGACGCCCTCTACGAGGCCTTCTTCGAGGGCTACACGCGCAAGCAGTGGGGTATCGCGCCCAGCCGGCTCCCCGCGTCCATCCTGCGGCGTATCCCGCTGCGCTTCAGCGAGGACCCCAGCTACTACCGCCATAGGCGAGTTGCCATCCCCGAGGACGGATACACGGCGATGGTCGCCGCGATGCTCGACCATCCCCGGATTTCCGCGCGCTACGGCGTGACCGGGGACCGGGAGCTCGCCTCCCGCTTCCTGCATACGATCTATACCGGGCCGATCGATGGCTGGTTCGGCTACGCCTTTGGTCGCCTTTCCTATCGCACGCTCGATTTCGAGGTGCTCCGGGCCAGCGGCACTTTCCAGGATGTCGCGCAGGTGAACTACTGCGATCTCTCAGTGCCCTGGACGCGCATCATCGAGCACAAGCATTTCACGCCCTGGGAGCGGCATGCCGCGACCGTCTATGTGCTTGAGAGAAGTCGGGACCACCAGGCAGGCGATATTCCCTATTACCCGCTGCGTCTCGCTGGAGACGAGCCGCTGATCGCGCGCTATTTCGCCGAGGCGCGCATCAGCTCCGGGGTGACGTTTGTCGGGCGGCTGGCCACCTACCGCTACATCGATATGGATATTGCCGTTGCCGAGGCGTTGTCGGCTGCGAGGACGGTCGCAGAGGCGCTCAAGGCTGGCACCAGGCCACCCGCCCTCTTTCATGACGCCAGTGCTTCCAAGAGCTGAGGGCGCTCACTTCTGAGGCGCGGGAGGAGCCCCGTTCCGTCGTGCAGCTCGTGCTTCGCAGGTTGGCTGATCCGTTGATGGGCCGAACAACCCGCATAGTGCGGGCACCTACGGCGTCAGCAACACTGCGGTCGGTTGTAATGGCAGAAGTGGGTCAGGGAACGGCGCACGCCCGTTACGCGGAGGCCGAGCCGTTCATACGCCGCAGGCTGGCCATAGCAGAGAAAAACCGGCCCAAGGACGCCGAGCCGCTGATGCGGCGGGCGCTCGAGGTCGCCGAGAAGGCCTTTGTGCCCGGCCATCCGATGATCGCGGTGATCCAGGCGAACCTGGGCGGCCTCTATAAATCGCAGGGCCGGCGCGGCGGGCAACATGGTTCTGCTCGATGCGCTCGACCGCATCGCCGCGGCCAAGCCGGCCTATGCCATCGGCGAGATCATCAGCGCCGCCCCTGATGTCGACCGCGACCTGTTCGGGCGCCTCACGAGGTCGATCCGCGTTGCAGGCGGGCGCGTCACGCTCTACGCCTCGCGCAGCGACTGGGCGCTGCGCGTCTCCGAGTGGCTCTGGGGCGAGGCCCGGGCCGGCTACTTCAGGGGCATGCCGCTGATCGCGCCGGGTGTCGACACCATCGATATCACAGCTGCAGGCACCAGCCTGTTCGCCCTGAACCACGACCTCTACACATCGAGCCCCATGCTTGTCAGCGACATGAAGCGCATCATCCATCTCGGCGCGCGCCCGCCCGACAAACGCACCAGTGAGTTCGAGCGCTTGGAAACCAAGGAGGGCGTGTATTGGCGGATGCGGCCGAGCCAAACACCGGCTCAATAGCAGGGGTGCTCGGAGAGACCACAGGGTGGTGCAACCGACGAGGCATCCCCCGCTTCCGGTTCGGGTCTTGGCCGTGTGACACAGCCAGGGTCATAACCGGCCGTCGCTAAGGCCAGGGCGCACGGCAAGAAGGCGTCGAGAAGGAGACGTAAGGCTGCGCGAACAGGATATCCCTCACAGACCTTCTCAGGGCTTCTCGGCCTCACGAGCCTCGATTTCGCGTATCGACTGCAGGGCCAGTTCAACCGCCTGCTTCACCGACGGCGAGTACGGGTCCGGAAGCTCGCGGACTTTGCGGAGGTGCTCCTTCCACCCCTCCAGTGGAGCCCAGGGGGAAGGCTCGTCGCAGATCAGGTACAATGATGGAGCGATCTGGATGACCTCGACGCCCGCCTCGCGAGCGATGCTGCACATGTGCGCCGTGCCGCGCCCGCCAAGCGCTTAGGTCAGATGCTCCCCAGCTTAGAGAGGAGGGGGGATCATACTGGCAGTTAGCGTGCATCCCTAGATCTGGTCCCATCCTGGCGCGAAAGCTGACGAACGCGCCGTGACGGTTTTGACTGCTCGGATCTGGCGAGTAGTCACGCAGAATAAAACTATCAAGACGCGAAGCGGAGAAAGCGGACATCTGATCGACGCTTGCATTGACTCTGTTGGCCCGCCTGTCCCACGTCGGCAGCACGCCGAGAAGCGGAACTCGATCTCGTCGGCGATGTGTGGGCTTGGATGTTGCCGCCCGGACAGAACGGCCATCCACCCATATCGCATGAGCGAGTGCCTCCAAGGCACGCAGGTCAGCAGGATTCTCGGAACCTCAGCCCTGCACGCTGACAACGGGAGCACCAGCCTTGGCGCGGCCGACGACGCGCGCTGCTGGATATCCATGCGCCTTGACCATGCTCAGGATGGTATCGGCGCGAGCGGGCGAGCAGGACACGAGGAGGCCGCCGGACGTCTGCGGATCCGCGAGCAGGTGCCGGTGCCAGTCTGGCAGAGAGCCCGGCCACAGAATGCCTTCACGGTAGCTTGACCAATTGCGGTGCGATGCTCCCGTGACAAACCCCTTTTGCGCCAGCGAGGCGGCATCGGACAGCAACGGCACAGCGGCTGCTTCGATGGCGATGGACGACTTGGCGCCGCGTGCCATCTCCAAAGCGTGACCGAGCAGACCGAAGCCGGTCACGTCGGTAATGGCGTGCACATCATCGTCACGCGCGAGCTCAGCCCCGACTTTGTTCAGCAGCGTCGTGGTGGCGATCATCTCCGCATAGCCTGCCGGTGACAACTCGCCCTTCTTTATGGCTGCGGAGTATATGCCCACGCCGATCGGCTTGGTCAGGATCAGCATATCGCCGTCTTGCGCATTGGAGTTGCGCCGAACATGCTCGGGCCGGCAGGTTCCAACGACGGCCATGCCGTAGACGGGCTCCGGGCAATCGATCGAATGTCCGCCGGCAACCGGAATGCCTGCAGAGGCGCACACGGCAGCGCCGCCTTTGAGGATCTCGCGCACCGCGTCAGTCGGGATCTTATCGAGCGGCATGCCGAGGATGGCGAGGGCCATGATGGGCTTGCCGCCCATGGCATACACGTCCGAGAGGGCGTTGGTGGCAGCGATGCGGCCGAAGTCGAAAGGATCATCGACCATCGGCATGAAGAAGTCGGTCGTGGCGATGATGCAGGTCGTTGCATCGAGCTGCCAGACCGCTGCATCGTCGGCCGTCTCCGTGCCGACAAGGAGCTGACTGAACGTGGCCGC
>DASURA010000182.1:0-15115 GCA_036280295.1 Hyphomicrobiaceae bacterium
GGTCTGCATCCCTGCGTGACTCGGCACGATGGCTCTCCCCGTCCGCCCCAGAGCGCTGCAACGGCAGTGCGCTATCAGTCAGCGGTTTCTATGATGCGGCGGGGGCGCGGGTCAAGGAAGCGGCGGAGGACGGCCGTGGCAGCTGCCGCGTGCGGCGGGCGACCGTCTTCGGCCGGTGATAAGTCCGATACCATGCGACAAAGCGCGCGAGACCTTCCTCGATCGGCGTGTGCGGCGCAAAGCCGGTGACATCGGCGAGGCGTCCGATATCGGCTGAGGTGGCGAGGACGTCGCCTGGCTGCATCGGCAGGTAGCGCTTGCGGGCCTTGCGGCCGAGCGCTGTCTCAAGGGTGGCAATGAAATGCGCCAGCGTCACCGGCGCGTGATTGCCGACATTGTAGATGGCGTGCGGGGCGCCTGGCGTGGTGCCGCCCGGCGCCAGTGTGCCTGGGGGCCGGTCGATCAGCCGTACCAGCGCCTCCACGGCATCGTCGATGTAGGTGAAATCGCGCTGCATCTCGCCGTGGTTGAAGACATCGATCGGGCGCCCCTCCAGGATCGCCTTGGTGAAGGCGTAGTAGGCCATGTCAGGCCGCCCCCAGGGGCCATACACCGTGAAGAAGCGCACGCCTGAGCAGGGGATGCCGTAAAGGTGGGCGTAGCTCTGGGCCATCAGCTCGTTGGCGCGCTTGGTGGCGGCGTAGAGCGACAGCGGTGCCGGCACCGGGTCGTCCTCGTGGTATGGCACCTTGCCGTTGGCGCCGTAGACCGAGCTTGACGATGCGTAGATGAGATGGCGGACGGGATGGGCGCGGCACGCCTCCAGGATCGAGAGGAAGCCGTCAAGATTGGCCTTGGCATAGGCGCGTGGATTGACGATCGAGTGGCGCACGCCGGCCTGCCCCGCCAGGTGCACGACAGCGTCGGGGCGGTGCTCGGCCATGACGGCGTCGAGACCGTCGTAGTCCGTCACATCCAGAGGCGAGAACGTGAAGCGGCCCTGCACGCCGATGGCCACTAGCCGCGCCTGCTTCAGGGCGACGTCATAATAAGGGTCGAGATTGTCCACCCCGTGAACCTTTGCGCCCGAGGCGAGCAGGCGCGTGACGAGGTGGAAGCCGATGAAGCCGGCAGCACCGGTGACGAGAACCCGCTTGGCTCTTGAGAATTGGTCCACCATGGGCCTCGCACGGCCGCACGCGGACGGGGGGGCGACCGTGGAGCGTTGCTACAATCTAGGATTGCATGACGCGAGAGGCGGCTGGACGTCAGGCTGCAAAAGGTGTTGGCAACTCTGCCGCAATTGCACGGACGTCGGTCGTTGGATCTCAGGAGCAGCGCAGCCTGGGTGCGTCGGCGGGAAAGCGGCGATGGTGGGCCCGGCAGGACTCGAACCTGGTTATAAGTGGTGTGGTTGCCGTTTCGGCAACCTCGATCTGCTAAGCTTTTCCGCTTCTTTATGCCTTGATTCACAACGGATTATGATCACCGACATGATGCAGGGCGGGGTCACCCGCGATGCCTGCCCGGTACCACCGCGATTCAAGGCCCATAAGACACGGGAAGTTGCGTGAGATCATCGGCAGCACCAAGGTGTACGCTGCGACCTTCAGGAGCAGCCGATGTCCTTCCTGCCGGAGATGCGGATGGCATTGGGGCACGCGAGCCAGGTCTCGCGCGCCCCGTCTACCTGCCCTCAGTAGTCCATCGGCGGCGGCGCCGATGGACTGTTCTTCTTCGGCTTCTCCGCCACCATCGCCTCGGTGGTGATCAGCAGTCCGGCGATCGAGGCTGCATCCTGCAGCGCCGTGCGCACCACCTTGGTCGGGTCGATGATACCGCTGGCCACGAGATCGCCGTAGGTGCCGGTCCGGGCGTCGTAGCCCCACGTATAGCTGGCGTTGTCGATGATCTTGCCGACGATGACAGAGCCGTCCTCTCCGGCGTTGCTGGCGATCTGTCGCGCCGGTGCCTCGAGCGCCTTGCGCACGATGCGCATGCCCGTCCGCTGGTCCTCGTTCTCGATGTTGAGGTGATCGAGAGCCTTGACGGCCCGCAGCAGGGGAACGCCGCCGCCCGGCAGGATGCCCTCCTCCACGGCGGCGCGGGTCGCATGCATCGCGTCCTCCACGCGATCCTTGCGCTCCTTGACCTCGGCCTCGGTGGCGCCGCCCACCCGGATCACCGCCACGCCGCCTGCCAGCTTGGCCAGCCGCTCCTGCAGCTTCTCCTTGTCGTAATCCGAGGTGGTCTCCTCGATCTGCTGCTTGATCTGCCTGATGCGGGCTTCGATGTCGGCCTTTTTGCCGGTGCCGTCGACGATGGTGGTGTTGTCCTTGTCGATCGTCACCTTCTTGGCGCGGCCGAGCATGTTGAGCGTCACGTTCTCGAGCTTGATGCCGAGGTCCTCGGAGACGACGTTGCCCGCCGTCAGGGTGGCGATGTCCTCGAGCATGGCCTTGCGGCGGTCGCCGAAGCCGGGTGCCTTCACTGCCGCCACCTTGAGGCCGCCGCGCAGCTTGTTGACCACCAGGGTGGCCAGTGCCTCGCCCTCCACCTCCTCGGCGATGATCAGGAGCGGTTTGCCGGTCTGCACCACCGATTCCAGCAGCGGCAGCATCGGCTGCAGGCCGGAGAGCTTCTTCTCATGGATGAGGATGTAGGGATCCTCCAACTCCACCAGCATCTTGTCGGCGTTGGTGACGAAGTAGGGCGAGACGTAGCCGCGGTCGAACTGCATGCCCTCGACCACCTCCAGCTCGGTCTCCAGGCTCTTGGCCTCCTCCACCGTGATCACGCCCTCGTTGCCGACCTTCTTCATGGCTTCGGCCAGCATGCGGCCGATCTCGTTGTCGCCATTGGCGGAGACCGTGCCGACTTGGGCCACCTCGTCATTGGAGGTGAGCTTTTTCGACTTGACATTGAGCTCGGCCACCACGGCGTTGATCGCCAGGTCGATGCCGCGCTTCAGGTCCATGGGGTTGGCGCCGGCAGCCACCGACTTCGCACCCTCCTTGACGATCGCCTGGGCGAGCACGGTGGCGGTGGTGGTGCCGTCGCCGGCGATGTCGGACGTCTTGGAGGCCACCTCGCGCAGCATCTGCGCGCCCATATTCTCGAACTTGTCCTCAAGCTCGATCTCCTTGGCGACGGTGACGCCGTCCTTGGTCACGCGCGGCGCGCCGAAGGACTTCTCCAGCACGACGTTGCGGCCCTTGGGACCCAATGTGACCTTCACGGCGTTGGCCAGGATGTCGACGCCGGCGAGCATCTTCTCCCGTGCGTCGGCGTTGAATTTCACTTCCTTGGCGGACATGTCATTTCCTCGTCATGTCGTCGATTGTTCTCGCACATGCGTGATGGTGCTCAGAAACCTACGAAAGGGAGCGTCACCAGCGCTGCAAGTGCGAGACCCGCAGCCAGTGCGCCAGCCTCGCGCGACGTGGAACCGGTGGTCTTGCTCCTGGCTGCCCCCTCGACAACACCCATAATGTCGTCCTCCTTCATGATCAGCAGGTCCTCGCCGTCGATCTTGACCTCGGTGCCGGACCATTTGCCGAACAGGATCTCGTCACCGGCCTTGACGTCGGGCGGCACCAGCTTGCCGGTCTCGTCGCGCTTGCCTGGTCCGACCGCCAGCACCTCGCCCTGCTGCGGTTTCTCCTTGGCCGTGTCGGGGATGATGATGCCGCCGGCCGTCTTCTCCTCGGCGTCGATGCGGCGCACCAGGACACGGTCATGCAAGGGGCGAAACTTCATGTTCAACCTCCATTTCAGCCCTGACCATGCGTCAGCAGACGAAGCGGACCCCTCGTCCAGCTGCCGCTTTCGGCCGGCGATTTAGGAAGCCTGCTGGCACAGTCAAGGGGAGAGTGCCAAAAATTTTTTGAACCCTTCTTGACGACCTGAAACCCGCTCCTAACTCCTAGGCGGACGGCCCATCCGGGCGTCCCACCCCATGTGATTTCCGTGGTTGTCGCTTCGAAAGGAGGATGGCTATGGCGACGCTCGATTTCACCCCGCTGTTCCGGTCCTCGGTCGGCTTCGACCGGCTCCCGGACCTGCTCTCCGACGCCGTCGGGCGTACCGAGAGCACCTATCCCCCCTACAACATCGAAAAGTGCGGCGACGACCGGTACCGCATCGTCCTCGCCCTCGCCGGCTTCGGCAAGGATGATGTGGAGATCCTCGTCGAGGAGAACCGACTCTTGGTCCGCGGCCACAAGCGTGAGCCCGATGGCCGGACCTACCTTCACCATGGCATCGCCACGCGCTCGTTCGAGCGCCACTTCGACCTTGCCGACTACGTCGAGGTCACCGGTGCCACGATGGGCGAAGGGCTCCTGGTCATCGATCTCAAGCGCGAGATCCCGGAAGCGCTGAAACCGCGGCGCATTCCGATCAATGCCGGCGTGCTCGTCTCGCCCGAGCTCAAGGGGAACGGCCAGCAGAGCCCGGAGACGCTCAGGCACCAGGCCGCCTGAGAAACGACGAACGAGAGAGCTGGAGGCCACGGCGCTGCTGCGCACGCGGCGGAGGTATGACATGCGCCACGTGACAGGTCGCAGGACAGCTGCGCCACCCAGGTTCGACCCGTGCGGCTTGGCACGGCAACGCACCGAGTCCGCAGCGCCGTTATCCAATATGCGCGGCCGCGGCGGTCCGGATCGACGGAGCTATCCCGCGGGTGCTCGACTAGGGCACCTGCTGTCCGATAGTTGCGGACAAGCCAGAAGGTGCGGTTTTCGTGGGCTCTTCGGTCGCGTTGCCCCGTGCAATGGTGGCTGCGACATCGGCGGCCATTGTTTCCAGCAAGGCGATTTCCTCGTCTTCAAGGGTGCGGGGTTCGGGATTAAGAATGCATAACGCCCCAATGACCAGGCCATCGGCAACGCGTAGCGGGGCGCCGGCGTAAAAGCGCACACCCCACAGCTTGATCGTCTCGTTATCGGCAAAGCGAGGGTCGCGCTGGATATCGGGAACCACCACCGATTTGTCGTCGCCCACAACGTAGTTGCAGAACGCGTGTTCGCGGTCCATCGGCAGTAGCGTCCCGGCATCATCGGTGATTGCTTTCGGGAACTTTCCACTTTGCCCAACGAAGTATTCGCGATCCTGATGGATCGTGGAGATCACGGCAACGCTGGTGTTGAAGACGTCGGCTGCCCGCTTGGCGAGCGCGTCCAGGGTCTCACGCTTGTCTCCCTCCAGCACTTCTGTTGCTTTCAGCGCGTCCACGCGCCTTGCGTCCTTGTCGGGCAGCGAGGCTTCTTGGAGCGCCTTGGCTTCTTCCGGATTGACGATGCGGTGGATACGACGAACGCCCTCCTCGACTGAAGTCACGACTGCATCGGCTTTGAGAGCTTCAATGGATTGGTTCGTCAACACCTCCGGCGGCGCGTTCCATAGCGCCAGGACGATACGCACTTCCGGCCATCGTCGTCGCAGCCGCCGGCAGCCGTGGCGAGCGGGGATGCCTGGCCTCGGTGTGAAGTAGCTGAGGCAGACGACGTTCGCGCCTTTCAGGTCAAGCTTGGCCAGGTAGTCGGCATTGACCTCGGCAGCAGGTTGGAAGTCTGAGGCGATCCCTTCCATGGCGAGCGCATGGGCCAGCATCTCCCCGGCGAAAGCATCGACTTCCCATTTGCCTCCGATGCACAGGACCGCCGGCTTTGCCTTTGCCTCCGAACCAAGGGATGACGGGTATTGATCTCTAAGATCGTCAAGCAGTGCATCCATTCCGGTTGCCAGGCGCAGGCGATGCTCGGCGCTCGCGCTCCGGAGATGCTCCTCGCTGGCCAGCCGGAGGACCTCGATCCCGACTGCGTCGTAGAACGATATGAGGGAAGATTTTTCGATCTCAGTCTCTGCAATCTCGAAAGCTTCGTCGGCATCGTTTGCGATGAGCCGCTGATAGATGCGGGTGGGAACATCCAGCGCAGGCGTAGAGCCGAGCATCGTCTCAAGGAATTGAAACTGAGGCAGATTGCGGCCGAGGACGAGCAGACAGACCGTGAGGGGCGTGGAGAGGATCAGCCCCAGGGGACCCCAAAGCGCTGTCCAGAATATCGCTGCGACGATCAGCGATATAGCCGACAGCCCGGTGCTGGAACCGTAAAGGAGTGGCTCGACAATGTTGTTGCTCGCGAGTTCGAGGACAACAATCAGCGCAACGGTCCAGAGCAGCATGTTCCAACCGCTGTCGACGGCAAAGGCAAGCACAATGGGAAAGACCGCGGCGATCAGCGGGCCGATATAGGGGAGGAAGCGCATGACCGCGGCCACGGCGCCCCACAGCAGGGCGGCTGGCACGCCAATGATCCAGAGGCCGATGGCGAGCGGCACGCCGTAACTGACGTTTACGAGCAATTGCATCAGCAGATACCTGCTGATACGCCCGCCGGCCTCCTCCATCGCATCTGTCGAACGATGGAAGTCCCCGCCCAACAGGCGCAGCAACCGATCTCGAAGGTCGCCGATATCGAGCAGCGCCAGCAAGACGAAGAGGAAGATGATGCCAGCGGTAGCCAGCGGCTCCAATGCCCGCAAGGCCCAAGTCATTGCCTGCTCGAATGGCGTTTGCTGCTTGGGGACGACTTCAACGCGTTGTGGAGGGCGACCGTCAGCGGGTTTGCTCTCCTTTGACTCGACCTCCTTCTGCACACGTTCAACGGTTTTGAGCACGCCCTCGAACGATCCAGGCGCTTTGAGGCTCTGGCGCAGATCCTCCAACTTCGTCAGTATCGTCGATTGATAGGCGGGCAGCTCGACCGCCATCGAACGGACCTGTGCACCGAGAACAATGCCTAGTCCTGCCAGAGTGCACACGACGATCGCCATGACGAGGCTCGTTGCGAGCAGCCTCGGCAGGCCGCGTCGGACCAGCCATGTGACCGGCGGGTTCAGCGCGAACGTAATCAAAAACGCGATCGCAAGGGGGATCAGTATGTCGCGGCCGTAGTATAGGCCGGCAATGATGACCGCCGCCGACACCAGGCCGGCGGCTACCTTCACTACATCCAGTTCGCGAGACGCGGCCGGATCCCCCCGGGGCTGCCGGGGAGACGGAAGCCCTGCCGCGGTGGATGCATCTGACATGTTGTTCGGCCCGATAGCGGAAACGTGCCAGGCTGCGGCAGGTTCCCTCATGCCACTCCTCCCGCGGGCCTGGAGGCGGGCCAGTTTTGGACGCTATGGTAGGAGGGCCCGCCTTCGGGCGGCTGGGGCCGGGCATCGCCTTCCTGGACGGCGCCGCCCCGCGTGGCGACGATGGGCTCGTTCGGCCAGGTATCTCGTATCATCCCCGGCCCCTCCAAGGAGGCCGAACCGCCCTTCAAGCATCCATGACGTGCGACGCCCGGCAGGACAGTCTGATCATGGCAGCCAAGAAGTTCATTGTCGAACTCGACGCCCAAGAGCGTGCGCGCTTGAACGCGTTGATCTCCAAAGGCAAGGCGCCGGCGAAGGCGATCCTGAAGGCGCGCATCCTGTTGAAGGCGGATCAGGCCGAGGGTGCCCCGGCTGGCTTGATGCGCAGATCGTCGACGCGCTGGCACGTCGTCGAGCGCAAGATCGTGCCGGCAGCGCACTTCAACACGGTCGGCCGCGCGCTCAAAAAAGCGGTCTCAAGCCGCACCTGATCGATTACTGGGTGATCCCGTCGAAAGGCAACGCCGGCCTTCGTCGCCGCGATGGAGGAGGTGCTCGACGTCTATACGCGGCCGCACGATCCGGCCCTACCGCTGGTCTGTCTCGACGAAACCAGAGTTCCTGAAGCCCGAGAAGATCGTGATGGTGCAGGACAACCTGGCTCTACCTACAAGTCTTGTAAGCTATTTTGTTGGTGGGCCCGGCAGGACTCGAACCTGCAACCAGACGGTTATGAGCCGCCGGCACTGACCATTGTGCTACGGGCCCCCGCACCCAATGAGAGGCCTCTCGTACACCGCTTCGGCGCGCTTGGGAAAGACGCATGTGTAGCGAGGACACAACAGCATCCGGTCCAGGGGCACTGACCAAGGGGGCCGCGCGGTCACAGCCGCCCGGGCACCGCTGTAGGCAGGACGCCGCTGCGGCCACCAAGTTCTGCGGCGGTCTGGCTTAGCACGGAGGAGAGCACTCGCTGAATTTGGCGCAATCTTATGATTTTGATCATCGTACGTCAAAAAATGCATATCAAAGGTTGATATCGGCATTTTTGTATGTCATAACGCGACCAATGAAGGTGCGGGGCTGGAGGCGCACCCTTGGGCGGACACGCTGCAGCAGGAGGAGTCAGCATGACCGAGATCGGCAGCACAGCCAGAACAGTAAGTCTGACGGCCACGGGCTGGGTGGTCACCGAGCCGGATACCACGCAAATCTCTGTGGGCGTCCTGATCGAGGCAGAGACCGCACATGCGGCGCTTGCCCAGGCCGATACGACAATGAAGCACATCGTCGCCGGGCTGAAGGAGGCCGGGCTTGCGGCGCGTGACATGCAACCAGGAGAGCTGAAAGTGAAGCCGCGCTACAAGCACTCGGAGGATCACGACGAGGACACCGTCGATGGCTACCGGGCGGCGAGCTCGATGAGCGTGACGGTTCGCGACGCGAGCCGGATCGGTGCGATCCTGAAGCTGGCAACAGCACGCGGCGCCAACCACATTGCTCGCGTCCATTTCGGCGTGGCCGAGTTGCCGCGCCTGCAGGACGACGCCCGCAGGCGCGCCATGGAGGCGGCACGACAGCGCGGCGAGCTTTACGCCCAGGCAGCAGGTGCGCGGCTTGGGCCTGTGCTCAGCATCGCCGAGCATGACGAGGCCTATCCCAGCGGCATGGGAAGCTACAGCATGGCCCGTTTCGGCGGGACCGGCGAGGGGCCTTCCGCCCTGGAGATGGGCACGCGCCGCATCGGTGTTCAGGTCCAGGTCGTCTACGCGCTGCAGTGAGGAACGGGATCGCCGAACGTGTCCAGCGGATGAGCGCGCAGTGCGTCATCCGCCGGCGCATCTATGTGCGGAGGATTGCGCTCCGACGCTCCAGTTCGCCTACGCTGTGGCCGGCCGTGGCACGACATAGCCCTCGCCCAGCTCCATGAAGGCGCCGATCAGGCGCGAGACCTTTTCCGGCTGGTCGAACTCCGGCACGTGGGCGGCCCGCCAGACGTAGGTGAGGCGCGCCTGCGGAATGCCAGCCATGAGGCGGCGAGCGGCATCAAGAGGCACGACCTTGTCCTGGGTGCCGAACAGGATCAGCGTTCGCGCCTTGATGGTGGGGAGTGCGGCCTGCAGGGCGGGATCGAGCGAGAGGCCGCCGGTGTAGCGGGCGTACATGCGCTGGTCGCCGGCAATTACCTCGGGCGAGCGTGTCTCCTGAGGAGCGCGCTCGGGCACCGCATAGAGCCGGCGCATCCGCTCGGCCGGGTCGTTGGAGGGGAAGCCGCCGGTACCCTCGGTGCGCAGCCCCGCCGGGGCCTGCAGCACCAGCTGCTCGACGAGGTCAGGATGCCGGATTGCCAGCCACAGCGCCTCCCAGCCGCCGAACGACTCGGCGACCACGTCGCAAGGGCCGCCGATCACCGTGCGGGCGAATTTTGCCGCGAGGTCGGCCAGCTCCGGCATTGAGGCGACGCTGTCGTGGACCGGCGTGCCGCTGAAGCCCGGCGTGGTTGGCACGTAGATCGTGTGCCGGGGCGCCAGCAGCCGCATGGCCGGTGTCACGCGCGGGCCGCCGGCCGGGTGCAGGTGCAGGATCGGCCGGCCCGTGCCGCCCTTGAGGTACGTGACGGGGCCGGTGTCGAGGGTGACCGTGTGCTGGGTGAAGGCCGTGTCGGTTGTCATGTCGGTTGTCATGTGCGTTTTCCTGCAAATCCCTTCGACCTGGCGTCACGCCCGCGCAGGCGGGCGGCCAGGTCACCTGTTGGCGCGGAAGCGCGCGTTGGCGTAGCGCGTGCATCGGCGGAGGGGTGCCTCGCTACTGAACCGCTCCGGGCTACGAGGCGCACTGGGCTCCCGCCTCCGCGAGCGCGATGCCTGTGGGGAGGTACCTGCGCCGTCACAGGCTCCTCGCCTCGGGCAGAACCAAATCGCGGAACAGCTCCATGCCGCGACGGACGACAGCGTCGGGAATATTGCCGATCTTCATATTGAGGTTGAAGTGGCCGTGGCCCAGCTCGTCCTTCAGCCGGCGCATCTGCTTGAGCACTGTGGCGGGGCTGCCGCACAGCACCGAGCCAGCCTCGATCTGGTCGCCGATCGTGCGCTCCTTCAGCGTCACCAGGCGGTTGACGAAGCCCTCGCCGTGCGCCTTGTCGAAGAAGCGAGACTTCTGGATGACGAGCCTCTGGGCGTCGCGGATCGAATGCATCAGCACTCGGTGGAAGTAGCGCTGGCCCTCGGCGAGGTGCGCCTGTGCCTCCTCGTCGGTGTCGGCGATGCAGGTGTTGAAACCCAGAAGAATATGCCCCGGTGTCGGCTCCAGCCCGTGCGCGCGCGCCGTCTCACGGTAGACGCCGATGCAGCGCTTGGCGGCGCCGAGCTCGGCGATCAGCGTCATGCCCATCATCGCCTTGTGCTGGCCGGCGAAGGCGGCCGATTCCTCGTTGCTCGCCGACATCAGGATCGGCGGATGCGGGCGCTGCATCGGCCGCGGCCAGATCGAGACCGAGGGGTACTGATAGAACTCGCCCTCCCAGCCGAACGGCTCCGGCTCCGTCCACGCCTTGACGATCAGTGCCGCCGCCTCGCGCAGGCGGGCGCGCGAGTCATCCGGCACGGTGTTGTAGGCGATGTACTCGTGAGGCACGCCGCGAATCATGCCGGCGATCAGGCGGCCGCCGCTCATCACGTCGAGCATGGCGTACTCCTCCGCCACCCGGATCGGATTGAGCAGCGGCACCAGGTTGCCGAGCATGGCGAGCTTGATCGACTTGGTGCGCTGCGTCAGTGCCCCGCCGACCAGGTTGCAGTTGTTCATCAGGCCGTAAGGGCTGAAGTGATGCTCGTTGCAGCCGACCCAGTCGAAGCCGCACTGCTCGGCGAACGCCATCGTATCGATGTAGCCGTCGTAGAGCTGCTTGCCGCGTGCCGGGTCGAAGCCGGAGTTGGCAACCGGCCACTGCGGCGGCGCCTCGTCAAGCTCGGTCCACGGCATCAGGTGGAAGAAGGAGAACTGCATGGGCGTCTCGCTGTTTTCGGTCGGTGGTGTCGCGGAGCTAACCAGGGTTGCCAGGGTCGCCGGGCACGTGCCGGCGACGCGCACTGAGAAGGGACTTGGATCCCCGTCTGCGCGGGGATGACGGCGCGCCGATGGCGGGCGCGCAGCCACTCCCGGGCATGCATGTGCGTGAAGACGCAGAGCTCGCGCCCGCGGATGGCATACATGGCGCGCTCGCCCACCACGTCGGGGCCGAGGCCATCGCGCTCCAGCTCTGCCTGCAGGCGGCTGTTGCCAGGCTCGGCATATGGCCCGCCAAAGCGCTCCGGCCGGCTCTCGCCGGAGACATAGATCCGCGTATTCGCTGCCGCTGGGGCCAGGACCGATACCCGACGGGGCTGCCCTCGAGATCGGCCGCCAGCGATTCGGACAATGCCACCACGGCGTTTTTGGTCACCGAGTAGGCGCCCGTGCGGCGCTCGCCGCGCACCTTGAAGCCGCCGATCGAGGCTGTGTTGACGATGTGGCCCTCTCGCCCATGTGCGCGGTTCGCGGGAAGGAACACCTCGATGCCGTGGATGACGCCGCGCAGGTTGACGCCGATCATCCAGTCCCACTCTTCGATCGTGTGCTCGGCCACAGACCGGCCCTGGATGACTATGCCGGCATTGTTGCAGGCGACATGCAGCGCGCCGAACGCCGACGGCCTGCTCGGCGCCATTGCACACGGGGGCGCGGTCGGAGACGTCGGTGACGACAGCGATCGCGCCGGCAGTGCCGAGGCCACGCACCTCGGCAAGTTCGGCGTCGAGGCGCTCGCCGCGGATATCGCACAGCACGACCGCCATGCCGTGGCGTGCGAAGATGCGCGCCAAGCCGAGGCCGATACCCGAGCCGGCGCCTGTCACGATCGCCGTGCGGCCCTCCAAGCGGCGCACAGACACCCCTCCCCATTGGTTGTTTTCTCAACTCTCCAATCCCTCCAGGCCGGTGTCAACGCAGCAGTGGCGCACGGCAGGCATCGCCTGGTCGTCGGCGCGAGTCGTGGGAAGGTGCCCGCGACGGTGGCAGGGCTCGCGCCGCCGCCGGCGAGACGGCGCGATGCCGACGCGAGTGATCTGACCCGTTGGTCGTACGGCCTCGCGATGGACGCTCACGCGATCGTCGTTTACCGTCACCGGGTTGGCGAGCGTGCTCGCCTGGAAGGTTCTGCAAATGCCTGCGTACAAGCGCGGGCGCGTCCGGCTGAGGGGAGGGGAAAGGTGTTGCGGATCAAAAGCCCGCAGGATGTGGGCGCGGCGCTTGTCTTCCTGGCCGTCGGCATTGCCGGCATCTACTTCGGCGGGGATCTCAATTTCGGCAGCCCAGGTGCGATGGGCCCCGGTTTCTTTCCGATCGTGCTGAGCTGGATCATCCTCGCCATCGGCGTCGTCGTCGGAGCGAAGGGGCTGAGCGTCGAAGGACCGCCGATCGAGCCATTCAAGCTGCGCCCGCTGATCGTCATCCTCGCAGCGATTCTCGCCTTCGGCGCCCTGGTCGACATGATCGGCCTTGCCATCACGGCCGGACTGCTGACCGTGCTTGCCGGCTTCGCGCGCCGCGACGTGAATCTCGTCGAGACGCTGCTGCTCGCCGTCGGCCTTGCCCTGTTCTGCGTGCTGCTGTTTGTCTATGCACTGTCGCAGCCGTTTCCCGCCTGGTGGGGCCGGTAGATGGATCTCGACATCATCCAGAACCTGGCGACGGGATTCGGCGCGGCAGCCTCGCTCAAGAACCTGGGCTTTGCCTTCATCGGCTGCCTGCTTGGCACCCTGATCGGCGTGCTGCCGGGCATCGGGCCGATCCCCACCATCGCCATGTTGCTGCCGATCACGTTCGGCGTCGATCCGCTGTCCTCGCTGGTCATGCTGGCCGGCATCTTCTATGGCGCCCAGTACGGCGGCTCGACCACGTCGATCCTGGTCAACATCCCAGGCGAGGCCGCGTCCATCGTCACCTGCATCGATGGACACGAGATGGCCAAGCAGGGGCGCGGCGGCGCGGCGCTTGGCGTGGCCGCGCTCGGCTCGTTCTTCGCCGGCACGGTTGGCACCATTTTCATCGCCGGCTTCGGTCCGCCGCTGGCGGCGATCGCCCGGCAATTCAACTCGCCGGACTATTTCTCGCTCATGGTGCTGGGCCTCGTCACCGCCGTGATCCTGGCGCATGGCTCCGTGGTCAAGGCGGTGGGCATGGTACTTGTCGGGCTACTGCTCGGGCTGGTCGGCACCGACGCGAACACCGGCCTCACGCGCTATACCTTCGGCATCGCTGATATCTGGGAGGGCATCGACTTCGTGCCGATGGTGATCGGCATGTTCGGAGTCGTGGAGATCATCCGCAATCTGGAGCAGACGGAGCTGCCGCGCCCGCACCTCGGTGCCAGCATGCGCGATCTGTGGCCGAGAGGGCAGGATTTCCGCGACGCCTGGCGCGCGGTGCTGCGCGGCACCGGGCTTGGCTCGCTGCTCGGCATCCTGCCGGGCGGCGGCGCGGTGCTCGCCTCCTTCGCCAGCTACACGCTGGAGAAGAAGGTCGCCAAGGACCCCAGTCGCTTCGGCCGCGGTGCGATCGAGGGCGTGGCAGGCCCGGAGTCGGCCAACAATGCCGCCGCCCAGACGTCGTTCATTCCGCTGTTGACGCTCGGGCTGCCGTCCAACGCCATCATGGCGCTGATGATGGGCGCAATGATCATCCAGGGCATCCAGCCGGGTGCCGCGGTAATGAGCACCCGACCGGACCTGTTCTGGGGCATGGTTGCCAGCATGTGGATCGGCAATCTCATGCTGCTGGTCATCAACCTGCCGCTGATCGGCGTCTGGGTGCGGCTGCTTTCCGTGCCCTATCGGCTGCTCTATCCGGCGATCCTGCTGTTCTGCGTGATCGGCATCTACTCCATCAACTCCAACTTCTCGCAGCTGGTGATCTGCGTGGTGTTTGCAGTGCTGGGCTATGTCCTTTTGCGCTTCGGCTGCGAGCCCGCGCCGATGGTGCTGGGCTTCATCCTGGGGCCGCTGATGGAGGAGAACCTGCGCCGCTCGCTCGTCATCTCCCGCGGGGATCCGATCGTCTTCCTGCAGCGGCCGATCTCGGCGACGCTGCTGGCGGCGACAGTGGTGGTCGTGCTGGCGCTGTTCGTCTTGCCCGCGTTCCGGCGCACGCGCCAGGAGGCATTTCAGGAATGAGCCGCCGCGTCGATCGGGCCGATGCGGCGCGGCAGGCCGTGCGGCCTGGAAGGGAGTTGGAGAGGAAGGCGCATCAGGCGCGAGGGAGGTGCAGATGACGACAACACACAAGAGAAGGACGGGAATGAAAATGACCAGGAGAAAGCTGGCCCTTGCAGCCGGCGGGCTTGCGCTAGTCGCAGTCGCGTCGATGGGGACGCACGAGGCCCGCGCGGAAGACTATCCGAGCCAGGACATCCGCCTGGTGGTCGGCTTTCCGGCCGGCAGCGGCGCCGACGTGTTCGTGCGCTTCTTTGCCGAGAAGCTGCGGCCCTTGGCCGGGCGCACCGTCATCGTCGAGAACAAGCCAGGCGCCGCCAGCAACATCGCCACCGAGTACGTCGCCAGGTCGAAGCCCGACGGCCACACCATCTACCCCTTCGCGGTGACGACGGTGGCCGCCAGCATGCACCTCTTCAAGAAGCCGCCGGTGGACGTGGGCAAGGCGCTGCGCGCGGTGGCGGCCACGAGCAATCTCGCCTTCGTGCTCACGGTCGGCGCCAAGAGCCCCTACAAGACGGTGGCGGAGCTGACCGCCGCCATGAAGCAGAAAGGCGCTGCCGCCAACTACGCCGTCTCGGCCAATCCTGGCCGCATCATGGGCGCCATCTACAAGCAGAAGGCGGGCTTGAGCGCGATAGAGGTGCAGTATCGTGCTGCGCCGGATTCGCTCAATGAGATGACCAACGGCCGACTGGACTACGGTCTGCACGATC
>DASURA010000183.1:0-8798 GCA_036280295.1 Hyphomicrobiaceae bacterium
TACTCCCAGTCATAGTGCTCGCCATCGCGCACGCGCGGAACCGCGGTGCCGTTGATGTAGACGATGCCGCCCTTCACCACCACCTCGTCACCCGGCAGGCCGATGACGCGCTTGATGTAGTCCTTGTCGGTGTCGCGCGGCAGCTTGAAGACGACGACATCACCGCGCTTGGGCTGGGCGCCGAAGATGCGGCCGCTGAAGGGGATGATCCCGAACGGGAAGGAAAAGCGGCTGTAGCCATAGGACAGCTTGGAGACGAACAGGTAGTCGCCCACCAGCAGCGTATCCTTCATCGAGCCGGATGGAATGTTGAACGGCTGATAGAAGAAGATACGGACGATGACCGCCAAAATCAGAGCCTGGATGACAATTTTGCCGGTTTCATGCCAGCCGCTGTCACCAGCCCTGGCGGCGTCGGAATCCACGCTCATGCTCCCTAATCGCACTCCTTGCTAAGTCGCGCGCGACCGGCGCGAGCCCTCGTATAGCGGGTCACGGGCCAACCGGCAATTCACGCCGGCTTGTCGCTCCCCTCCGCCGTCTCCCCCGAGATGATCACCACGGCATGCGCCATGGGAAAATCGTCCGTTAAGGTGACATGCACGCGCGGCTCGTAGCCACTGGGAACCAGGCGTGCAAGGTAGCGGGCCGCACCCCCCGTGAGCCGCATGGTCGGCCGGCCGGTCTCCTGGTTGACGACGCCCATGTCCTTCCAATGTACACCATGCGAGATGCCGGTACCCAAGGCCTTGGCACACGCCTCCTTGGCTGCAAACCGCTTGGCATAGGACGCGGCACGGGCCGGTTTTCCGTCTGACTTGGCACGCTCCACATCGGTAAAGATTCGGTTCAGGAAGCGCTCGCCATAGCGCTCGATGGCCTTCTCGATGCGGCGGATATCGATGACATCGTTGCCGATTCCGATGATCATGGCTGTGCGTGCCCCCGCTCGTGCCCGCTTTGCCGTGCGTCGTCCATCAAAGTGCGCATGTGTGCGACGGCAGGCCCGAGGCCGGTGCAAATCGCCTCGCCGATCAGGAAATGCCCGATATTCAGCTCAACGATCTCGGTCAGACGCGCGATCGGAGCGACGCTATCATAGGTCAGTCCATGCCCGGCATGCACCTCAAGCCCGGCCGCCGCCGCCGCCCGCGCAGCGGCCGTGATTCGTGCCAGCTCGCGGGCCGTACCGGCCGCATCCTTCGCGAGGACGCGCTCGCAGTAGGCGCCGGTATGCAGCTCCACCACCTGCGCTCCCAGCCGCGCTGACGCCTCCACGGCTTCCAGCGCCGGCTCGATGAAAAGCGAGACGCGGATGCCGGCTTCCCTGAGGCTGGCGATGACCGGACGCAGGCGAGCGGACCCGCGTACCACCTCCAGCCCACCCTCGGTGGTGCGCTCCTGGCGGTTCTCGGGCACCAGACAGCACGCGTGGGGCAGGTGCCGCAGGGCGATTGCCTGCATCTCCGGTGTGGCTGCCATTTCCAGGTTGAGCGGCCGTGTCAGCTCCGCCTTCAGCCGCGTGATATCGTCATCGGTGATATGCCGGCGGTCCTCGCGCAGGTGCGCCGTGATGCCGTCGGCTCCCGCGCTGATGGCAAGCTGGGCGGCGCGCACCGGGTCAGGATGCCGCCCGCCGCGGGCGTTGCGGACGGTCGCGACGTGGTCGATGTTGACGCCAAGGCGGAGACGGCTCGGATAGTGCATCTGGGGTCGGACCCCTTGTGCTCACATCGGGATGACGACGGGGTCAGACCCCTCGTGCATAAGATTCAGATTCAAGCGCAGCGGTCCGAGGAGGGTCTGACCCCGCCTCGATCGCGGCTCGTGTCAGCCGAAAACCCGTTCGACCTTGCTTACCACGGATTTGGCCTTGAGGCCGCCCATGATCTGGGTGAGGTGGTCAAGATCCCACACCTCCACGTCGATCGCCATCTCAGTGAAGTCGCGGGCACGGCGCACCATGCGTACGTTGTCGATATTGCCGTCGGCCTCGCCGATGGTCTGGGCAATCTGGGCCAGCGTGCCGGGCTCGTTGAGCGCTGTCACCGCCAGCTTGGCCGGGAACCGTTCGGGTGCGTCCTGGTCCACGTCCCAGGTCACGTCGATCCAGCGCTCGTGCTCGTAGTCCTTGAGGCGCGGCGAATGGATCTGGAAGATGCGGATGCCTTCGCCCGGCGTCATCACGCCGACGATGCGGTCACCGGGAACGGCGCCGCCCTGCTCGAACGAGACCGGCATGTCGCTGCGCACGCCCCGGATCGGCAGCACCTGATGCGGACCCATCCTGTCCTTGCTGCCTGCGCCGTTGCTCACCCCGTTGGCACCTGTTCCGGGCCACCGGAACTTCAGGCCGAGCCCCTTGGTGATATTGAACCACCCGTCCTCGCCGTGCCCGCGCTGCGGTGCCGTTTGCCGCCGCGGCATGACGCGCTCGACGATCTCCACATCTGGCACGGCCGCGCGCAGGACGTGGCTTGGCGGCAGCTCGCCGCGTCCGACTGCCGCGAACACCTCCTCCAGGGACTTCTGCGTAAGCCGGCGCAGCCCCTTGGCAACCTTGTCGTCGGAATACTCCTGGCCCACCCTGGCAAAGGCCGTCTCCAGGAGACGCCGGCCGAGGCCGGAGTATTGCTTCCTCAGCGCATCGCGCGCTGCCCGGCGGATGGAGGAGCGCGCCTTGCCTGTTACCGCGATGCGCTCCCAGGCAGCGGGCGGTGTCTGGCCCTTGGCGGTCAGGATCTCGACCTCGTCGCCGTTGCGCAGCGGCGTCGTCAGCGGCATCTGCCGGCCATTGATCACCGAGCCGACGCACGAGTTGCCGATATCGGTATGCACGGCGTAGGCGAAGTCGATCGGCGTGGCGCCACGGGGCATCGCGATCAGCCGCCCCTTGGGGGTAAAGCAGAACACCTGGTCCTGGAACAGCTCCAGCTTGGTGTGCTCCAGGAACTCCTCGGGATTGTCGCCCTCCAGCAGCGTCTCCACCAGGCGCCGCAGCCAGATGTACGGGTTGTCATTCGCCACCCCGTTGAGGCCGAGCGCAGCCTCGACGCTGTCGCTGTCCTTGTAGATGGCGTGTGCCGCCACGCCGTACTCGGCGATGCGGTGCATCTCCTCGGTACGGATCTGCAGCTCTACGCGCTGGTGACGGGGCCCGACGATGGTGGTGTGGATCGACTGGTAGTTGTTCTGCTTTGGCGTCGAGATGTAGTCCTTGAAGCGGCCGGGCACGGCGCGCCAGTTGGCGTGAATGACCCCGAGCGCCCGATAGCTGGCATCGACGCTGTTGGTGACAACGCGGAAGCCATAGATGTCCGAGAGCTGCTCCAGCGAAATCTGGCGGTTCTCCATCTTGCGCCAGATTGAGAACGCCTTCTTCTCCCGCCCGTAGACCTGCGCCTCGACACCCGCGGCGGCGAGCTTGGCCCGGAGCTGGGCGACGATCTCCTCCACCAGGCCGGCGTTGCGGACGTGAATATCGGCCAGCTTGTGCACGACGGCCTGATAGACGTCAGGATAACCCCACTTGAAGGCCAGCGCCTCCAGCTCCTCGCGCATGCCCTGCATGCCCATGCGGGCCGCCAGCGGCGCATAGATCTCCAGCGTCTCGTCCGAGGTGCGCCGCCGGCTCTCGGGCCGCTTGTGCTCCAGCGTCCGCATGTTATGCAGGCGGTCCGCGAGCTTGATGAGAAGCACACGGATATCACTGGAGATGGCGATCAGCAGCTTGCGGAAGTTCTCTGCCTGCTCGGCCTTCTTGGTGACGAGGTCGAGCTTCTTGATCTTGGTCAGGCCGTCGACCAGCTGCCCGATCTGCTCGCCGAACATCTGGTCGATCTCGGCACGCGTCGCATCGGTATCCTCGATGACGTCATGCAACAGCGCCGCCGAGATGGTGGCGTCGTCGAGCTTAAGGTCGGTGAGGATCGCCGCCACTTCGAGAGGGTGGGAGAAGTAGGGGTCGCCGGAGGCACGCTTCTGGTTGCCATGCGCTTTCATGGCATAGACGTAGGCGCGGTTCAGCAGCACCTCGTTGGCATTCGGGGCGTACTTGAGAACGCGCTCGACAAGCTCGTACTGGCGCATCATCCCAGGGCCTCAAGGTCCGCTTATGGCGGTGACATCGAGCTCCCGCGGGTGAGGAATGCCCGGTCCGCCCCGCCTGGCATCCATCCCTGTCGCCCCTGGACCCTGTCAACCGCGCCCAGAGCCTGTGCCGCCGTTGGCCGATGGCTCCGTCGGCGTCAGGCTCTCCATCCCGCGCAGCAGCTGCTCCTCGGTCATGACGTCAACCTGGGTGTCGCTGGTCTGGTCGTCGCGGCCCAGGATCTGCCGGCGCTCCTGCGGCAGCTGCGGTGCCGCCGCTTTCTCAGGCTCGTCCACCTCCACGTTCTTCTGGATGGAGTGGATCAGACCCTCGCGCATATCCTCCGGCGGGATCGTCCGGTCGGCGATCTCGCGCAAGGCGATCACGGGATTCTTGTCGTTCTCGGGCTCCACGGTAATGTGCGAGCCGCTGGCAATCGAGCGTGCACGATGAGCAGACAGGAGCACCAACTCGAACCGGTTCGGAACCTTGTCGACGCAGTCCTCAACAGTCACGCGCGCCATTCGACAACCCCTCTCTTTGCGTTGGAGCACTCAAGCTGAGATATATAAGGGTTCCCAAAAGCTTAAACACCCCCGGAACGCCCGCTCCGGAAGCTTTTGAGTGAGAGTGCGACGCCTTCTCGCATGCATGAGCATAAATTGCAAGCAACCCCTCGCTTGAGTTCGAACTTGGGATCCAACGCAGGGCGGCTTACGAAGCGTACTCCGCCCTGCAATGCCAGCCAACCACCGCCCGCTCCAGGCAAGACGTTCTGGTCGCGTGACGTGTGGGTGTACGACAACTGCTCAAACTGCACCCAAGTGCATATTTGGCGCAATCTACACAGATGGGCAACAAGGAAGAGCTTTTTTGCGTAATCGTCGATCTGGCTTCAGGGGGTGCCGTCGAGTCCTGCCTACCGCCCCAACTGCTCCTTCACCTTGGCGGCGAGCTGCGGCAGCGTGAAAGGCTTGGGCAGGAAGGCGTAGTCGGCCCCGTCCTCCAGGCTCTTCTTGAAGGCGTCGTCAGGGTAGCCCGAGACGAAAATGAACTTGAGGTCGGGGGTGGACTTGCGCAGCTCTTTCAGCAGCGTCGGCCCGTCCATCTCCGGCATGATCACATCGCTGACGACCAGGTCTACGCGCTGCTGCTCATGCTGCATGATCTCCAGCGCCTCGGCGCCGGTGCCAGCCTCCAGCACCTCGTAGCCCTGGCGCGAGAGCGCGCGGGCAGCGAAGCTTCGCACCACGTCCTCGTCCTCGACCAGCAGAACGCGACCGGCGCCGGTGAGATCGCGCGTCACTTCCGGCCTGCGCGCCCGCTGCGGCAACTCGTCCTCGGTCTCTACGATATGGCGCGGCAGATAGATGCGGAACGTGGTGCCCTTGCCCATCTCGCTGTCGGCGAAAATATAGCCGCCGGTCTGCTTGACGATGCCGTAGACGGTGGAAAGGCCGAGGCCTGTGCCCTTGCCTACGTCCTTGGTGGTGAAGAACGGCTCGAAGATGCGGCCGATCACGTCCGGCGGGATGCCCGAGCCGGTATCCTCCACCTCCACCAGAAGATATTCGCCTGCGGTAACGCCGTTATTCGCCACCTTCAGGCTTTCGCGCTCCGACACGTTGCGCAGGCGCAGGGTGAGCCGGCCGCCGTCGGGCATAGCATCCCTGGCGTTCACCGCCAGATTGATGATGACGTGCTCGAACTGGGTCTTGTCAGCCTTGACGTGCCAGAGGTCGCGGCCGGGCAGGATCTTCAGGGCGATCTTCTCGCCGAGCGCCTTGTTGAGCAGCGCCGAGAGGTCGGTCAGCAGCTCGCCCAGCTCCAGCACCTCCGCCTGCAAGGTCTGGCGCCGCGAGTAGGCCAGGAGCTGTCGCACCAGGCCGGCAGCGCGGTTGGCGGAAGACTTGATGTTCATGATGTCGCGGTAGGCCGCATCGGTCGGCCGATGCGTCTGCAACAGGAGGTCGGAGAAGCCGATGATGGCGGTCAGCACGTTATTGAAATCGTGCGCCACGCCGCCGGCCAGCTGCCCGACTGCCTCCATCTTGTGGCTGTGCGCGAACTTGAGCTCCAGCTCCTTCTGCTCCGTCGCATCGATGACGTAGAGAATGGCGCCCTCGCGCGCCCTCGCGCCCGTGCCAAGCGGGCTCACATAGATGCGCCTGGCAAACTCGCGTTGCGTGCCGAGGAACACCTCCACAGGGCTTCCTCCGGTGCGCCCCGAATAGGCGCGCTGCAGCGCCCTGTTGAGCTCCTCGCCGGCGCGCTCGTCGCTGCCTGGCGTCAGATCGTCAATGGTCTCCGGCGGGCCATCCTCGCGCGGGAACATGCGCATGAAGGCGGTGTTGGCATCGAGGATGCGCCCATCAGCGCTGACGGTGGCGATGCCGAACGGCGCGGCTTGCACGGTGCGCACAAGCTGCGCCTCGGACGGCGCCCGCCCGCGCTCCTGCAAGCTCTCGCTGCGGTCGAGAACCAGGATCGACAACACGCCGCGGGCGCCATGGCCGCGACAGACCAGGTGTACCGGAAAGGCGCGGCCATCCTCGCGCAGCAGATCGAGATCGAGCCGGGTGATGCGGCCGGCACGGCCGGCCGCGCGGATCAAGGCGGCACCGTCCGCAGACACCACATCCGCCAGGGTCAGCACCCGCCCGGACTCCGGCTTCAACGCCAGCCATTGGGCCAGCGTGGTGTTGATATGCGCGATGCGCCCGTCGGCTGCCACGGCCAGCAGGCCCTGGGGCAGGTCATCATAGAGGGAGAGCATCGACCTGAGGCTGCTGACGGTCTCGATCTCGCGCGAGCGCTCGCGCGTCACATCGCGCATCTGCCACAGCGTCAGCGGCATATCGTCCTTGCTGACGGCCTCTCCCCCCTGCAGCGGCTGCACCGAGACCTGCAGCCAGCGGCCGCCTTGGCGGTCGAGTGCGCTGGGTCTGATGTAGACCTCCTCCTCGCGCGTCTCGCCGCGGTCGGCGGCCCGGTTCAGCCGGTAGAACGCCTCGGTTGACTGGGGCTCGCTCGCGAACAGCTCCTCCAGGGTTGCCTGCCGGCCGGAGCTGGTGCCGGTGAGCTCACGCAACGCGTGATTGCGATAGAGGATCGTGCCGGTGCGGCTGACGATCTGCAGGCCGGTGTCGAAGGTGTCGGCGACGGCCTTGACGATTTCGGCCTCGGCCGCGCGCTCGCTCAGGCGCAGGAAGCCGGACAGCAGACCGAACACGAGAAACACGCCCGCCACCGCCAGCAGCGCCAGCAAGCCGAGCCCGAATGGCTCTACTACTCCGCCGGCCTTCAGCGCGCTGGCGCCGATGCTGCCCAACGTCAGCAGCGCCAGGCCGGAGATGACAAAGGATGTGCTCGTCCCCAGCGCCCGCGCGACGGACGCGATCGTCGAGGCCGCAGATGGTGCCCTGAGCCTAGCCATGCGCCAGGACGCTAGCTGATTCGGCTCTGCCGGGGTCTGCAGCCCTTCCGCAACGAGGCCCTGATTTGGACGCATATACACAACTGAAGCTGTGACAACATTGCCAGAGTCACCGAATAGTCGTCTCGGTTCGGTGTCTGGCCGTTGCGCTGGGTTGCCGTTCGCGCTTCAAGAGAGCCGTCAATAGGGTTAAAATGGCATGAAGAGCGCACGCAGTCGTAGCGGCAATCATAACAAGCCGTAACACGCAAGAAGCCGGTGCGGCCGCCACTGGTCGCTGCGAAGGCAGGCTGGCGTACGCCGCGTACCGGGGGTCGTCGCTGTTCAGGGTCGTCAATTTAGGGGCCGGGCACATGGAATGGCTCGTCTGGGGGCTTAGCTGGCTGGTATGGGCGCTGCTTCTCGCGGCGGCCGTGCTCGCGGGGCTGTGGAGCTACCGCGTCTTCACCACCGGAGACACGAGCTTCAGCTTCGCTTGGTTGTTTCCGGCGCGTCCATTGCCTCGGCTTGCCGTCTCGGAGCAGGCCTATGTGGATCGGACGCGCCGTCTCATCCTGATCCGCCGTGACGACGTGGAGCATCTGATCATGACCGGCGGTCCCGTCGATGTGGTGATCGAGACCGGCATCCCCGCGCTGCACGAGGAGGAAGAGCCTGTGCTGGCCACCGAGCGGCGCCCGGAGCCGGAGCGCCGGCAGGAGCGTCAGGAGCCCGAACCGCCAGTGTTTGCGCGGAAGCGCACCTTCAGCCAGGCTGTCAACGAATGATCCGGGTGCCAGCGGAGCAACGACTGCCGCCGCGAGCGCTGGCATAGGTCAGTTCGTGCCAGTCATGTTCGCCAGAGTCCTGTTCTTGTTGCTGGCGCTGCTCATTGGGCAGCTCGCCGGTGCCTCGCCGTCGCTTGCTGAAGGACCGCGCTCACCACCGGCCGATGACAAGGTCGAAGAGCTCGATCCGTCGCATGCAGAGCAACCCACTGCCCCGCTCGAGGTGAAGTCGAAGCTGGCTGCCGAGGTGGCCGCCATTCTTGGCAAGGCCTCGGCGGCCCTTTCAGAGACGGTGAAGGCCCTTCGCGGTGAGCCGACGGCTTCTGAGCTCAGCGAGCTGCGAACCAGGGTCGAGGAGGTGCTCGACAGTACCGCTGCGGTCGCGGACCGTCTGGGGCCGAGGCTCGCGGCTGTCAAATCGCAGATCGAGAAGCTCGGCCCGGTCCCCGGTCCAAAGGATCCGGCCGAGGCGCCGGCAGTCGCCGCAGAGCGTACCCGCCTGATC
>DASURA010000184.1:0-18480 GCA_036280295.1 Hyphomicrobiaceae bacterium
TGCATGGGTTGATATTGGGATGATATTCGTAGGATAATTCGGCGGGAGGTTGGCGGCGGACGTGTCCCTCGCCAACCGGGTCAGGTCCGGAAGGAAGCAGCCCTAACGAGCTCCGATGCGGGTCGTTTGTCAGCCTCCCACTTCCGTTTTCGCCGGCCGGTCTGACGGGGTCAGACCCCTTTCCGTGGAGCTGGGGTTCTGCCGAGACGTTGAGGCCAGGGCCCGACCCGTTCGACCCCGAATCTCCTACGGCACTAGAGGCATGGCAAAGAAGACGCCAGGGGCTGATCAGGCTGGCAAGGGGTCAGAGTCCTCGCCTCCGGCATCTATGGAAATTGCAGACGTGGCGGCAAAGGGGCTGACCCCTACCGCCCCGTATGTCGTGCTGGCGCGGAAGTATCGCCCCGCCACCTTCGACGATCTGATCGGCCAGGACGCGATGGTGACGACGCTGAAGAATGCGTTCGCCACCGACCGCATCGCCCAGGGCTACATGCTGACCGGCGTGCGCGGCGTCGGCAAGACCACCACGGCGCGCATTCTCGCCCGTGCTCTCAACTACGAGCGTGATGGGGTGGGCAAGCCCACCATCGAGATGCCGGAGCCGGGGCGGCACTGCCTGGAGATCATGGAAGGCCGCCACCCCGACGTGATCGAGATGGACGCCGCCTCCAACACCGGCGTCGACAACATGCGCGAGATCATCGAGAGCGCGCGCTACAGGCCACTGGTGGCCCGTTACAAGGTGTTCCTCATCGACGAGGTGCACATGCTCTCAAAGGGCGCGTTCAACGCGCTGCTGAAGACCCTGGAGGAGCCGCCGGCGCACGTGAAGTTCATCTTCGCCACCACCGAGGTGCGCAAGGTGCCCGTTACGGTGCTCTCGCGCTGCCAGCGCTTCGACCTGCGCCGGGTGGACGTACCGGTGCTGATGCAGCACTTCCGCAACATCGTGGCCAAGGAAGGCGGCAGTGCCGATGATGATGATGGTCTCGCCCTGATCGCGCGTGCCGCCCAGGGCTCGGTGCGCGACGGCCTGTCATTGCTGGATCAGGCGTTGGCCATGGGCTCCGGCTCGGTCGAGGCGGCCAACGTGCGCGCCATGTTGGGCCTCGCCGACCGCGGGCGCATCTTCGACCTGCTGGAGCGGCTGCTGGCCGGCACGGCCGGAGAGGCCTTGCAGCTGTTCGCGCGGCTGCACGGCGACGGCGCCGAGCCAATCCAGATCCTGAGTGACCTGGCCGAGGCGGTGCATACGGCCACCCGGGCCAAGGTCATCGGCCCCGAGACCGCCGGCGAGGGCCTGTCGGCCGAGGAGCGGCGCCGCGCCGCGGAGCTGGGCGGGCGGCTGTCGATGCCGTTGCTGTCCCGCGCCTGGCAGGTGCTGCTCAAGGGCCTGGAGGAAGCCGCGGCAGCGCCCAATGCCACCGCCGCGGCCGAGATGGTGCTGGTCCGGCTCGCCTTCACTGCGGATCTGCCGCCACCGGAGGAGATTCTGAAGGCGCTGGGCGGGGAACATGTCGTCCGCACGCCGGCTGGCCGCGCGCCTGCTGCCGCGGCGTCCACGCCAAGTCCGGTCTCACAGGCCCGAGCTCCAGCCGCAACGTGCCCGTCCACCGCCGCCGATCACCAACAATACCCGCCGGCAGACACCGGCCCTCCTGGGCCCGATGACGCCAGCCCCCGCCGCTATGGAGATGATGCGGGACGCATGGAGGAGGTTGTCGGTCACCTGGAGGCGCCGCCTGACGACGGCGACGGCGAAGGTGACGAGGACGACATGGCGCTCGACCTTGGCGGTGAGGCATCACTGCCGACGGTCCGGTCATTCGTGGAGGTGGTGGAGCTGGCCGGTGCGAAGCGCCATGCCAAGCTCAAGGACGACCTTGAGGAGCGCGTCAGCCTGGTCAAATTCGACCCCGCCGGCAGCATCGAGCTGCACCTGCTTCCCGGCGCGCCGAAGGAGCTGGGCAACGAGCTGCGCGAGAGGCTCAACCTCTGGACCGGCATGCGCTGGGTGGTCGCGCTGAGCAGCAAGCCGGGCGAACGGCCGCTGGGTGAGGTGCAGCGCGAGCGCGAGGCGGCAGAGGTGCAAGACATTCAAAGCCACCCGGCGGTGGCCGCGGTGCTGCAGCAGTTCCCTGATGCGAAGGTGAGAGTGAGGCCGTTGCCAGGAAGCAAGAGGTGAGATGGCGTGGTGAGGTCGGGCCCTGCGGGTCTGCCTCCTGGCTGCGCCAGCTGCGTCATCCAGCTGTGTCATGGGGTCAGGCCCGCAGGGTCTGACGTCGATTGCGGGAGTCCCCGATGAAAGACTTGATGAAAATGATGAAGCAGGCCCAGGAGCTGCAGGGCCGCGTCCAGCAGATGCAGGAGGAGCTGGCATCGCTGCTGGTCGAGGGTCAGGCAGGTGGCGGCCTCGTCAAGGTGGTGCTCAACGGCAAGATGGAGGCGCGCTCGATCAAGATCGACCCCACTCTTCTCAAGCCGGAGGACGCCGAGATGGTGGAAGATCTGCTCCTCGCCGCCCTGCAGGATGCCAAAAGCAAGGCCGAGCAGGCGATGCAGGAAAAGATGCGCGAGGTGACCGGCGGGCTGCCGCTGCCGCCGGGGCTCAATCTGTTCTAGCCCCCTCTCCCCATGCTTCTTCAGCATGGGGAGAGGGTTGGGGTGAGAGGCAGCGGCACTCTCCAGGGCTCGGAGTTTGTTCCTGCCCCTCACCCCGGCCCTCTCCCTGCGCTGTTGAGGATGCGGATGATGTTGGCGTAGCGCGGGAGGAGGGAGTTAATGGCCAAATCCACCGCAGGCCCCGAGATCGAGCGGCTGATTGCGCTGCTGGCACGACTGCCAGGCCTCGGGCATCGCTCGGCGCGCAAGGCGGCCCTCACCCTGCTCAAGCGGCGCACCGATCTCCTGGAGCCGCTGGCGGCGGCGCTGTCGGATGCTGCGGCCAAGATCGTCTCGTGCATGAGCTGCGGCAATGTCGATACCTTGAGCCCTTGCACCATCTGCCGTGACCCGGCGCGCGATCGATCTCTGATCGTCGTGGTGGAGGAAGTCGGCGACTTGTGGGCGCTGGAGCGAGCCGGGGTCGTGAAAGGCGTCTACCACGTGCTGGGCGGGCATCTCTCCCCCCTCGACGGCGTCGGCCCCGGCGACCTCACTATCGGCAAGCTGATCGAGCGTGCCGTGCCCCCGGTCGAGGAGATCCTGCTCGCCCTCAACGCCACCGTGGAGGGCCAGGCCACCGCGCACTACCTCACCGACCAGCTGCGCGGCCGCGACCTCAAGGTGACCCGCCTGGCGCAAGGCGTGCCGATCGGAGGCGAGCTCGACTACCTCGACGAGGGGACGCTGGCGGCGGCGATCAAAAGCCGGCGCAGCCTTTGAAGGTTTCAGGTTATAGGGATCAGGTTTCAGGGAGACGGGGCGTCTTCCCTGAAACCTGATCCCTGAAATCCCGAAACCTAGAACCTCACTCAATGCCTCGCTACCGAATCACCATCGAATACGACGGCACGCCGTTCGTCGGCTGGCAGGTGCAGGCTGATGGCGTGTCGGTGCAGGGCCGGCTGGCCGAGGCGATCCGCCGCTTCTGCGGGGAAGAGGTGATGCCGCGCGGCGCCGGCCGCACCGACGCCGGCGTGCACGCACTGGGGCAGGTGGCGCATTTCGAGCTGACGCGCGAATGGCCGCTGCACACAGTGCGCGCGGCGATCAACTTCCACTTGAAGCCGGCACCCGTCAGCGTCCTTGATGTCGCCATCGTGCCCGAGACCTTCGACGCCCGCTTCAGCGCCACCGCGCGCCACTACCGCTACCGTATCGTGAACCGGCCGTCGCACCCGGCGCTCGACCGTGACCGCGTCTGGTGGGTACCGCAGCCACTCGACGCCGAGGCCATGCACGCCGCCGCGCAGGCGCTGGTTGGCCGCCACGATTTCACGACCTTCCGCGCCGCGAGCTGTCAGGCGCGCTCGCCGCTCAAGACGCTCGACCGGCTCGTGGTGACGACGACGGGCGAGGAGATCGTCATCGAGGCTTCGGCGCGCTCGTTCCTGCACAATCAGGTGCGCTCGATGGTCGGCTCGCTCAAGCTGGTCGGCGACGGCAAATGGCGCGCTGCCGACCTCGCCGCCGCCCTCGCGGCCAAGAGCCGCGCCGCCTGCGGCCCGGTGGCGCCGGCGCGCGGGCTCTATCTGGTTCGGGTGGACTACGACCGGGGTCAAACCCCGCGGATCTGATCTGACCCATGCCATAACCCACGTTGCAGCCAGGGGTCAGACCCGCAGGGTCTGACCCCATCGCGCGCTTGGCAAGCTCCGCCGCGCCAACCTAGAGTTGCCATCAAAACAAGCTAGGGGAGAGAGAAATGGGCGGCGCGGCCTTCGACTACGTCATCGTCGGTGCCGGCTCGGCGGGATGCGTGCTCGCCAATCGCCTGAGCGAGGACCCGGGCGTCACCGTAGCGCTCATCGAGGCCGGCGGGCGCGACCGCAATCCCTGGATCCATATTCCGGCCGGCTATTACCGCACCTTCTCCAACCCGGCCGTCACATGGCAGTTCGGCTCCGGCCCCGAGCCCCATCTCGACGGGCGGATCGTGAATTGGCCGCGCGGCCGCGTGCTCGGCGGATCGAGCTCGGTCAACGGGCTGCTCTATGTGCGCGGCCAGCAGCAGGACTTTGATGTCTGGCGCCAGCTCGGCAACGTCGGCTGGGGCTGGAGCGACGTGCTGCCCTACTTCAAGCGGGCCGAGGACCAGGAGCGCGGGGGGGACGAGTTGCACGGAGCCGGCGGGCCGCTTGGTGTCTCGGACGTCCGGATACGGCAAAAGCAGCTGTGCGATGCCTTCATTGCGGCGTGCGCAAATGCCGGCATCCCGCGCACTGATGATTTCAACGGCCCCGAGCAGGAGGGTGCGGGCTATTATCAGCTTACCAACCGCAACGGGCGGCGCTGCTCCACCGCAGTGGCCTACCTCAAGCCGGTGCGCTCGCGCCGCAATCTGCACATCGTGACCGGCGCCCTGGTGCACGGCGTAGAGCTGGACGGCCGCCGCGCCACCGGCATCCGCTGCGAGCGGCACGGCCGGATCGAGATGATTGCCGCGCGGCGCGAGGTGATCCTGGCCGCCGGTGCGATCGGCTCGCCGCAGATCCTGCAGCTGTCGGGCATCGGCCCGGGCGCCACGCTGCAGGCTGCCGGCGTGCCGGTCCACCACGAGCTGCCGGGCGTCGGCGAGAACCTGCAGGATCATCTGCAGGTGCGCTTCGTCTATCACTGCCAGGGCCAGGGCAGCCTCAACGACGTGTGGCACAGCCCGTGGCTGCGGCTGCGGGCGGGCCTGGACTACGCTCTGGGCCGGCGCGGCATCCTCACCATCGGCGCGGGTGTCGCCGGCGCTTTCGCCCGCTCCCGTCCCGACGTCGACCTTCCCGACGTCCAATTCCACTTCATGCCGTTGTCTGCCGATCGCCCCGGCCAGGGCCTGCATCCGTTCTCCGGCGTGACGGCAAGCGTATGCCAGCTGCGCCCCGAGAGCCGGGGAACGCTGAAAGTCACGAGCCCAGACCCCAAGGCGCACCCGGCGATCGTCTCCAACTACCTGGCCGCCGAAGCCGACCGCCGCGTGCTGCTGGACGGCATGAAGCTCACACGCCGCGTGGCCGCCGCGCCCGCCTTCGCCAGGCATGTGCTGCGCGAGCACCTGCCGGGCCCCGAGGTCAACAGCGATGAGGCGCTGATGGCCTACGCCCGCGGCTATGCCACCACCGTGTTCCACCCCTGCGGCACGGCCAAGATGGGCAGCGACGCCAACGCCGTGGTGGATGCACGCCTCAGCGTGCATGGGCTCGCCGGCCTGCGCGTGGTCGATGCCTCGGTCATGCCCACCCTCACCTCGGGGAACACCAACGCCCCCACCATCATGATCGCCGAGAAGGCCGCGGACATGATCAGGGAGGATGCACGGGTGGAAGAGATGGCTGCGTAGGGCTGTTCGGAATGCTTGTTGGCGCCTGCTGAATCATTGCCCTGCTGCCCGAAGGGGCTGGCACCGCTCAGCTGCGCCTTATCACGCCTTCGCGCCGAGCCGGCCACTCCCCAAGGCGGGCGCGGCGGCGGCGTCGAGGGGCCAGCGGGCGCGCGCCTCGACGGCATCAGGACTGCCGTCGGTGAGGCCGCTGGCCAGACGCTCCGCGCCGACCCAGGCGATCATGGCGCCGTTGTCGGTGCACAGCTGCGGAGGCGGCACGTGAAGACGATAGCGGCGGGCGGCGGCGAGCCTGGTCAACGCCGCGGAAATCGCGCGGTTGGCGGCGACACCGCCAGCCACCACAAGATGCCCCTCGCTCCAGCCCAGCCGCTCATCGGCGATCCTCATCGCACGCTGCACCCGGTCGGCAACCGTCTCGCACACCGCCTGCTGGAAATCGGCGCACAGGTCGGCAATATCGCCCTCGCTGAGGGGAGCCAGCGCGTGGGCCTGCCGCCGCAACGCTGTTTTCAGGCCGGCGAAGGAGAAATGCGGCTCCGCCCGGCGGAGCAGCGGACGCGGCAGATCGAACCGTCCCGGCCGTCCCGTGGCTGCCGCCCGCTCCACCGCCGGTCCGCCGGGAAAGCCGAGACCCAGCAGCTTCGCGGTCTTGTCGAAGGCCTCGCCCAAGGCGTCGTCGATGGTCGTGCCCAGCCGCTCGTAGCGGCCGACGCCGTGCACGATCAGAAGCTGCGTGTGCCCGCCCGAGACCAGGAGCAGGAGATAGGGCGGCCGCAACCCCTCGGTGAGCCCCACGGTCAGCGCATGTGCCTCCAGATGGTTGACGCCGACCAGCGGCAAGCCGTGCACCATGGCGATCGCCTTGGCCGTGGCGACGCCGACCAGCAGCCCGCCGATCAGCCCCGGCCCCGCCGTCACAGCGACCGCGTCAAGGTCAGCGAAACCGACGCCCGCCTCCTCAAGGGCCAGTGCCACAATCTCGTCGAGGCACTCCGTGTGGGCGCGCGCGGCAAGCTCGGGGACGACACCGCCGTAGCGGCGGTGCTCCTCCCACTGGGCGCGGATGACGTTGGCAAGAATCCGCCCGCTGCCGTCCGGGGCGCGCGCAATGATCGCCGCCGCGCTCTCATCGCAGCTCGATTCGATGCCCAGAACCACCGTCTGGCGTCGAGCCCCAACGGCCCTGTCGTCGCTTGATCGCACGTCCATCGGCCGGAGGTATGGCGCCCTCCGTAGGGCGTCAACCGGTATTTGCCGCGAAAGCACGACGGACATGCGGCAAGCGCTAGCCGAAAACAAACAACAAGGCCCCGGCATTTGCAGCCGGGGCCCCGTTGCGACCTGATCGGTGGATGCTCGCTGCTTTGCAGGGTTGGGTACAGCGAGGGTGATCGCTCGATCAGTACTTGTTCTCGAACGCCGTCTTCGCCCAGTCGGGGTAGGTGTTGGAGTCGGCGTGCGCGGCGGCGACAGCCGTCGATAGGACACCAAGGGCAACCAGGGCGGCAGCGACAAACGTCTTCATGAGATCATCTCCTACGTCTTGCTTTCTTGAATGTCCGCGGCGTCGTGCACCGCGTGAGCCTCAGATACGAACGCCGGGCGGTAAGGTTAAGAGGCCTCGCGAGGACGTGACTCTCCTGTGTCCCGGCGTGAGCATCGTCTCCGGCGAGCCACCTCCGTGCGGTCGCATTTGCACCCCCTTGAGATCTGCCATAGGGATTTCGTCGTAGCCGACTTGCCGCAAGCCGTCCGGCAAGCGGGGGCACCTCGGACCTCGGGAGAAATGGGCTTGGAGACGACAGCCAGGATCCGCATTGGCACGCGCGGCTCGCCGTTGGCGATGGCCCAGGCGCGCGAGGTGCAAGCCCGGCTCGAAGCTGCGCACGGCCCCGGCACGCTGGCGTTTGAGATCCACGCCATCAAGACCACCGGCGACCGCATCCAGGACCGCCCGCTTGCCGAGGCCGGCGGCAAGGGCCTCTTCACCAAGGAGATCGAGGAGGCGCTTGTGGCAGGCGAGGTGGACGTGGCTGTCCACTCCATGAAGGACATGCCGACCGAGCTGCCGCCGGACCTGGCGTTGGCCGTGTTCCTGCCGCGACAGGACGTGCGCGACGCCTTCCTGAGCCCGAAGGCGCCGAGCCTGGCGGCGCTGCCTCAAGGGGCCGTCGTCGCCACCTCGTCGCTGCGGCGCCAGGCACAGGTGCGGCACCTGCGCCCGGACCTCACCGTCGTTTCCATTCGCGGCAACGTCGACACGCGGCTGCGCAAGCTCTCCGCGGGCGTCGCCGATGCGACCCTGCTGGCGATGGCCGGCCTTAACCGGCTGGGCCTCGCCGACCGCGCCACCGCGCCGGTGCCGGTCGATGAGATACTGCCCGCGGTGGCGCAGGGCGCGATCGGCGTCGAGATCAGAGCCGATGACGATGCCATGGCGCAGATCCTGGCCCCGCTCAACCACCCTCCGACCGCCCTCGCCGTGACTGCCGAGCGCGCCTTCCTGGCCAGGCTGGAAGGCTCCTGCCGCATGCCGATTGCGGCGCTGGGTGAGCTGCAGGGCGAGGCGGACACGCGCCGGTTCCAGCTTCGCGGCATGATCCTGAGCCCCGATGGGCGCCAATGCTACAAGACCCGCCGCGAGGGCCCGCCAAGCGAGGCAGTGCATCTCGCCGAGGATGCCGCCGCTGAGCTGCTGGCGGCAGCCGGCCCGGATTTCCTGAAGGACCTGAAGGCGTCTTGAGCGGCGCCGCGGAGGTGCGCGGCGCACGCTCGTCGGCCCGACGAGCGCCTGATGGCGATGGCGGCTCCCGCCGGCTACACAAGGCGCTGGCGCTTGTGTTTCCGTGGCCCGGCAACAGGTGCCGGCACGACAGCACATCAGGCCTCGGTCCTCACACCGGCGCACCGGACGGCTCGGCCCATGCAATACATCCGGCAGGCCTCGCGCTCAGCCGCATTTGGAGTAGCCGCACACATCGCAAATCCAGCATCCTTCGCGGCGCTGCAGCGCCAACGCGTTGCAGCGCGGGCAAATGCGGCCGCCGGCGATCGCCGGCGGCTGCGCCGGAGCCTGCGGCGCTGCGGCTTGCGGATCGCGACCCCCTGCGACGGCAATGCGTGCCTCGGCAGCGTCGCGGCCGGGTGCGGCAGGATTGCCGGGCGCCTCCGGGGTGCTGAGGAAGCCGGTGCGGATCATGTGCCCTTCGATCACCTCGCCGATCGCCGCGATCAGGCTCGGCACATAGCGCCCTCCCATCCACTGGCCGCCTTGCGGATCGAAGATCGCCTTCAGCTCCTCGACCACGAAGGTTACGTCGCCACCGCGCCGGAAGATGGCGCTGATCATGCGCGTCAGCGCGACCGTCCAGGCGAAATGCTCCAGGTTCTTGGTGTTGATGAACACCTCGAACGGGCGCCGCCGTGCCGACGGCACGCCTCCGGCATGGCCGTCGCTCACGATGTCGTTGATGGTGATGTAGAGCGCGTGGTCGCTGCCTGGCCAGCGCAGCTTGTAGGTCGCGCCTTCGAGGACCGGATCGCGCTGCAGCGGCTCGGTCATTCGCACGACCCCCGCGGAGCCAGCGGGCGGCTCGGGCAAGCGACGCGAGGCCACGCCGCCCCCTCCCGGATGCAGCGCAGCAGGATTTTCTGTCATCACCCTTCCATCAGGTGCTTTTGGCTGAGCCTCCCCCATCGGCGCCGCGGTGACCGGGGAAGGCTGTGGACTGGCGGGCACCGGCGCTGCCCGGCTCAACACCGCGCCGGTCACGGCATTCGGGCGATAGGTGGTGCAGCCCTTCAGCCCCAGGTCGTAAGCCTCCAGGTAGACATCCTCGAAGGCCTCGAAGCTGAGGTCCGCTGGGCAGTTGATCGTTTTGGAGATCGAGCTGTCAACGTGCGCCTGCACGGCGGCCTGCATCCTGAGGTGCTCGGTCGGTGTCAGCTCCTCGGCAGTGACAAATGCGTGGGTCAACGGTGCATTGCTGCCAAAACGCTCGCGGTAAAGAGCGTGCGCATGGTCCTCGACCGTCTCGGTACGCGTGCTGCCGTCGCGCTCCAGCACGCGCCGCTGGTAGCGGAAATCGAACACCGGCTCGATGCCGCTGGAGACGTTGCCGGCGAGCAGCGAGATGGTGCCGGTGGGGGCGATCGAGGTGAGAAGGCCGTTGCGGACACCGTGCCGGGCGATGGCCGCGCGCACGTCTTCCGGCAGGCGCTGCACGCCGGGCGCCGCCAGAAAACGGTCGGCATCGTAGAGCGGGAACGTGCCCTTCTCGGCGGCGAGCTCGGTGCTGGCAAGGCAAGCCGCGCGCTCGATGACCGCCATCCAGCGCTTGGCCAGCGCGGCGGCCTCCGGCGTGCCGTAGCGCACGCCGCACAGGATCAGCGCGTCGGCGAGCCCGGTGACGCCAAGGCCGATGCGCCGCTTGGCCCTGGCCTCGGCCCGTTGCGCATCGAGTGGATAGTTGGAGGCGTCGATGGCGTTGTCGAGAAAGCGCACCGCCATTGCGGCCAGCGCCTCAAGTCGCGCCTCGTCGAGCCGCGCCTCGGCGGTGAACGGCCGATCGACCAGCCGCGCCAGATTAATCGAGCCGAGCAGGCAGGCGCCATAAGGGGGGAGGGGCTGCTCGCCGCAAGGATTCGTGGCGCTGATCGTCTCGCAGTAGGCGAGATTATTCTGCGCGTTGACGCGATCGATGAACACTACGCCGGGCTCGGCGTAATCGTAGGTGGCGCGCATGATGCGATCCCACAGCGCACGCGCGTCGACGGTGCGGTAAACCTTGCCTTCGAACACCAGGTCCCAAGGCCTCCCGTTGCGGACGGCGGAAATGAAGGCGTCCGTGACCAGCACCGACAGGTTGAAGCTCCTGAGCCGCGCCGGATCGGCTTTCACGTCGACGAACGCCTCGATATCGGGGTGGTCGCAGCGCAGCGTGCCCATCATGGCGCCGCGCCGGGCGCCGGCGGACATGATGGTGCGGCACATGGCGTCCCACACATCCATGAAGCTCACCGGCCCGGACGCGTCGGCGCCGATGCTCCGCACCAGGGCGCCTTTCGGGCGCAGCGTGGAGAAGTCGTGGCCGATGCCTCCTCCCTGCTGCATGGTGAGGGCAGCCTCCTGCACGTTGGCAAAGATCGAGCTCAGGTCGTCCTCGATGCGGCCCATCACGAAGCAATTGAAGAGCGTGACGGAGCGGCCCGAGCCGGCGCCGGCCAGGATGCGCCCCGCCGGCAGGAACGCCAGATTCGCCATGGCCTCGGCGAAAACCGTTGTCCAGCGGGCGCGGTCAGCGTCCGGCTCTGCCGCAGCAATCGCGCTGGCAACCCTTTGCCAGGTGTCCGCAAGGGTGGTGTCTACAGGACTGCCATCCGCCGCCTTGAGGCGATACTTGGACTCCCAGATTTGCTGGGAGATCCGAGGCAGGGAGGAGTGGTGTCTGTGCACGCCATAACCTAAGGTGGAAGGCCAAGGGCGAGGCGCGGTACGCAGTGCTCAAGATGCCCACGCCCCAGCACTTGGCGACTTATGAGGCCAATATAGTTCTCTTTTTGTTCCATTTCAAGCCCCCCGCATGCCGTAGCCCAATTTTCCGTTCAAGCTCTGGTGAAGCCCGCCTATGGAGGCGCCCTGCCCGCCTGCACACCGCCAACTTGCTCAGAGGCCCGTTGCTCATGACGACCCCCGCCACCGCGCCGTTCTCTCTCGCCGATCTGGAAGCCGCCACGACCCTGGTGCGATCGGTGGTTCCTGCCACGCCGCAATATGCCTGGCCGTTGCTGGCCAGCCATGCCGGCCCCGAGGTGTGGGTGAAGCATGAGAATCACACGCCGATAGGCGCCTTCAAGGTGCGCGGCGGGCTCGTCTACATGGACTGGCTCGCCCGCTCCGGCCTCAAGATTGGCGGCGTCATCACCGCCACGCGCGGCAATCACGGCCAATCGGTGGCGCTGGCCGGCAGGCGGGCGGGCGTGCCGGTGACGGTTGTCATCCCGGAGGGCAACAGCGCCGAGAAAAACGCCGCCATGGCCGGCTTCGGCGCCGAGCTCGTCGTCCATGGCCGCGACTTCGATGCCGCCAAGGTGCGCGCCGCCGAGCTGGCGGAGGAGCGGGCGCTGCACTTCCTGCCGTCGTTTCATCCGCTGCTGGTGCAGGGCGTGGCCACTTATGCGCTGGAGCTGTTCCACGCCGTCGCCGATCTTGATGCCGTCTACGTACCGATCGGCATGGGCTCGGGCATCTGCGGCTTGATCGCCGCCCGTGATCTCCTGGGGCTCCGCACCGAGATTATCGGCGTAGTTGCCGCGGCGGCGCCGGCGGTGGCGCTGTCGGTGGAGGCGGGCTGCACCGTGACGACGGAGACGGCGCACACCTTCGCCGACGGCATGGCCTGCCGCGAGCCGCACCCCGAGGCGCTCGCCATCATCGCCCGAGGGGCGGCGCGCATCGTCCGTGTCGGGGAGGATGAGATTGCCGCGGCGATCCGCCTGCTCTGGTCTGCCACCCATAACGCCGCCGAAGGGGCCGGCGCGGCGGCACTGGCAGCCCTGCTGCAAGAGCGCGACCGCATGCGCGGCAAGCGGGCCTGTGTGATCCTCAGCGGCGGCAATATCGATAATGATGTGCTGCGCACGGCGCTGGAGGGACGGACGCCTGTGGTGTGAAGCCGCCGTCCCCCCGCGACGGCCGACTCGACTCCCGCACCGTCGAGCCGACCGGTCCAATGCGCACTACCCCCGGCGGATGTCAAAAGCTGTCACCCTTAGGGAGTGCCCCTAAGGTCAGACCCGCTGGGTCGCCCCCATCACCCCGGCCGCACCTGGCCTGTACCGCGCACCACGTACTTGAACGTGGTGAGTTGCTCCACGCCGACCGGCCCGCGCGCGTGCAGGCGGCCGGTGGCGATGCCGATCTCGGCGCCCATGCCGAACTCGCCGCCGTCGGCGAACTGCGTCGAGGCGTTGTGCAGCAGGATGGCGCTGTCGAGCCGGGTGAGAAAGCGGCGGGCGGTGGCCTGGTCCTCGGCAACGATGCAATCGGTGTGCTGCGAGCCGTAGCGCTGGATGTGAGCGATGGCGGCGTCCACGCCGTCCACCACCTTCGCGGAGATGATGGCGTCGAGGTGCTCGGTGGACCAGTCCTGCTCGGCGGCCGGCTTGACGCGCGGGTCGGTTGCCGCCACGGCGGCGTCACCGCGCACCTCGCAGCCGGCGTCCAGCAGCGCTCCGATCAACGCCTCGAGATGCCCTTTGGGCACCGCGCCATCCACCAGCAGCGTCTCGGTGGCGCCGCAGATGCCGGTGCGGCGCATCTTGGCGTTGACAACGATCGCCTTCGCCATCTCAAGGTCGGCGCTGCGGTCTACATACGTGTGATTGAGGCCCTCCAGGTGCGCGAATACCGGCACGCGCGCCTCGTCCTGGACCCGCGCCACCAGGCTCTTGCCGCCGCGCGGGACGATCACGTCGATGGCACCGTTGAGACCGCGCAGCATCAGGCCCACGGCCTCGCGGTCAGTGGTCGGGACGAGCTGAACGGCGGTCTCCGGCAGGCCGGCTTCGCGCAGGCCTCGCGCCAGGCAGGCATGGATGGCGAGGCTGGAGTTGTGGCTGTCCGAGCCACCGCGCAGGATCGCGGCGTCGCCGGCCTTCAGGCACAGCGCACCGGCATCGGCCGTGACGTTGGGGCGGCTCTCGTAGATGATGCCAATGACGCCCAGCGGCACGCGTACGCGCTCAATCCTGAGGCCGTTCGGCCGCGTCCACTCGGCGACCACGGCACCGACCGGATCGGGCAGTGCGGCAATCTCCTCCAAGCCTTTCGCCATGCCTTCGATGCGCTTCGAATCGAGCGTCAGGCGGTCGATGAAGGCGCTCGGCCGGGCATCGGCGCGTGCAGCCGCCAGATCGCGCTCGTTGGCCTCCAGGAGCGTCGCCGCCTGGGCGCGCAACTCTCCCGCCGCAGCCCGCAACGCATTGCTCTTGGCTTCGGTGGAGGCCAGCGCCAGGGCCAGGGCGGCCGTACGGGCCCGAGCGCCAATTTCGTGCATCTCCTCGACGATCGACACGACGCCAAGTCCTTCTCGCTAAAGCGGCTTTCCACTCGCCACAGTCATCCACGCCAATGCAGAACAAAATAGAAACATTTGCGGTATTGTCAAACACAAAAATATAAAATCAGCACATCAAACGACCGCACCCGCTTCCGAGCCGTCCGAGGCCTGTTGCGCCACTCACCCCTTGCTCAGCACCATGTCATCGCGGTGCACCAGCTCGCTGCGGCCCGCGTGCCCCAAGATGGCGGTGATCTCGCCGCTCTTGCGGCCGATGATGCGGGCGGCATCGGCATGGGCATAGGCAACGAGCCCGCGCCCTAGCTCGCGCCCATCAGGCCCGCGGATGATCACAGCATCGCCGCGCCCGAAGCTGCCGTCGACCCGTTTTACGCCAGCCGGCAGCAGGCTCTTGCCGGACAGCAGCGCCTTCGCGGCGCCGGCATCGATCTCGACGCTGCCCTTGGGCTCCAGCTGGCCGGCGATCCAGCGCTTGCGGGCCGTCACCGGGTCGGAATGGGCGAGGAACCAGGTGCAGGCGGCGCCTTCAGAAAGTGCGCGCAGCGGGTGCATGGTCTTGCCGAGCGTGATCACCATGTTGGTTCCGGAGGAAAGCGCGATCTTGCCGGCCTCGATCTTGGTGACCATGCCGCCGCGCGACAGCTCGGTGCCGGCGCCCCCGGCCATCGCCTCGATCTCGGGCGTGATGGAGCGGACCTCGTCGAGGCGCCTGGCATCAGGGTTGCGGCCTGGGCCGGTGCCCGGCGGGGCGGTGTAGAGGCCGTCGATATCGGACAACAGCACCAGGCAATCAGCGCTCATCATGCTGGCGACCCGCGCCGAGAGGCGGTCATTGTCGCCGTAGCGGATCTCGCTGGTGGCGACGGTATCATTCTCATTGACGACCGGAATGGCCCCGCACGCGAGCAGGGTGGCAATGGTCTGGCGCGCATTGAGGTAGCGGCGACGCTCCTCGGTATCGCCCAGGGTGAGGAGAATCTGCGCCGCCGTCAGCCCGTGTGCCCTGAGCACGGCCTGGTAGGCCCCGGCCAGCGAGACCTGGCCCACCGCCGCCGCCGCCTGCGACCGCTCCAGCTCCAGCGCCCCCGTCGGGAAGCCCAGCATATGCCGGCCCAGGGCGATAGCGCCCGAGGACACCAGGACCACCTGCTTGCCGGCCCCGACCAGGCCGGCCACGTCGTCGGCCAGCGAGGCGAGCCAGGCGGCGTTGAGCTCGCCCAGGCGACGGTCGACCAGCAGGCTGGAGCCGATCTTGACGACGATGCGTCGCGCCGCGGCCCATTGCGGGCGGATCTGCTGCGCCAGATTCGGTGAGGGGCGCGGTGCGGTCATGGGCGTCCAGAGCGGCCATTGCTGTGGGTTGCGGCGGCGCCGATGCGGCGCCGGGTGCTTGTCGGAGCGGCGCTTCTCTAGCAGACATTCCTGGCAGACGGCAGCCCTGACGACGTCCCGCCACCCTTCTTGCGTTGCGCCTTGGAGGCGACAGCCCGACGGCGTCGTCGCCGCCGCGGCGCTCCATGCGCAACAAATATCTTGCAGCCCGAAGGTCCTGACGCTAGGTGAGGCAGCCTCTGGAGAGGTGGCAGAGCCCGGTTGATTGCACCGCACTCGAAATGCGGCATACCCGCAAGGGTATCGGGGGTTCGAATCCCCCCCTCTCCGCCAGAACGCCTTGATGTTACCGGGTTTTTCGAGTTTCGGCTGTCTACCCGCCAAGCGCTAGTCACCGTTGCCACTCGCGCTTCTCCTCAGGCGTGGTGTACTCTGCCAACTCGAAGAACGTTCTGCGGCCTTGGCGCGTTCGAACAACTCCTGCTTGGTGTCATTCTCCGCCGGCTTGCATTCGGCCGAGAACCCCCGCCAAGGAGCCGATGAGTTGCGGATAGGTGTGCGATTCCTCCGACAAGTTGCCACCGGCTGGGTCTGTCGGAATGGTTGCAGACAGTGGGCGCGGGTGATGACTACACGGTCGCCGTTCGCTGTCTGGACGACAAACCCCCGGCCGTCGCTGACTGTGACGATGGCGCTCGTGGCCTCGTTGTGTGCGTTCATGGCTGGCTCCTGCCCTTAAGCCGTGTCGGCAAGACGGCGCGCGTAGGTGGCGGGCTGGGGCCGTGCCAGCTCCGCCTCGGCGCGCTGCATGGCCGCTTTGAGGGCTGCCATGAGACGGCGCAAGGTGTCCGTGCGCATGTGGGCGAGATGCCGGCCGTGAAGGGCCTCAAGCATGAGAACGTGGGTGCTTGGCATGGGGGCACTCTCCAATGGGTGAGAGGCGCCCGGCCCTGGTGCGAGGCTGCGCGAAGAAAGGATGGACGCCATGCAGGCGTGCCTGAGCCTCCTTCGCGTCAATGAGACTTATGCTGATTGGACTCGGCTGCAAGCGAAATCGGCAATCCGGAGTCATTCTGTCACACGGACTCAAAAAATCGACTCAGAAGGGGTGCTGGAGACTCGTTTGCTGGGGTGAGTCCAGGATGCCTGGAGAACGAAAATCGCCGTCCTGGACTCGCTACGGGACTCCTGGAGGTATTCTGGAGGAGAGGGGTGGACGGCAGACCGCAACGCTACCCAAGCCTGCCGTTCCGTGTGTGTGTAGAAAGATGGCGGTCTCGGCCTGCCTCCCAGCCGCCTCACCCGGGACCGGTTCTGGGCTCAGAGCTATCTTTCGCGAAACGGCAATACTGATAGCGCAAACCCTTTCTATTCACGACAGATGCGAGACGGTATGCTCATCCCGGATTTCGGGGCATGCCACGCTGGGAAAGCCGATGCGACTGACCGATCTTGAGAGAGCCATGCGCGACGGCGGCCATGGCGAGGCCGCGGCGCGCGCCATGGATCTCCTTGTGCGCTACGGCGAGGCACTGGGGGCCGAGAGACTGGTCGAGACCCGCAACGTGGCGGGGGCGTTCAATGCCTCCACGCCGTCCGTCCGGCATCTGGCCGAGGATGGCTTCGACCGCGTGTTCTCCGAGCTCAACCTCGACAGCGATGTCGCCGTGCCGATCCCGCGCATGGCGGTGCCGACCTGCCAGCTGATCACCGGCATCGACCTGGACAATCATGCGTTGCAGGGGGCCGATCCGCAGCTGGTCGGCCTGCAGCGCCAGTCCGAGCGCTTCCTCGGCCAGCGCGGCATCAACATGATGTGCACCTGCACGCCCTACCAGGTCGGCAACGTGCCGGTGAAGGGCGAGCACTGCGCCTGGATGGAAAGCTCGGCGGTGATCTACTGCAACGCGGTACTGGGCGCGCGCACCAACGTCGAGGGCAAGGAGAGCACGGGTGCCGCGGCCCTGACGGGGCGCATTCCCTATTGGGGGCTGCACATTGCGGAGAACCGGCGGGCCAACCGGCTGATCGAGGTCGCCGTCGAGGTCGACGACATGGCCGACTGGGGCGTGCTCGGCTATTTCACCGGCTTTGAGGTGGAGGAGGACATTCCGGCCTTCCGCGGCCTCACGCAGCAGCCGGACCTCATGAAGCTCAAGCATTTCGGCGCCGCGGCGGCGTCGTCTGGCGGCGTGGAGATGTACCACATGCCGGGCATCACCCCAGAGGCGCCGACGCTGGCGGCGGCGTTCGGCGGAAGCCCGATACCCGAGCCCATCGTGTTCGGCGAGGCCGAGCGCAAGCGGACCTGGGCGCGGCTGCAGAACGCGACCGACCGCAAGCTCGATTTCGTCATGCTTGGCTGTCCGCACAACTCGATCGAGCAGATGTCGCTGGTGGCGGCCCTGCTGGAGGGGCGCAAGACCCACCCCGACACGGCGCTGTGGGTGCATACGCCGCGCGCCATCCGGCAGGTCGCCGACCGCTCGGGCTACACCGAGATCATCGAGGCCGCCGGAGGCGTGGTGATGAGCGACACCTGTCCGTCAATCTCGCGCCGGCTTCCGCAAGGCGTCCGTGTGATCGCCACCGACAGCGCCAAGCAGGCACACTACCTGCCGGCCATCGCCAAGGTGCAGGGCTGGTTCGGCTCGGTGCGCCAGTGCATCGATTCGGCCGTCGCCGGCGAATGGCTGGGCACGCTGCCATGAGAGGAACGAGCACGACCGGAGCGATCGAGACGTCACAGCGCATCACGCTCAGGGGCCGCAAGGTGGTCGGCGGCAAGGCCACCGCCAAGGCGCTGGTCACGCGGCAGACGATCTCCGGCTGGGGCGGCATCAATGAGCGCGACGGCACGGTGATCGAGCTGCACCATGAGCTGAACGGCCAGAGCTTCGCCGGCAAGGTGCTGGTGTTCCCGGGCGCCAAGGGCTCGTCCGGCTGGTCGGCCTATTTCCACATGTGCCGGCTGAATGGCGTGGCTCCCGCAGCCATGATTTTCACCCGCATGACGACCAAGATCGCGCTCGGCGCCGTGGTCACACGCGTCCCGGCCATCACCGACCTGGA
>DASURA010000185.1:0-19804 GCA_036280295.1 Hyphomicrobiaceae bacterium
GCGAGGGCCGTTCTGCGGCACCGCCAGGAGCTCGATGTGGCGGATGCAGAAAATTGCCTCGCCAAAGCATTGCGCGCCTAGGCCACCATCCGGGGCCGCCGCACGCGCGGGCCGGTCGGGCAAAGCGGGGAGGCCCCTGCACTCGTTAACGATGATCAAGCGTAGGCGTCGCAACGCCACCAGTCACGAAATTCTCGAAGTGTCCCTTGGAACGCGAAAGTCGGCGCAATCTCTGCGCCAGGGGTGACGAATTCGCGACAGGACGCCCGCGTGAATCTTGGCGTGAATCGGTGTAAACATGGGCGCTTCCACAGGTTATCCACGCGGCGTCCGCGGTCTGAAGGGTCTATGGTTGCAGTCAATCCATCGGGTGAGCCGGCCTTCCAGGGCTGGGAGAGCCCCGCCCACGCCCCGAGCGGGGAGCAGGCGCTGATCGTCAACCTGGAGGGTTTTGAGGGTCCGCTCGATCTTCTGCTGGTGATGGCACGCACGCAGAAGGTGGACCTGGCGAAAATCTCCGTGCTGGCGCTGGCAGAGCAGTATCTCGCGTTTGTGGAGCGGGCCATCAAGCTGCGGCTGGAGCTGGCGGCCGACTATCTGGTGATGGCCGCCTGGCTTGCCTTCCTCAAGTCGAAGCTGCTGCTGCCCAAGGACCCCGGCACGGATGATGAGCAGCCGTCGGGCGAGGAGCTGTCGGCGCGGCTCGCATTCCGCCTGATGCGGCTTGATGCCATGCGCCACATGGCCGGCCAGCTGATGACGCGCAAGCGGCTGGGGCGCGATGTGTTCGCGCGCGGCAGCCCCGAAGGCGTGCGAACCATCCGGGTGCGTACGTACACAGCAATGATCTTCGACCTCCTTAAGGCGTACGCCGATCAGCGCAAGCGTACGGTCAAGCGCGTGCACGTGGTGCCGCGCCGCACCGTGTGGTCGATCAAGGAGGCGCGTACCCGGCTCGAGACGCTGCTCGGCGAGCGGACGGAGGAATGGGTGCACCTCGATGCCTTCCTCAAGCAGTACGGCGCGGTGCCTGATATTGCCCGGACGGCGCGCGCCAGCTCGTTCGGCGCGACACTGGAGATGGCGCGCGAGGGCCTGATCGAGCTCTCGCAGGCGGCGCCGTTCGCCCCCATCTACCTGCGAAAGCGCGAGGACGGCGCGGAGTGGGAGCGCCTGACGTGAGACGGTGACGTCGCGCGAGACGCATCAGCGAGCGGGGTCAGACCCCGGCTCGATACGGTGGAGTTTGGTTACGGGTATGAGAAGCGGGGTCTGCCCCGTTTCGTGTGTGTCCTGTGGCGTGGAGTGAGCGGTCGGAGCTGAAGCGCTGCCGAAGAAGAAGCACAAGAGCAAGGGGAAAGGCATGATCCCGCCCAAGCTGACCACGGTCGCCCAGGACCTTGGGGGTGAGGATGTGCGGAGCGCGGGCTTTGCCGAGGCCGAGCCGCAGATCGATGCGAGCGAGGTGCTGGCGCACGAGGGCTGGCGCGGCCTGCCGTCGAACGTGGCGCAGCTTCCTTCAGCGGACCGGCGTGCGCAGCTGCGCATCCTGGAAGCGCTGCTGTTCGCTGCCTCCGAGCCGATGGCCGAGAGCTATCTCGCCCAGCATCTGCGCTCCAACGACGACGTTGCCGCCCTGCTGGAGGAGCTGAAAGGCTTCTATGCCAGCCGCGGCGTCAACCTCGTCAAGGTGGCTGACAAGTGGATGTTCCGCACCGCCGAGGACTTGGCGTATCTCCTGGAGCGCCACGCCGTCGAGCAGCGCAAGCTGTCCAAGGCAGCGTTGGAGACGCTTGCTATCGTTGCCTATCACCAGCCAGTGACGCGCGCCGAGATCGAGGAGATCCGCGGTGTCTCGGTGTCGGCGGGCACGCTCGATGCGCTGATGGAGATCGGCTGGGTGAGGCCGCGTGGCCGGCGGCGCGCGCCGGGCCGTCCCGTCACGTACGGCACCACCGAGGAGTTCCTGGTCCACTTCGGGCTGGAGTCGATCAAGGACCTGCCGGGCTTGGCCGAGCTCAAGGGCTCGGGCCTCCTGCAGAACAATCTGCCGCCCGATTTCACGGTGCCGGAGCCGACCGACTCGGCGGCGCTGATGCCGGACGAGTTGCCGCTCGACGCCCGCGAGGGGGAGGATGAAGGCGGGGCGTGACAATTGCCGATGGGATCAGACCCCTGGGCAAGGCGTCGCAGTTCCACGGCAAGTTGCCGCGAGGGGTCTGAGCCCTTTTCCACACTTGACGCTAAAGTCGCCGACGTGAGTATAGTTTTCCATCACTCGGCATTTGGCGCACGTGGATGCACTTGATCGTCGACAGGCAGGATTATGGCTTCGGGGCTCGCGCTGCGGCAATCATCGGCGCTCGTTTGACCTTCGAGGCCGTCGAGCGGCGCTACGCCAGCTATGCCGCGCTCAAGGGCTTCTCACTCGATATCGAGCCCGGCGAGGTGGTGTGCCTGTTGGGGCCTTCGGGCAGCGGCAAGACCACGATCCTGCGCATCGCCTCCGGTATCGAGAAGCCGACCGGTGGGCGCGTTCTCATCAACAACATCGAGGTGGCGGGTCCCAACCGTTTCGTGCCCCCGGAGCGGCGCAATGTTGGCCTGATGTTCCAGGACTTCGCGCTCTTTCCGCACCTTACCATCCGCGACAACGTGGCCTTTGGCCTCAGGGAGCGGCGCGGCGAGGGCATGAATGCAGCGCTGGCGGCGCTGGAGCGCGTGGGCCTCGCGCGCTACGCCAATGCCTACCCGCACATTCTCTCTGGCGGCGAGCAGCAGCGTGTCGCCCTGGCACGCGCCCTGCTGCCGCGGCCCTCCGTGATGCTGATGGATGAACCGTTCTCGGGCCTCGATGTGCAGCTGCGCGACCGCTTGCAGGAGGAGACCCTTGGGCTGCTCAGGGAGACGCAGGCCACAAGCCTGATCGTCACTCACGCCCCGGCCGAAGCGATACGAATGGGCGACCGCATTGCAGTGATGCATGGCGGCCGCATCATCCAGGCCGGCAACGCCGAGGAACTCTACCGCAATCCGGCCGATCTGTTCGTGGCGCGGCTGTTCTCGGAAATCAATGAGGTGGCGTTCACCGCTAAGGGAGGCGTGCTGCACACACCGATCGGCGCTTTCCCGGTGCCGGAGCTTGCCGATGGCGATCAGGCCGTTCTGTGCATCCGGCGCCGGGCCCTGCGCGTGCTGCCGGCCGGCGAGGGGTTGCCAGGACGCGTACTGCGCGGCAAGTTCCTGGGCGATCAGGCGCTCCTGGAGGTCAGCGCCCAGGGCTTTGCGGCGCCGCTGGCCACGCTCGTACGAGAAGGCGAGCAGCCGGAGCAGGGCGCTGAGATCGGGTTGGCGGTAGACGCCGCCAGCGTCCTGATCTTCCCGGCGCAGGGGCGTGCCGGGGTGTAGCCTGCGCGCATCGTCGCGGCCCCCTCAAAAAAACTTGAAACCGTAGATATTTGCCGAAGTATTGCGCGGGACGCCCAGCTTGCCCAGTGGCCCGTTCCTGCGATATTGTCGCAAACGTGCAAAGCAGCCCAGGCTGCAAAGGGAGCGACTGAGAATGGGTGGCTTGAGCATCTGGCATTGGCTGATCTTCCTGGCGGTGGCGCTGCTGCTCTTCGGTGGCAGCGGCAAGATCTCCTCCATCATGGGTGACGTGGCCAAGGGGATTAAGAGCTTCAAGAAGGGCATGTCCGAGGACGACGAGGCCGCTCCGCCGGCCGCCGACCCCTTCAAGAAGGAAGAGCCGAAGGCCCTCGACAGCACCGACGTGCCCGGACAGAGTTCGTCGACTGCGCATGTCAATAAGGTGGGCTGACCGGTGCTGACACCGGTATAGGCACCGTTAGACAAGTGGGCCGTCCATCTGATTCTGGCTCCTCGGCGCCGCCGCGGGGCCACGATGCGCAATGCGTGCGCGATTGGGCGTGTGCGCGATGGGGTAGCTGATGTTCGATATCACCTCCAGCAAGCTGTTACTGCTCGCGATCGTGGCGTTGCTGGTGATCGGCCCCAAGGATTTCCCTGTGCTGCTGCGAACCATCGGCCGGTACGTCGGCATCATTCGCGGTCACGCTCGCGAGTTCCGGGCCCAGTTCGACGAGGCGATGCGCGAATCGGAGCTGGCCGACCTGAAGAAAGAGATGGAGACGATCGGCCGCGAGACCGAGGCGTCCATGAACTCAACAGCGCAATCGGTCGAGCAGACGTTTGCCGACGCCCGCCAGAGCGTTGAAGACCGGGTAACGGCCCCCGTCTCGCCGGTTGATCCGGCGCCAGTAGCACCGGGTTCGAATGAGACCTCTCGCTCGGCGGTGGCAGATGCCGCGAGTGCTCCGAGCCCGGCGGTGGATGCGGCGTCTGCAGTCAGCCCGGCTGCGCTGGAGCCGGCAACGTCTTCGGCGCAGCAGGCAGCCGCAGAGCGGACCGGGGTCTGAGGCAGGCGAGCAGATAGATCAATCATGCAGACCGTCACGTCGCCAACGCCCGAGCAGCCCGTCGCCCAGACTGAGGGCTACGACGAGATCGAAGCCTCCAAGGCGCCGCTTCTCGATCATCTGATCGAGCTGCGCCAGCGGCTTATCTATGCGCTTGCTGGCGTGGCCGTCGGTTTTGTCGCCTGCTTCGCCTTTGCCACCCAGCTCTACAATCTCCTGGTGTGGCCCTATCTGTGGGCGCGTGGCGGCGAGAAGGTGTCGATGATCTTCACGGCGCCACAGGAGTTCTTCTTCACCAAGCTCAAGCTGGCGTTGTTTGGCGCTGTCTTCCTGGCGTTTCCAATCATTGCCCACCAAGTCTACAAGTTCGTCGCGCCCGGGCTCTACAAGAACGAGCGCGCGGCCTTCCGCCCCTATCTGGTCGCGACCTTCCTGCTGTTCATCCTCGGCGCTCTGGTCGTCTATTTCGTCGTCATGCCGATGATGCTGAGGTTCTTCCTGCAGGGAGAGCAGCTCGGCGGCGAAGTGACGATCCAGCTCCAGGCCAAGGTCAGCGAGTATCTGTCGCTGATCATGACGCTGATCCTGGGCTTCGGCTTCATGTTCCAGCTGCCGGTCGTGCTTACACTGCTGGCGCGTGCCGGCATCCTCGGTGGCCAGAACCTGCGCGATTTCCGCCGCTATGCCATCGTCGGCATTACCGGCCTTGCCGCCATGGTCTCGCCGCCCGATCCGATCAGCATGATCGCCATGGCGTTGCCAACCATCGCTCTCTACGAAGCCGCGATCCTGGCGGTCGACCGCGTGGAGAAGGCGCGCGCGGCGCGTGAGGCGGCGCAGGCGCAGGGACAGACGACGGCGAGCTAGGATATCGTCAGCTTGCCTTCGGCAGCGGCTGAAGCTTGGAAGTATCGATCTCTCGCTCTGCGCGCCAGAGATCGTAGGCGACCTGCATCCGCAGCCAAGAAGCGCGTCGGGCACCGCTCGGCGCGGCCGCGTGCCATACGGACCATATTGACCTCCTCCGTCAAACTGGACCGACGTACTTTCAAGCATTATACGACGCCGCAGAATTATGACGTCATTCCCATCCGCGGGCATGACGGGAGGAGAGGCGCTGTCGTGTTCGACATCAAGTGGATCAGGGACAATCCGGAGGCGTTCGACGCGGGGCTCAAGAAGCGCGGCATCTCGCCGGGCGGCGAGGTGCGCTTCGCGTCCGACCTGATCCTGCTCGACGAGGAGCGGCGTACGATCATCACGCGCCTGCAGGAGGCGCAGGCAAGGCGCAACGCCGCCTCCAAGGAGATCGGCAAGGCCAAGGCCGCCAAGGACGAGGCCAGGGCCAGTGCCCTGATGGCCGAAGTGGCGGCGCTCAAGGAGAAGCTCACCCAGGGCGAGGAGCATCAGCGCGAGGCCGACAAGGCGCTCGCCGAGGCGCTGTCGGTGATCCCGAATACGCCGCTGGAGGAGGTGCCGGTCGGCAAGGACGAGCACGACAACAAGGAGGTCCGCAAGGTCGGCACGCCGCCGCAGTTCGCCTGGACCGACAAACCCAGAGAGCACTTCGAGATCGGCGAGGCGCTGGGCCTGATGGACTTCGAGACCGCGGCCAAGCTGTCGGGCTCGCGCTTCGTGGTGCTGAAGGGGCAGCTGGCGAAGCTGGAGCGGGCGCTCGCGCAGTTCATGCTCGATCTGCATACGGCTCCCGAGAAGGACGGCCTTGGTGGCTATACCGAGATCGTGCCGCCATATCTGGTGCGCGACGAGGCGATGTTCGGCACCGCCCAGCTGCCGAAGTTTGCCGAGGACCAGTTCTCGACCCTGCGCCGCCTGGACGGCCCGGAGGCTGCGGCGCTCATCGAGGACATTCTCGACCGCGGCGAGAGCGACGAGCCGCTGTTCAACGCCGACGGTCTGACGCGCAGGGGCGAGGAGCTGCGCAATGACCTGATGCGCCGGCTGTCGCAGTACTATCTGCTGCCCACTGCCGAGGTGCCGCTGACCAACCTGGTGCGGGAATCGATCCGCGACGAGGCGGAGCTGCCGATCCGCGTGACGGCCTACTCGCCCTGCTTCCGGGCCGAGGCGGGGGCGGCCGGCCGGGATACCCGCGGCATGATCCGCCAGCACCAGTTCTCCAAGGTAGAGCTGGTCTCCATCACCACGCCGGATGAGAGCAAGGCTGAGCACGAGCGCATGACGGCGTGCGCTGAGGAGGTATTAAAGCGGCTGGGCCTCGCCTACCGTACCATGCTGCTCAGCACCGGCGACATGGGCTTCGCCTCGCAGAAGACCTACGACATCGAGGTGTGGCTGCCGGGGCAGGGCACCTACCGCGAGATCTCCTCGTGCTCGGTGTGCGGCGATTTCCAGGCGCGGCGCATGAACGCGCGCTACCGCCCGAAGGGCGCCAAAGACACCCGCTTCGTGCACACGCTCAACGGCTCCGGCCTTGCCGTCGGCCGCACGCTGATCGCCGTGCTGGAGAATTATCAGCAGGAGGATGGCAGCGTCGCGGTTCCCGAGGCGCTGCAGCCATACATGGGCGGAAAGACGCGGATCGAGAAGGCGTCGTAGCGCGTCGGGTGCGATCAGCGGAGCGCATCGCACCCATCCTGCACGACGAACTCGCGACCGCCGGTGTCCGGTGCAATGCGCCTGCGACTTATTGCACCCTACGCAAGCAACTCATCCAGCTTGCGCTCGGACTCCAGCGCGTACAGATCGTCGCAGCCGCCGACGTGCTGCTCTCCGATCCAGATCTGCGGCACGCTGGTGCGTCCGCCTGCCTTGATGGTCATCTCGGCGCGCAGGCTGCTGTTCCAGGTGACGTCGATCTCGTGAAACGCCACGCCCTTCTTGGCGAGCAGCGCCTTGGCGCTGCGGCAATAGGGGCAGAGTCTGGTGGTGTAGATCGTGACGGGCTTCATGCGTTTGCAACAGCTGAGGCGTAGTTGGCCGGAATGATATGGCCCCCGGCGAGCGGCCAGGGGCGCGGAGGAAGTTTGCAACTCGGACGATTGGAAATAGGGTGCCGCGGCCCGTAGCAGAAGCGGCTGGACTGTTGGGCTGCCCCGCGACAATCGCCGGGCTTGGCGCCCAAAACACAGCGCGCAGGCATTGTGCGAGCGACGCCGGCAGTTAGAGTGGAGCACATGCGCATCCTTCTCACCAACGACGACGGTATCGACGCCCCCGGCCTGCAGGCCCTGCGCGAGATCGCCGGGCAGCTCTCCGATGATGTCTGGGTGGCGGCGCCGGAGACCAATCAGTCAGGCGCCAGCCACTCGCTCTCCATGCGCGAGCCGCTGCGCCTGCGCGAGGTCGACGAGCGCGCCTTTGCCGTGCGCGGCACGCCCACCGACAGCGTCATCATGGGCGTGCGTCACATCCTGAAGGACAAAATGCCCGACCTGGTGCTGTCGGGTGTCAACCGCGGCGCCAACATGGCTGAGGACGTCACCTACTCCGGCACCATCGCCGGCGCCTTCGAGGGCACCATCCTGGGCATCCGCTCGATCGCACTGTCGCAAAGTGTCGGCTTCCCGGGCGGCGGCCCGATCAAGTGGCACACGGCGCTCGCCCACGCGCCGGAGCTGATCCGCAAGCTCCTGGCGCTGGAATGGCTGCCGTCGGCGGTCATGAACGTCAACTTTCCGGACCGCGAGCCTGACGACGTGATGGGCACCCTGGTCACGGTGGAGGGCCGGCGTGATCCCGGCATGCTGCAGATCGAGGAGCGTCACGACACCTGGGGCAACCCCTATTACTGGCTGGCGTTCGAGCGCCGCCGCTCGAATGCACCGGAGGGCACCGACCTGGCCGCCATCTATGCCGGCTACATCTCGGTGACGCCGCTATGCCTCGACCTCACCTACCAGGCAATGCGCGAGCGTGTTCAGCGGGCGCTGGAGTAGGTTTTCCACTTGCGGCGCGAAGATTGGAATTAACGGCATCTTAACGTTTCCGGTGGTTAATCGGCCCGTCCCCAAGAGGTGTGCCGATGTCGAGTGTTGGGCGTGCATCTGCTCCCGGAATCCGCAGTCGTTTTGCGTGTGGGCTCGGCGTAGCGACCCTTATCACGGTCGGCGCCGGCTGCAGCGCTGATGTGACGCGCTTCGACCTCCTGGGCGGCGCCACACCGTCCGTGCCAGGCTACGACAACCCCCAGCCGACAAGCCGCAGCGCAGGAGTGAGCTCTGGCCTGCAGGAGAGCACGCTGGCGCCCGTTCGTCAGCCTCCGTCCCAGGACTATCGCGTAGTCGGCCGCAACTATCCGACCGCATCGGCGCCTCAGCCGCCGCCGCAGGGACGCTCCACGTGGCTCGCCAAGGCCCCCGACCGGGCACCGTCGACGTGGGGGAATCACAGCACGCCGGCATGGCGCGACCTGCAGCCGGTGGTCCGCGGAGCGCGCGCGCCGCTGCCACAGGCATGGCGTGACGATCCTCCGCCGTGGACCGATGCGCAGCCATTCCCGTGGCCGGGCGGCTCGGCCGCGCAGCAACAGACGGTTTCGTCACACGACCGGCCGCCGACGTCTTCATTCCAGGGCCATTATACGGTGAAGCGGCGTGACACGCTCGCACGCATTGCCGGTCACTACCGGGTGAACCTTGACGAGCTGAAGCGCGTGAACGGCATCGCCGCGGATGCGACGAGGGTGAAGACCGGCACAGTGCTCGCGATCCCGGTACGCAGCGCCGCGCTATCGGCTGCCGCACCGCCGCGAGTGGTGCAGGCGCCCGCACGTGCCGCCAGCGCGCCGCCACAGCCGACGAGGCCGGAGAGCACGCCCGAGCCGGCGCAGCAGCCTGCGGCGCATCACGACGGAGCTCGCGAAACGCCGACGGGCAGCCTCGGCGCCGCAGCGCCGCCGAGCCGCTCCACCGCCCACGCCACAGAGGTGGATGTCGCGGCGGCCGAAATTCCAGCCGCGGCCGGCGGCAAGTTCCGCTGGCCGGCCCGCGGCAAGATCATCAGCGGTTTCGGGCGCCAGCCGGATGGCTCAAAGAGCGAGGGTATCAATCTGTCGTTGCCGATGGGCACCGATATCCATGCCGCAGAGGCCGGGCGCGTGCACTACGTCGGCGACGGCCTGAAGGGCTACGGCAATCTCATCCTCATCCGCCATGCCAACGGCTGGGTCAGCGCCTATGCGCATGCCGACAAGATGCTGGTGAAGGTCGGCGACGAGGTGAAGCGCGGCCAGGTGATCGGCAAGGTCGGCCGCTCCGGCCCGGTCACCCAGCCGCAGCTTCGTTTCGAGCTGCGCAAGGGCTCGGTGCCGGTGGATCCGCTGCCGTACCTGGCGAAGTGAGGTTTTGGGTTTCAGGGATCAGGGTTCAGGACAACAGCGACCTCCCTGAATCCTGAAACCTATTCCCGCTTCAACTTGTGATTGTGCCGCCCGGCGAGGTCCTGGATGAACTGCCAGGCGACACGGCCGGAGCGGGAGCCGCGCGTGATCGACCATTCGAGCGCCTCGCGCGTCAGCTCCTCTTGGCCGATCTTGAGCTGGTGATGCGAGGCGTAGCTCTTGATCATTTCCAGGTACTCGTCCTGCGAGGCATTGTGGAAGCCGAGCCAGAGGCCGAAGCGGTCCGACAGCGACACCTTCTCCTCGATCGCCTCCGACGGGTTGATGGCGGTGGAGCGCTCGTTGTCCATCATGTCGCGGGGCATCAGGTGACGCCGGTTCGAGGTGGCGTAGAACACCACGTTCTCGGGCCGGCCCTCGATGCCGCCCTCCAGCACCGCCTTCAGCGACTTGTAGGAGGTGTCGTCGTGGTCGAAGGAGAGATCGTCGCAGAAGACGATGAAGCGATCGGCCGACTTGCGGATGTGCGTCAGGCACAAGGGCAGCGTGTCGATGTCTTCGCGGTGAATTTCTACGAGCTTGAGATCCGGGCCGCGCTTGCCGGATGTCCGGGCCAGCTCGCGGCGCACCTCCGCATGGGCGGCCTTCACCAGCGACGACTTACCCATGCCGCGCGCACCCCACAGCAGGGCGTTGTTGGCCGGCAGGCCCTTGGCGAAGCGCCGGGTGTTGTCGAGCAGCTGCTCGCAAGCGCGGTCGATGCCCTTGAGCAGGCCGAGCGGCTGCCGGTTCACCTCCGGCACAGCCAGGAATGCCGGCGGCTGGCTCTGCCACACGAACGCTTCCGCAACGGCAAAGTCGAAGGTGGGTGCGGGCTCGGGAGCGATGCGCTCCAGCGCCGCGGCCAGGCGCTCAAGGGTTGCCAGGACGGCCCGGTTGGCGGCCTTGTCGTCGGTCATGGGAAGGGGCGGCTCCTCGCGCGCTCATGCTAAATTTACGTTCGGGTGGCGTTCTATAGACGAGGCCGCACCCGCCGTCACGCCGCTGCGCTGAAAGGCGGCGGTTGTGGTTGCAAACCGGGGCTGCGGCACTATAGTCCCGCCGCGAAAGGCGCCTCCTGCGGGAGTGGCGCGCGGCCTCTCCGACACCAAGGAAATCATTTCGATGTTCATAACACCGGCCTTTGCACAAACCGGGGCAGGCGGAATGGGCGAGCTGTTCAACCTGCTCGTGCCCATGCTGATGGTTTTCGTGATCTTCTATTTCTTCATGATCCGGCCGCAGCAGCAGCGCATGAAGCAGCATCGCGCCAAGCTGGATGCCATTCGCCGCGGCGACACGGTGGTGACCTCGGGCGGCATCATCGGCAAGGTCACCAAGGTCAAGGACGACGGCGAGCTGGAGGTCGAGATCGCCGACAACACGCGCGTGCGGGTCGTCAAGGGCACCATCTCCGACGTCCACGTGAAGGGCGAGCCCGCGAAGGAGACGGCGGCCTGACACAAGCAGGCCAGTAGCGCCGGGACTCTGAGATGATCAAGGCATCCTCAGCGCATTACCCCGGCATCGCTCCCATCGATGCCTATGGCAACGGCGGCTTCCGCTTTGCCGGTATGAGCCACCGCGGCTCGATCCTTTGCCTGCCGAGCGGCATCTACGCCTGGGAGCCGGCGGAGCCTCTGGACATTGCGTCGCTCGCCGCCGCATTGGCCGAAAAGGATGCCGTGCGCGTGGTGATCCTCGGCACCGGGCCGCGCCAGGTGTTCCCGGCTCCGGCGGTGCGGCGGGCGTTTGCGGAGGCGGGCGTGGCGCTGGAGCCGATGGATACGGGTGCCGCCTGCCGGACCTACAACGTGCTGCTTGGAGAAGGCCGCTCCGTGGCGGCGGCACTGATGGCAGTGGACTGACCACGGTGGCCGCCGGCATCGCAGGCGAGACCGGATCTCCTGGTGCCGCTGAGGATGCCAGCGGCGTCGTCGAATGTGCGCGCGCCGGCGAGCCTGACCGCTATCTCGCGGCGCTGCTGTCTCCGCCGCCGCAACGCGATGCTCTGCTGGCGCTGGCTGCCTTTTCGGCCGAGCTTGCCCGCATCCCGCTGCGGGTGGTGCGCGAGCCCGTCATGGGCCAGCTTCGCCTGGAATGGTGGCGCGCGGCACTGGCGGACGTGAGCGAGCGGGAGGGAGAAAGTGCCGGCCACGCCGTGGCTGACGCCATGCGCGTGGCCATACGGGACTTTCAGCTGCCAGCAGCGCTACTCGACAATCTGATCGATGTCCATGCGCCGTTGCTGAGCGATCGCCCCTTCCTCAACGAGGCCGCGCTCGACGATTTTCTGCGGCAGGCCGAAGGCGGGCTGTTCGCGCTGTCGGCCGGCGTTATGGGCGCCGAGACGGACGGCGACGACGTAGGAGCGGCGAGCGCCGCCGCGGGGCGGGCCTATGGCGGCGTGCGCCTTCTCCAGAGCCTGCCACGCAGCTTATCGCTGGGGCGCATCCCGGTACTGGCAAGTGAGTTGGCGGCGGCCGGCCTCAGTGAGCACGAGCTGCTGGCCGGCACGGCTGCCAGCGACAAGGCGGCGGTGCTCTTGCAGGCCCGTTTTGCCCAAATCCGCGGCAATCTCGCCGAGGCGCGGCGGCTGGTCCGGCGACTGCCCAGGGCGACGCGCCTTGCTTTCCTTCCTTTGGCCTTGGTCGAGCCCTATGTGCGAGTGCTGGAGCGCCAGGGCGGCGGGGCCTTGCGTGCGGAGGCGCAAGTTCTGCCGTTCGCTCGCGTGTGGAGAATTACCACCGCGCATCTTCTCGGTCGCCTGTGAGGAACCGCTGGCCGAGCGCAAAGGGGGAGGCGATGGGAACCAAGGTGTGGTTGCGGGCCTGCGTGGCGGTGCTTCTGGCCGTCAGCGCGAGCGGTGTGGCAAGTGCCGCCGGACCGGAGATCGTCTGGGAGGTCGTCAACCCGTTCCGCTTCTTCCTCGACGCCGCCGATACCGAGGTGCACCGCGCCACCTGGGAGAGCCTGACGCCCGAGCAGCGGGCGCATCCTGTACTGTCGGCCGAGACCCTGCTCGCCGAGCGCCATCCCGACGGCGGATGGAGCGCCACCATGTACGACAAGACCTGCTGGGATCCGAAGCACAACAGGTATGCGTGCCGGCAGCGGCCGGATTATCTGTATCCAAAGAGCCATAAGGTGCGTGTCAGCCTGCGCGGGCTGGAGGACGCGCCGACGGTTGATTGCACCTGGCTGACAGCGCCGCGCGGCCGCGGCGGGCGCGGCGCCTCGGCGACGCTGCCATGCGACACTCCGGTGGAGCTTGAGATCCCCTATCCCAACGGCGCCTGGATCAAGGTCGAGATCGGCGGTCGCCAGGTCGCGGAGGTGGCGGCTCGCGTCAGCGACGTGCTGGTGGTGGGCATGGGGGACAGCTTTGCCGCCGGAGAGGGCAACCCCGACGTTCCGGTGCGGCTGTCGCCTACCCGCAGCATCGACTATGGCTCCGGCGGCGGGAAGGGTGCTCTCACTGGCTATCCGGCACGCATGGGGCCGTGGCGGTCTATCGGCGACCGCGCGTTCATCGAGGAGAACGCGCGCTGGGAGGACCAGGCCTGCCACCGCTCGCTCTATTCCCACCAGTTGCGGGTGGCGCTGCAGCTGGCCGTCGAGGAGCCGCACCGTGCCGTCACGTTCGTGGGCGTGGCGTGCTCGGGGGCGGAGACCATCTCCGGCCTGTTCCTGCGCTACAAGGGCAACGAGTGGGTACCCAATCCGCCGGAGCTGTCGCAGATCTCGGCTGTGGCCGATGCGCAGTGCGGGGGGCATTCGCGCGAGCAGGAGCTACCCGAAGCCTATCACATGAATGGCAGGCTGCCGGAGCTCAAAGGTGGCCTGGTGCTCAGGAAATGCGACGCCGACGTCGCGCGCAAGATCGATCTGCTGCTGCTTTCGATCGGCGGCAACGACATCGGCTTCGCCAGGCTGGTTGCCAACGCCGTGCTCGCCGACGGCTCCATGCTACGCAAGCTCGGCGGCTGGTTCGGCCAAGTCTACAGCTTCACAGAGGCCGGCAAGGTGCTCGATCTGCTCGACGACCGCTACAAGGCGGTGAATCGCGCTTTGCATTATCTTTTGCACATTCCCTGGTCTGAAGCCGACCGCGTGATCCTGACCGGCTATCCGCCGATGGCGCTGCTTGATGACGGCAGCACGACGTGCCCTAGCGGCAACCAGGGCATGAACGTGCTCTCGGATTTCTTCCTCAGCGAGGCCAAGGCGCGCGAGGGCAACCTGACGGCGGAGCGGCTGGAAGGCACCATGGAGGACGCCGCGCGTCAGCACGGCTGGACCTTCGTGGCTGCGCACCGCGCCCAGTTCCGTGGCCGCGGCATCTGCATGGGCTATACGGAGGAGCCGCTGACGCAGGACGACGAGATGCGGCTGCCGCGCCTCGTGGACGGCGAATGGACCCCCTACAACCCATCGCAGTGGCGCGCCTACGCGCCGCGCCGCCGCTGGTTCCGGACGCCCAACGATGCCTTTCTCACCGGCAACTTCCACGTCTCGGAGTCGTTACTGCAGAAGGCGCTGAAGACTGAGAACCTGGCGTGGGTGCAGCCGCTGCTTGCAAGCGTCTACTCGGGCGCATTCCACCCTACCGCACAGGGCCAGGCGGCGATCGCCGACGCCGTGGTGGAGAAGGCGCGGGCGATCCTCGCCAAGTACGAGGCGGCGCGCCGCCCGGATGTCGCCGACGGCCTGGAGATCGTGCCGCAATAGCGCCCCGGATTGGGCTTCGCCGATCCGCCTTCCCCTGGCGCGAAGGGGTGCGTCCATTTTGTTACGCGCATCCGGGATTGTTAACGATGAGCGCACCCTTAACGTTCGCAGGTGTAGTGTGCCAAGCTGCAAGATGGCGGTGTCGGGCGGGGGGCTCCTCCCACGCGCCTCCAGGAACGACCGCAATGCTGTCGCGAGGGGCTGACCCTTCGGCTAAAGTGTCCGCAGAATGTATAACTGTAGCAAGTGTCCCGGTTACTGCTGCTCCTATCCGCTGATCGCGCTCAACAAGCGGGATGTGGAGCGGCTGGCGAAGCACTTCAATCTGAGCTTCGAGGAGGCCCGGACAAAGTACACGTCCGAGCGCTGGGGCCACAAATACACGATGCGCCGGAAGAAGGACATATATTACGGCCGCATCTGCCAGTTCTTCGATACCGAGAAGCGTCGCTGCACGGTCTACGCTGCGCGGCCATCCACTTGTCGCAGCTACCCCGGTACAGGGCGCTGCGGCTACTACGATTTCCTGACCTTCGAGCGCCGGACCCAGGATGACCCGGAGTTCATCGCCACGACGGACAATACGTGAGTCCGTCCCCCTCTTGCTGCTTGCGGGGTGAAAGGCGGTTCAAGTGGTAAGCTTTCTACTTGTGGCAGCCCCTAACCCCGCGCCGTTGGAGCGCAAGGCAATGTGAGCATTGCGCGGGGAGAAAGAGCTTTCCACAAGAAAAGCCCCGTTGCGCCTTGGCGCAAACGGGGCTGTCCGTCTCTCAGATTCATGCCCCGCCCGAGAAGGGGCCGGGCTCATTTGCCGGGGTAATGAGCCCCTGCTGCAGTTTCCGGATTGTCTGTCGGCTCGGGTTCTGGCCGGCCTGCTCGAGCTTAGCCAGCTTGGAACGCTGAACCGTGCCCTCGCGCCTTGGCGAGGGCGGACTGACTGTCAGGTGGCGTCATGCTCCTCACTCGCTGTTGACCCTGTGACACCTGTACCTCACAACCCATCGGGTGCTGCCGTATGGCCAGTCACGTCCATGGCTGCGTGCCTGAGAACCGGCAGCGACAAGCGTCAACACGACATCTTGGCTCTATCCACCGCGCTGTCAAGTGGTGCGGGGAGCCCATTCGATGGTCGGTTACCCTGGATGGAGTGAGACGACAGGTGGACCGGGCGGCAGCGGGCGATCTTCGCGCTTGCAGCTCGACGCCAATTACAGCCACCAGCCACGCTGCGGCTGAAAAGATGCGCAGACGGGATTTTGCCCATTGAAGCTTGCGCTGCACACGGCGCGGTGCCGGCGCCGCTCGCGTTCTCCTTGACCGACAGATGCGTGCCCACATACGTTGGTGGAAAAAAGCAACGAATCCTGGCTGGCAGGAATCGATTGGGGGAGGACAGATGAAACCAAAGCCTTACACCGCCTTCTTGCGCGCCGCGGCGTTTCTCGGCCTGGCGGCATTCGCAGCCGGTGCGTCGTCGGCACAAGAGGCGCCCAAGTCCGTCAAAATCGGCTACGCCATCTCGCTCTCGGGCCCGATGGGCCCCGGTGCCGGTCTGACAACGCTGCCGAACTACCGGCTCTGGGTCGACGATGTGAACAAGGCCGGCGGCCTGTTCCTCAAGAAGTATAACAAGAAGGTGCCGATCGAGGTCGTCGAGCTCGACGACAACTCCAAGACCGACGACCTCATGCGCCTCACCGAGAAGCTGATGGCCGTCGACAAGGTGGATCTCGTGCTCACGCCATGGAGCACCGGATTCAACTTCGCCGTTGCGCCGATCTACGCTAAGTACGGGTACCCGCAGATCATGGGCACCGCCGGCAGCGACAAGATGGAGGACATGGTCAAGCGGTTCCCGACCATGTTCTTCTTCCTGGCCCCGAACGGCGATCAGAGCCGGGCGCTGGTCGACATGATGTCGGCGGCCAAGAAGGACGGGAAGATCAACGACAAGGTGGCGCTGTTCATCGTGCAAGCGCCGTTCGGGCAGGAGTACGTGGCCTCTATGAAGCCGGCGCTGGCCAAGGCCGGGTTCAAGATCGCTTATGAGGCGGTCTACGACGCAAAGGCCTCCGACCTGTCGACGCAGATCAAGGCTGCCAAGGCGGCCGGCCCTGATACGCTGATCGCGCTCAGCTATCCGCCCGACACCTTCATGATCACGGAGCAGTCGTTGGCCAACGACTTCAAGCCGAAGATCCGGTTCGTGGGTGTCGGCGGGGCGTTCCCGACCTACAAAGCCAAGTTCAGCGATAAGATCGAGGGCGTCTTCAGCCTTGGCGGCTGGGACCCGAATGGCCCAGGCATGCAGGACTGGTTCAAGCGCCACAAGGCACTGCCGGCCAACAAGGGTGCCGAGCCTGACCGCTGGGCCAGCGCCGCCACCTATGCCGGCCTCCAGGCGCTGCAGCAGGCGATCGAGAACGTCGGCGAGATCGATCGCGCCAAGATCATGGCCGAGCTGAAGTCCGGCACCTTCAAGACGATTGCCGGTGAGCTGAAGCTCCCCAAAAATCACGACGAGCAGGCCTGGCTGATCGGCCAGTGGCAGGGCGGCGAGTACTACGCCACCGCTCCGGCCAGCCGGTCCGGCGCCAAGCCGCCGGTGATCAAGTGATCCTGTGCTCCTAGCGAGAGATCTGAATAGAAGGTCAGGCACCGACTTTGTCATCCCGGCGCTTGTTGCCGGGATCCAGTGCAACACGAGCACCGGAGCAAGCTGTCGGCTGGATGCCGGGGATAAGCCCCGGCATGACAAGCGTTTGGTTTGCCGAGGGTCGGCGCAGCCCGTGGCCAGCTACCCCGTCTGCAGGTAGGCGCATGCTGCTCGATCTCATCGACCTCGTCATTGGCACCTTGGTGGTGGGCGGCATCTACGCCCTCATCGCCATCGGCCTCAATCTGCAGTACGGGGTGGCGCGGGTCCTGAACCTCGCCTACGGCGAGCTGCTGATGCTCGGCGGCTACGCCGCCTTCTTCGGCTTCACGCAGCTCGGCCTGCCGCCCCTGGCAGTGGCGGTGTTGGGCGTGCCCGTCGCCTTCGGCCTGGGCTGGCTCCTGTTCCGGTTCATTCTGCACCCGTTGCTTGGCCGTACCGCCGACGCCGGCAAGCGCGAGGTTGATTCCATCCTCTCCACCTTCGGCCTCCTGTTCCTGCTGCAGGGCATCGCCCTTGTCGCCTGGACCGGCAACGATCGCGACTACGGCTATCTCGTCGGCGAGAAGCTCACCATTCTCGGCACCGCGATCCAATACAACCGGCTGATCGTCGTGATCGCCGCTGTCGTGCTCTCGGCCGGCACGTTTGCCTACTTGCGGTACTCCACGCCCGGCCGTGCCATGCGCGCCATCGCCTCCAGCCCGCACACCGCCCCGCTGGTCGGGATCGACGTGCGTCAATACAGTGCGGTGGCATTCGCGACCGGCGCGGCATTGGCAGCCGTCGCAGGCATCCTCCTGTCCTCGTTCCGCGGCGTGAACCCCACCATGGGCGCGGCCTACACGCTGAACGCCCTGATCGTCATCGTCATGGGGGGGATCGGCAACGTCGCAGGCGGCCTGGTCGCTGCCCTCCTCCTCGGTTTCACTCAGACGCTGGCCGATCAGCTCGGGCAGTCCGCCCTCGGCACCGTGATCGTGTTCGCGGTGTTCGCTGCCGTGCTGCTGTGGCGGCCGCAGGGCCTGTTCGGCGCCGGCCCGTGGTGGTCCAGCGCGGGCGTTCGTCGTCGCGGCTATCGCCACTCCAAGGAGGCGATGGCGGTCATCGGCCTGGGGGCGCTGCTGCTTCTGCCGCTGGTTGCTGATGTCTACTGGCTGCTGCTGTCGATCAACATCCTCACCTACGTGGCGCTGGCCACCGCCTGGGCGTTCTTTTCCGGCCCCACCCGCTACGTTTCGCTCGCGGCCTCCGCCTTCTTCGGGCTCGGCGCGTATTGCGTGGCGGTGCTCGCCACCGCCTATACCTACCCGGCGGCGCTGCTGGCCGCAGTGGTATTCGCGGTCGTGCTATCTGCTGTCGTCGGTCTCGCCACCCTGCGCCTCTCCGGCATGTACTTCGTGATCTTCACCTTCGGGCTGGCGTCGCTGGTGAGCGCTGCCGTCACCTGGTGGGAGTTCAACATCGCCAAGAGCTCCGGCTGGTACGTGTACCTTTCGATATCCGATGCCGCCATCTACTATCAGCTGCTGGCGCTGTGCGTTGCGGTGGTCGTGCTCTGGCTCTGGCGCGACCGCAGCCGCATGGGGCATGCGCTGCGCACCCTGGGAGCCGACGAGACGGTGGCGCGCCAGATCGGCATCAACACCGTGGGCTTGAAGGTCGGCACGTTCGTGGTGAGCGCGGTGGTGATGGCGCTGGCTGGCGCCATTCTTGCTCCGCGCACCTCCTACGTGACAGCGCACAGCGTGTTCAACCCCGAAGTCTCGTTCCTGACGGTAATCGCGGCGTTGCTCGGCGGGGCCACCTCGGTGTGGGGGCCGATGCTGGGCGTGGTGCCCTTGTTGCTGGTGAAGGACTACCTCTCGATCTTCTACTCCAGCCACTTCAGCGTCCTCCTGGGCCTGATCCTGCTCGGCGTGGTGTTCTTCCTTCCCAACGGCATCGTCGGCTTGGTGCAGGCGCTGCGCGTCAGGCTGCATGCAGGCGGCGTCGGCGGGCTCCTGCAGTCGGGCCGGGCTGCCGTTACGGCAGCTACACTCGCGGATGTGCTGGAGGCGATGGCGCGGCGCCTGCGGGCCGTCGGCCTCAATGCCGCGGCCTTGCCGCCGCCACCATCGCAACCGCCGCAGATCAACGACCTGCGCCGAGGAGAGCTGGAGAAGGCGCCAGCCGAGACGCCGCAGCGCAAGGCCCTGTCATGATGCGCGCCGCCGGCCCCCTGCTCGAGGTCTACGACCTTACGCGCCACTTCGGCGGCCTGGCCGCCGTCGATGGTGTCAGCTTCGCGGTCGAGCGCGGGGAGGTGCTGGGGCTGGTGGGCCCCAACGGTTCCGGCAAAAGCACGCTGTTGGGCCTCGTCTCCGGCCGCATCGCGCCGATGGGCGGACAGGTGCGCCTCGGCGGCCGGCCGATCACCGGCTTCACGCCGGAGGCGGTGTGCCGCGCCGGCATCGCCGGCACCTTCCAGCTCGCTCGCATCCCCGACGCCCTCGATGCGCGCGACAATGTCGCCGTCGCCGCCATGTATGGCCGGCGCCGCCTCGACGTGGCCCCGGCAAGGGTCGAGGCGGAGCGCCTGCTTGGCCGCGTCGGCTTTGCCGGCGGGCTCTCCGC
>DASURA010000186.1:0-5311 GCA_036280295.1 Hyphomicrobiaceae bacterium
ATGCACTGGCGCTCGTCACCGGGCGCCTCACCGCGGAAGGCTCCTGACCGACGCGGCCGATGCCGCACGAGCCCGAACCATCCCTCCAACGCGTGCTACAGCGTCTCGTTACCAACCCGCCGTCCACCCGGCCGATCCCGCACGCCCGCCGCTACCGCCTGCACGGCGAGTAACTATGGCGAATAGAATGGGCTAGTGGCCTGAATCTCCTAAAGCGAGGGATACAGGCTCTTTAGCTTCACACGCGCGTCGGTGCTCGTGAAGTGCCAGTTGGCCTTGGCGTTGTGGGTATTGCGGCGCAAGCGCCATGCATCGACCTCGGTCGTGAGGGTGGCGGCGTCTTGAATGCGGCGGGCGAGGCACTGGCCGGAGAGAACGGCCAACTCGGACTCGGCCAGATTGAGCCAGCTGCCGTGCTTGGGCGTGTAGTGCCACTCGAACCGCACGATGATCCGGCGGGCCTCGGCCGGCTCGAACGCTTCGTACAGTGACGCCGGCGCGTGCGTATTCAGGTTGTCCTGCACCAGCACGATCTTCTTGGCCTTCGGGAAGTGGATGTCGCTCAGATCGCGCAGGATCTTCGCATAGTCGACGGCCGTGCGTCGCTCCGTGACCTCGACATGACGCCAGCCTTCGAGCGGCGCGAACAGCATGAAGAGATTGGCCGTCCCGTTGCGCTTGTACTCGTAGTCGTGGCGCGCGGGCTGTCCCGGCTGCATTGGCTCAGGCGTGCGCGTCTCGGCGATGAGCTGCTTGCTGGTTTCATCGAGACAGACCAGCGGTCGGGCCGGGTCGTGCGGTCGCGTATAGACGTCGAGCACGTCCTCCATCGCGGCGACGAAGGCGGCGTTGGCTTTCGGCGGGATCACCCAGTAGTCGGTCAGGTGCGGTTTGAGATCGTTTTTTTGAGCGCGCGGCCGACCGTGTTGAAGTGCGCCGCCGGCACGATCTTGCGCTCGACGACGTGCTCTGCCAGCAGACGGATGGTCCAGCGCGCGTGACCGGGCGGCGGCTCGGAGCAGGCCAGCGCGGTCAGCTTGGCTTGGGCCTCGCCGTCGAAAATCGCCGGGACGGGCGGCGTTTCGCGCTTCTTGCGCGTCAGCACCGCATCGAGCCCCTCGGTCACCAGCTTCTCGCGCACGCGCGATACCATCGTCAGGTTTGCGTCCAGCGCCTCGACGATCTGCGCATCCAGCCAACCAGGCCCACCCTCGGCCTGATCCGCCTTCAACAGGATGCGCGCCTTCAGGATCGTCTTCGCCGGCGCCTTGCCCTTGGAGATCAGAGTGTTCAGCCGCTCGCGCTCAGCTGCATCGAGTTCGACGATGAATTTCTTGGCTGCCATTTCAATCAACCCTGTCGGTTGTGAGCCCGACAGGGTAAGAATCAGTGTTCGCGGCGGCTGCACATGAGTCAAATTAGCCGGTGCAGGCCACTAGCTTCCTCTCAACGCTCTGTTCGGCCGACCCAATGCCCATGATCGCCGCCGCCACCCGCATCCGCGCCCGCCTGGCCAAACCGCCCATGTCGGCGGCCGAGTACCTTTCCAGCCTCGCCCAGCACGACCTGCCGCTGACGGCCCAGGCCCTTCGGCCGTTTGAAGAGCACATCTAGGCGGCGGCAACGGTGCCCCGGCACCATGCCGGTCGTCCGGGCCGCTTCGCAACCGGCGAGATATCTGCGTTACGAATCGCCAGCCGCCCGCCGCCATTGCGCCGATGGTCTTATCCACAGGATTCCGAGGCCGCTCCACACTACAACCGCTAGTGGGCCTTGACACCTTCAGCCAACCGTCGCATCCCCCTCAAAAGGGTTGGGCCTGAACCATTCTCCATTGGTTCAGGCCCAACCCTTTATTTTCCAGAAATGGCGCCATTCCCCCAGCTATCTTGTTGTCCTCGCGCGCATTCCCAACTTGGGATTCCCCACCGCATCTACGACAAGCAGTTCTGGAGGCTTGTGCAGCTGCGGGAGATCGACCCCCGCATCATCGACACCATGAAGGTCCAAATGGCCTTTGTCGGGCCGCACCGCCGCGACGCCCGCGTGCTGCGCGTCCTTGAGTACAACGACCAGGTCCTCGGCGCGCCCCTCGACACCAACGCCCTGGAGGCCATCCTCGGCGATTTCAATGCCTTGCCGGATGACGGCACCCCAGATTTCTTCGGCAGGTAGTGCGCCCACAACTCCCACGCCTCACCGGCCCGTGACCAGCGCCGGGAAACTGGCCGCCAGAATCTGACGCCCCCCGCCGCGACCTTGTATGCCGCCTGCCCAAGATTGTGGCATAGCTGTTGTTCTGCGGTGTCCCAGCCCGCACAATCCACCGAATCATCCAGCCACCAATGCGAGCGGGCGCCTGCCAAATGAATGCCGTTGAGATCGAGGAAGCCGTCTCCGCATTGATGGCCGAGCCCTTTGACAAGGCCGAGTTCCCCTACCAGTTCCTCGCCGCCTTCGGGTTCAAGGACACTACCATCAGGAAGCTCCGCGCCGGTGCGTCCGCCACGTCGGATGTGCCCGGCGCCGTCCTGCTCCGCAGCAACATCCACCTCGCCGTCGCCGAGCCCGGCAAGACCTCCGAGGCCATCAAGGCCCTCAAGGCCAGCCCCAAGACCACCAAGGGCAAGGTCAAGTTCGTGCTCGCCACCGACGGCGCCATGGTGGAGGCCGAGGAGCTTGCCAGCGGCGACATCCGCGCCTGCCCCTACGCCGAGGTTCCCAAGCACTTCGGCTTCTTCCTATCTGCCAAGGCGAACAGGTTGCCCTACTCTGGCCACTAGCAGGCCGCTGAAAAACCCCGCTCGACAGGCTCCAGCGAAGCATGATTCTCCTTGCCAATCGAGCTGGGGAGGGTCTGCGATGCGCGGGGTGGACGAGCAGAACGGGTCTCTGTTCTCGTATGTGAGCCTGGAGGAGCGCATTCCGGCGCGGCACCCGCTGCGCAAGGTGGCAGTGATCGTCAATGACGCGCTGAGGGCGCTCGATGGCGAGTTTGCCCGGCTCTACGCAGCCGATGGCCGGCCCTCGATCCCGCCGGAGCGGCTGCTGCGGGCGGCGCTGGTTCAAATCCTGTTCTCGGTCCGCTCCGAGCGGCAGCTGATGGACCAGATGCAGTACAATCTGCTGTTCCGCTGGTTCGTGGGGCTCGGCATCGATGATCCCGTGTGGGTGCCGACCGTGTTCACGAAGAACCGCGACCGGCTGCTCAACACCGAGATTGCCTGCAAGCTGCTGGCTGAGGTCCTGGCGCACAAGGAGGTGGCGCCCTTGCTGTCGGACGAACACTTCTCGGTGGATGGCACGCTGATCGAGCCTGGGCGTCGATGAAGAGCCTGCAACCGAAAGTGCCGCCGCCGGATGGACCAGGCGGCGGGGGCGGAGCGGAAGAGAAGAGCCCTGCCAAACCCACGAGCCGCGAGAGCGAGCCGAGCACAACCACCGAGACGACGCCGATGACCACGACGACCGAGACAAGGAAGGATCGCAATGCCGAGGTCGACTTCCGTGGCAGCAAGCGCTCCAACGAGACCCATCAATCCGTCACCGATCCGCAGGCTCGGCTTTATCGCAAAGGCAAGGGCAAGCCGGCGCAGCTCTGCTTCATGGGGCACGCGCTGATGGAGAACCGCTCGGGCCTGATCGTCGAGGCCGAGCTGACGCAGGCGGACGGGCGTGCCGAGCGCGCGGCTGCCCTTGCCATGATCGAGCGGCATTCGCCGGGCTCGGAGCGCCGCCTCACGCTCGGCGCCGACAAGGGCTACGACAGCGCCGACTTTGTCGCCGAGCTGCGCCGCATGTGCGTCACGCCACACGTGGCCGCAAAGGCCAAGGGCTCGGCCATCGACGGGCGCACCACGCGCCATGCGGGCTACGCCGTGAGCCAGCGCAAGCGCAAGCAGATCGAGGAGCCCTTCGGCTGGGGCAAGACCGTGGGCCAGCTGCGCAAGACCATGCTGCGCGGTCTCGCCCGCGTCGGCGCCCAGTTCGCATTGAACATGGCCGCCTACAACCTCGCCCGCCTGCCCAGACTGCTGGCCGCCTGAGCGGGGGAGTGTCAGCCACGACACTGGCAGAGACCACCGGGTAGAGCATATCTTCCTACCCGCGCCGCTTTTTCAGCGACCTGTTAGAGGCCCTCCCGTCCGAGTTCAAAGTCCTCGGCATCAATGACTACATCTTTATTGACGGATATGAGCGAGTCCTCAAAGCTAAGAAGAACGGGCGCCTCGCCAACATTGACCTCCTTCTTCCGGTTGTCGAGCTTCGACTAGACAAGTTTGGAGGAGTCATCACCAAGGGTGCGAATGGAAAGAAAACAAAACCTGATTGGAGCCGTATTAATCTACATATCCTGTTTGATCAGCTTGAGCCCGAGATCATTCGTCACCAATTCATAACTCGCTTGGTTCAATGCTACCAGCTTATCCCTGATGTCGAACATCTAAAGGGAAAATGGCAGGCTCTAATCACTCCAGAAAGCCTTATCAAACTGGGGCAAATGGTGATTGACGCTGCCCCAGACGATAAGAAGAGCCAATATCACGGCCCACTTCAGGAGGGTTTCTACCGGGCCGTCACGCAAGGATAGAGTCGTTGCGCCCATGGAGCGCGGATGTCGGACTGCCTGGCAGCCGGGGAGGAAAAGGCCCCAATGTTCCGGTTTTGATTTCACGAGCGAGGACCACCTGAGCAAACCGGCCACGGCGCTCGCCAGGGTGCGCGCGGCAGGTCCGATCATGGGGGTGCGCTTCCCGATTATCGGGAAGGGCACGGCTCGCCCGCATCGAGGGGAGGTGGGTGCCGGACGCTCTCTGCAAGCGCGGGCTGAATATTGAGCTGGCCGGTGTCGGCCAACTTTGATCCGCTGGCGCCAGCGCGCAAAGCTGCGTTCCGGGACGAGAGCGCTCAGATCTGGATGGACAGCGAATTATAACAAAAGTGGTTGCGGGGGCTCGATTTGGGCGATGCCATACGCCGATCGAGTTCCTTGTGGCAGGATAGGCGGCGGGATGGCGGCTGCCGTCGCGTAGCGCAGGAGAGAGCGCCCAGACGGGCGGAGGGAACCAACCAGCGACGTTTCGATTTCTGCGAAACTTGCGATTTCTTCGATTGAGTGCTACATTGTGCAGGCAGACGGAATAGGAGGTCTCATGGGCCAGATGCCATCATCGCTCAAAGCTCCGATCCTGCCGTCCGAGGCGGAGGCCAGGGTGGCGGCCGAGCTCGCGCGCAAGATCGCGGCCCGCCTGGGTGAGGGGGCGACCTTGAAGCTCCAGGTGGAAGGCAAGAAGGGCGAAGCCGAGCCGCT
>DASURA010000187.1:0-11801 GCA_036280295.1 Hyphomicrobiaceae bacterium
TACTGCTATGTATCTTTTCGGTCTCATCGCCACGCCTCGCAGGCTGCTGCAAGCGACTCTCTACCAGACAGCACCTACATGCCCATTCGTATACAGCATGACAAGGCAGCTTCCACCTAGCTTTCGGTGGCAAATGGCAAAACAGCCATCAAGTGTGCCCCTCATGCCATGTCACCGACATGTCACACGGCGCGGGCGGTGGTGGGGCGAGCCCCTTGTAGCCGCTGGCAGCACGAAGACGAATCGCAGTAGCCGGATATCCACTATCAGCTATTTGTGATCGCGCATCTCTCGTGCGGCGTAGGCGCCAGTAAGCTGCCAACCTAACGATAACGGAGGCGCCCTTATGGCTACGGGCATCGGCAGATCATCTGGAACGTTCGCATTTTGTTCAGTCATTGCCATGCTCATGGGCGGCGCGGCAGTGGCTCATGCGGACGGCATCCCCTCTCGCGGCGGCGCATGCTGTGCCGATCTCGAGGAGCGCGTGGCGGAGCTTGAGGCCACCACCGCCCGCAAAGGCAACCGTCGCGTGTCGCTGACCATCTCGGGCCAGGTGACCACCGCCCTGATGGCGTGGGACGATGGCGACCGGAGCGACGTGTACATCGTCGATCCGCCGACGGCGGGTGGCACGCTGTTCACGTTCGCGGGCAGTGCGAAGGTCAATCCGAGCCTGACGGCCGGCTTCAACATCACCATTGGCCTCGACAGGGGTGCCCGCAGCCATCAGGTCACAGCGGATGACGACGACGGCGCCGGCCCGGGGGATGCGGGGAAGGGTGACACCACGATGGTCATGACGCTGGCCAACTGGTACCTCGACCACAAGTCGCTGGGCCGCGTCACGGTGGGCCGCATCAATACCGCCACCGCCGGCGTGTCGGGCGTGAACCTGGGCGGCACCAGCGTGATCGCCAACGTCAACCTCGGCTATTGGAACCGCAGCTTCGATGCCCAGGGCACGGCTTCGACCTGGACCAACCTGCTGGGTGGCAACACGATGAACGGCTCGACCCTGAGCCGCGCCAATGCCATCAGCTACAGCTCGCCGACCGTCGGTGGCTTCTCGGTGTCGGCGGCCTGGGGCGAGAACGACCTGTGGGATGCGGCCCTGCGGTACGCCGGCGAGTTCGGTGGCTTCCGTCTGGCGGCTGCCGTTGGCTACGGCCAGAACATCGGTGGCCTCGGTGAAGCCTTCGACGACAACGACGATGCTGGTGACGGCACGGGGATCACCAAGGCCTCTGCCAGCCTCCTGCACGTTGGCACCGGCCTGTACCTGACCGGCGCGTACGTCCACCAGGACGACAACGGGCACGACAATCAGCACGACGGCACGCTGTACTACCTGCAAGGCGGTATCACCAAGAACTGGACCGGCCTGGGCAACACTGCCTTCTACGCTGAGTACGCCAACGTCGACACCGACAAGACGGTCGATGTCGCGGGCGATGGCTTCCCGCGCTTCACCTACAACGCGAACACGGATGTCTGGGGGCTCGGCGTCGTGCAGCACATCGACGCCGCGGCCATGGAGCTGTTCCTGTCCTACCGCAACTACAGCGGTGGCACTCATATCGTCAACGGCGGCGATGTGGATGCCGAGGACATGGACATTGTGATGGGCGGCGCCCGCATCCGGTTCTGATCCGCGCATCGCAAGACAGGCGTCAGGCCCGCCCGGAGTGCGGGCCTGACGTGTTCCGGGATGTCGGCGTGGAGCTAGAATTGGATGCGCGCTCCACCCTGGATGTACCAGATGTTCTCCAGGCCGCCGGGGATCTGCGTCGCATCGAACGGCCCGAGATCGCCCATGTCGGCCCCGGCCCAATACATGCGGAAGCCGAGATAGAGGTCCATGGCTGCCGCGTCGATGGTCTGCACCATGCCGCCACCGGCCCAGGTCATGTCGCTGTCGGTGACGACGCCCTGCGCTCCCAATGCGAGCAAGCCGGAGGTGTTGGCGAGCGTGCCGGCGCCGCTGGGCGTCGCGGTGAGGCCGGTGATGCCGTCGAACACCTTGCCGACCTCGCCGTAGAAGGTAGTGTTGCCCCAGCCGGTCCAGTTTTTCTGGATGCCGATGTCGCCCCAGAACAGTTCGGTGTCGGGCCGGTTGCGCGACGGGTCGAGGCCGAAAAGCTCATTCGCGGCGGTGCCCCGGTACTCGTACTGCAGCCAGCTGGCGCTGGCAAACAGGCCGGTGGCAAGATGCATCACGCTGGCCGAGGCGATGGTCTCGCGCCGGTCAGTGTCCTCCAGCTGGTCGAAGGCGAGGAAGGGGACCGGGATATCTGGCTCGCGGTCGCCGAACCAGCGGTAGCCGATGCCGGCCGCCAGCCGGAAGCCATACCACTCCCCGGCGTAGCGGGCCGAGACGTCCCAGAAGTCGTCCTCGCCATAGGTGCCGCCGAAGGTGAAGCCCCACCAGGTGGGGCTGGTGTACATGATGCCATCGCGGCGATCGAGGGCATGCAGGCCGCAATCGGTGGCGTAGGGGCCGGCACCGCCGAACACGCCGGTGCTGGCTGGCGGATTGCCGCTGGTCGGGCCGCCGCAGAGCTGGGACCAGGTGAGCGTCGGCCCACTGGCCGTGCCGCCCGGCGCCACGCCGGGGATGGCGAGTTGGCCCAGGCCATTGCGCATGATCATGCCGCCGCCCCAGAGGAAGGGCTGGGCGTTGGCAACGACGCCGGTATTGCTGAGGTCGATGATGCCGATGCCGGCGGTGCTGCCCGTGAGGCGCCCGAGGTTCATGCGGCCGTACTGCTTGCTCTCCAGGTACCAGTAGGCTTGGTTGAAGCTTATCACGGAATCACCGGCCCCGCCGATGCCGTCGCCGAGCGCCGCGCCGCCAAGGATGCCGCCTGAGCCGCTGAAGCCGTCATCGTCGATCTGGCTCACCTGATGCGACCGGGCGCCGAACGACATATCGAACTCCATGTGGAAGCCGGCGGTGACATCGGCGCTGATCGTTGCCCGTCCGGTCATGCGGAAGCGCGAGTTGGAGATGGCGTTGTCGACGGCGTAAAGGTCCTGCTGGAAGCCGTCGTTCCAATAGAGCAGTGAGCGGTTGACCTGGCCACTCAGCGTCAGCGATACGCGGCGGTTGCCCTTGCGCACAGTCGTGGCCTCAAGCTCGGCCACGCGCTCCTCCAGGTCGGCGCAGCAGTTGCCGCCAAGGTCGGCCGACTGGGCGGTGCCAGTGTGCAGCAATAGTCCCGCCAAGGCGGCAACTGCGCCCTGGCATACAGTTCTCTTCAGTCCCCCAGTCATGTTGAGTTCTCTCCACTTGAAGTTGCCGTGCTGCCTGGGGGTAAAAAGACACGCTCGCCCCCTACGGTGCCCTGTTCCCGGATCGCGGCGCGCAAAGGCGTGCGACGCCGTGAACCGGGCGCGATGGCGGTGACGCGACTTGCTACTGAAGCTTGGGACTCGGGACGCGAGCACTTGGGCGGCCGGTGCTTGCTTGGCCGACGCGAACGCGCTGCGGGCGGGCGCCTACATCGCAGCCCGCTCCTGCACGGGCTCGTGTACCAATAAATTCGGCGCAGCGCACAACCTGACAGTCCTGAAAACGACTCGTTTAATGATTTCCAAGAACTACTAAATTGAATTCGCCGCCGCTAATCCGAGCGGAAAACTATCGGAGAATAGTTTGATTTAGTTGCGTCATCGCAACAAGAAAATACGTTTGAAATATATTAGATGATAGCTGTGGGATCAATTTCATGTGCCGGCATCTGTTGGCTGCAATGATAGTAATACCGCATAATTATGATTATTATCCGATAATAAATATATCGCCAAGCTGGTGGACGGATCGTAAGCAGCCCTGGACGCCGCGCGCAGTCTCACCTGAAGACCCGCCGAATGACCTGTCAATCGGGGCAAGCGAGGTGTCCGCGGCGCGGGCGGAATCAGGGCGTGAACAGCGGAATGGCCCAGTCCGGGAAGCCGGAGGAAGGCTGCTTGCGCGCGGCCCGGCGTTCTCGACGCTGAGTATAGACCGAGCGGAAGCGATGGGCTGGCGCTCTGGCGCGCTGCCGGGGGGGACGTGCCTGCCCGGCAGCCGGTGCAGGCGCGGCGGTTGCCGGCGGTCCGGAAAGCGACATCTGGCCTTCCATCGGGCGGTAGGCGGCGGTCGGGGACTCTGGCCGGCGGCTGTCTGAGGATGTGGCGGTGTGCGCCCGCGTGCCCTTTGGTTGCTCCGCGGCCACCAGCGCTGCGGGCACACAGCGACCGCCGGCAACGCGGTCCTGGCCCGCCGGGCAAGCAGCGCTGCAGGCTCCGGGCGCCTGATTTTGCACCATCGCCAGGAGCACCGGATCGGGCCGATCAATCGGCAGGCTGGCGTTGGCACGCTCCGTGAGGACGCGCATCGACTGGCGCACGGAGGAGGTCCAAACACCGCTCGCGTCGCCCTGGTAGCAGCCGATGCGTTTCAGCTGACGCTGAATCTCGCGGATCAACGCCGGGCCGTCGACCGGCGCCACGGCGGCATTCCCGGCCTCGCCGACGGGAACGCGCGGCGGCGTCTCGTCGATGCGCACGGTTGGCGAGCCAGTCCGCGGCTTGTGTGTCGGCATCGGCGCCGGCGGCAGCAGGGGCTCTGCGAACGCGGGCGGTGCGGTCGCCGGTGCGGCCGTTGCCTGCGGTGCTGGGGCATTGCCGGTCGCTGATGCTGCCGGTGCCACCCCTGACGTTGATCGACGCGCCTGCTCAGCCGCTGATGGAGGATTGTCACCGCCGCTCCCGCTGGCGATCTCCCCGGCGACTGTCTCGAGCGCTGCCGGCCGTGGTTCCCAGGCAAGGGCGTAGGCGCCCACGGCGACGCCCGTCAGTATAAGGAGGCCGCCTCTCCATTTGCCCATGATGCATCTCCGGCTCGCTCGGACGCCTCAAGCACGTCGAAAATGCTAGCACCGGCAATGCGCCCCGGCAGTGGCGAAAACCGGCCTGTCCCCTCATTTTGACGTTAGGCTTACCTTAGGAAGGTATTGACGCGGCCTGTATGACAGCCGACAGGAGCAATCGCATTTCCACCAACCTTGTCGAGGAGGTGCCGCATTGTGCGCGCACGTCATACGCTGGTGCTGTGATCTTGAAATCCATCACAGTATGCCCTGAGGTTGAAGCGAGGTTTGCGATCCGTGTCGTGAGTCCGACAGATCATGCGGATGGCGGGGCCCCAGCCTGCTGCAGATGCGCCACCAGGCGTTGTGCGCCGGATGGCAGGCTGTCCAGGCGCCGGACGCAGATGGCGAGCCGGCGCGATGCCCAGGGGTCGCTCAGCGGCACGACGGCGATACCCATGCTGGCGCGGCAGCGGGCGGCGGCCGTGTGCGGCACGATGCCGATACCGGCGCCCGCCGCAACCATGCGGCAGACGTCGTCGAAGCCCGTCACCCGCGCGCGGATCTTCACGGTCTTGCCGAGCCGGGCGGCATGGCCGGCGATATGGCGCTGGACGGGGCTGCCGGGAGACAGGCCGACGAAGGCCCGGTCCACGACGTCGGCCAGGGTAAGCGACCGCTTGCGCGCGAGGCTGTCGGTGCGGGGGAGCACGACAACGAAGGCGTCCTCGCGGAACGGGAACCGCTCGATGGTGTCGGGCAGCAGGGCGGCGGAGGCGATCCCGACATCGGCGGTGCCGGAGACCAATGCGGCAGCGATGTCGGCGCTCTCCCGTTCCTCGATATCGAGGCTGATCGTCGGATTGGCGGCGAGGAAGCTCGCCAGCAGCTGCGGCAGGTGCTCGCTCAGCGCCGCCGTGTTGGAGAGCAGGCGGACGCTGCTCGACAGCCCACGGGCGAACGCGCCAAGATCGCCGCGCATGCGCTCCACCTCAAGCAGAATCAGCCGCGCGTGCTCGACGAGGCATTGCCCGGCAGGCGCCAGCGAGACGCCGCGCCGGTCGCGCAGGAGCAGCGGCGCCCCCAGCGTCTCCTCCATGCCGCGGATGCGGGCGCTGGCCGAGGCGAGCGCCAGGTTCGCCCGCTCCGCCCCGTGGGTGATGCTGCGCGCCTCGGCGACATGCAGGAAGAGCTTCAGATCGGTGAGGTCGAAACGCATGGCTGCCTGCCCCGGTCCCGTCCCGGTCCTGTCTTGGTGCTGCCTTCGGATTCTACGCAGCCTAGCTTCGAGACCTCCGCATTGCCAGCCGGGGCCGGCTGCATGAGGGTCGGGCCATGACCGATCCAGGCACCCTTGTCTTCGTCGCCGCCGTCTTCGTCCTCGCCGGGCTTGTCAAAGGCGTGATCGGGATGGGGCTGCCGACGATCGCCATGGGCCTGCTGGCGGTGGTGATGCCGCCGGTCCAGGCGGCGGCGCTGCTGGCTGTGCCGACGATCCTGACCAACGTCTGGCAGATGCTTGCCGGACCCGGGCTGGTGCCGCTGGTTCGTCGGCTCTGGTCGATGATGCTGGGGGTCTGTCTGGCCACGTGGGCCAGTGTCGGCCTCATGACGGGCACGACTGCACGCCTGGGCACCGTCGTATTGGGCGTGGCGCTGGTGCTTTATGCGGCCAGCGGGCTTGCCGCCGTGCGGCTGCCGGCGCCTGGACGGTGGGAGCGGGTCCTTTCACCTCTGCTCGGCGCCGCGACCGGCGTGATCGCGGCGGCGACCGGCGTGTTCGCGATCCCCTCCGTCCCCTATCTGCAGGCAATCGGCCTGGAGAAGCAGGAGTTGGTGCAGGCCCTCGGGCTGTTCTTCACGGTCTCGACGTCGGCGCTGGCGGTAAACCTGGTGATCGAAGGCGGCCTGCGGCTGTCGCTGGCAGGCGATTCCCTGATGGGTCTGGTGCTGGCCTGCGCCGGCATGTGGCTCGGCCAGGCGATCCGCCAACGCCTGTCTCCCGCCGCATTCCGCCAGGTGTTCCTTGTCGGTCTGCTCCTGCTCGGCGTGCATCTGGCGGTGCGCTCGGCGATTTGAGCAAGGGACCGGGCCCGGCCACGGACCCGATGAGCGGCTGAAGCGAGCCTCAGCCAATCTTTGTCATCCCGGCAGCTGCCTGCACCGGCCAAGGCCGGCGTTGCCAGGGGCAAGCGGAACGCAAGCGCTGGAGCGCGCGTTTGGCTGAAGCCGGGGGCCGTGCCTGACACCCGTTTCGATCCGGATGGATCGGCGCCAGCCGATGGTCGGTTGACACCTCACGACCCGCATCAAGTGGGAGACGCGATTTTCGTGCCAAATTGCGCGTCTCAAATTTCATGCGACGACGTTCCTCGCCATTATGCAGCCGTTACGCAACACGAATGCTCGGATGCGCGATGATGCCGTTTTGGTATCATATTGAATTACTTATCTTTTTCCATTCTTCTCTCTGAGATGAACGACGTCCGACAAATCATGCCATCTTCCTCGCCACGTCCGCCACAAAACCCTCCCGTGTTCGCCACAAATCCGCGCGTAGCTGCTCCGGTTGCGGGACGGTGTGGGGCAATGCAACGCTCACACGAGGGGAGCTCTCGAACATGAGATTTTGGCGCAGCGGATTGCTGGCGTTGACGGTGGCGACGGGGATGGCGGCGGGGGCCTCGTTGGCGGCCGCTGACGGGCCCAGCAAGGGGGCGGAATGGCCCAACATTCCCTGGCGGACTTGGCAGGGCGTCTATGGCGGTATCCACGCCGGCAGCGTCGATGCCTGGTGGGACGACGGCCTGGCTGCCGGCATCCAGATCGGGCGCAACTGGCAGGCCGGCAATATCGTGTATGGCATCGAGGGCGACGTCTCGCTCTCGGGTGCCGATTCGCTTGACTGGATGGCGACCGCGCGCGGCCGCCTCGGCTATCTGCTGACGCCCAGCCTGCTGCTCTACGGCACGGCCGGCGTGGGCCTGGTGGATACCGAATGGGACGGCACCGAGACCGACTTCGTCTACGGTCTCGGCGTCGAGAGCAAGCTCACCCGGACCACGACGGTGCGGCTGGAGTACCTGGGCTACTCCGACACTGATGTGGACGTGGTCCGCGTCGGCCTCAACTTCAAGCTCAACTGAGCCGCGGCTCGGATCCCCTCTCCCACCAGCGGCGAGGAGGAACTGCGCGCCGGAAACGAAAATGGGCCGCTCGCGAGAGCGGCCCAGGTCATATATCGGCTAGGTTTTTCTACGCGACAATCTCATGACTGCCGCCGCACAAGCGGCGGCAGCGATCAATCGCGGGGCCCGCCGAACTTGTAGCTCAGCACGGCGCGCACGGCGTGCGTCGACGGCTCGACGTCGAGGAAGCCCCCGGTGTTGAAGTCCTCGCCGTCGTACTGCGAGAAGCGGTACTCCAGCTTCGCCGTCCAGTTCGGGCGCAGATAGGTCTCGATGCCGGCGCCCACGAAGTAGCCGCCAAAGGTCTGGTCGGCAGAGCCGCCCAGGAACGAGACCTCGAACTCCGACTGGGTATAGCCGGCCGTGCCGTAGACCAGGGTCGACGGGTTGGTCAGGAAGCCCAGGCGAGCGCCGATGGCCCAGGAATAGTTCTGGTCGAAGGAAGCGCCGATGTCGCCGAAATTGGCGTCGGTTTCGGCGCCGCCGATGGTGTAGTCCGTGAACAAGCCAGCCACCCAGCCGGGGCGGAGCACGCGGTCATAGCCGAGGCTGATGGTGCCGATGACACCCTCGCCGCCAACGCCGTCGAGTCCGACGTATCCGTTGTACGCGGAGACGTCGGTGACGGCCGAGGTGGCGCCGACGCCCAGGCCGACGGAGAAGCCGTTCCAGTTCGGACCGGCGGCCGGCTCATGGGAACTCATGTGGCCCCTGGAGGGCAGACCATCAGCGGCGGCTTGGCCGGAAGCCAAGCACAGGGCAGCCGCGACGCCCAAGATCAGTCGCTTCATGTGTGATCATTCCTGTTTGTGTTCAACGCAGCACGGCAGCGCCGCCGCATTTCTTGGCGTTGTGAGGCGCGCGCTGTGAAAGCACGCAGGAGCAAAGGCGTCTCACCGCGTCATGATGCTGACAAATGCCACGAGTCGACCAATGTGTGCTATCGAATGAAGGATATCTTTGCTGCAATAGCAGGCACTTGTGGCACCCCCGCCACGCGCCGGATCCTCTCGCCCCGGGCCCCCGTGGCAATGGCGGCGCGTGCGGATGGCCCGAGATCGTCGAGGACGGGGAGCCCGCGAGGGCGCTCGAGCCGAACTATTCCGCGTAATCCCGCTCCTGACGGTCGAGGATGCGCCGCAGCGCCGCGAAGTGGCGCTCGGCCGGGTTGAGGCCGGCGTAGTACTGGGCGCCGCCGATGTTGTGCATGGTCTTCTCGACCACGGGAGCCGGGAGCGTCTTCAAGGGTTGGCCGGTCCACATGGCGTAGATCTGGACCTGGGCGGCGCGCTCGACGTAGTAGAGGCGGTCGTAGGCGGCGGCCACCGAATGGCCGACGGTGGTAACGCCGTGGTTGGCCATGAACAGGACGGTCTTGTCGCCGATCACGCCGGCCAGCCGCTCGCCCTCCTCGGGCTCGAACGCCGGGCCGGTATAATTATCGTCGTAGGCGATCTTGCCGGCCATGCCGGCCTCGGTCTGGCCGATCTCCTTGATGCGCGGGTCCTCAAGCCGCGTCAGCGCGCTGGCGAACGGCATGTGCGTGTGGAACACCGCCACCGCCTGCGGCAGCGCCTTATGAATAGGCGCGTGGATGCAGTAGCACGAGCGCTCCACGTCGCCGGCGCCGCGCTTCACCTGGCCGTCGTCGATGCCGACCTCCATGAACGACGACGCCTTCACCTCCGACCAGTGCATGCCGAACGGGATCTGGTAGTAGCGGTCGGGGTGGCCGGGCACGACCCGGGTCAAGTGATTGAAGATGCCCTCGTTGAGCCCGTGCATGACGGCGATGCGATGCGCGGCGGCGAGATCAAGGCGCGCCTCCCATTCCTCCGGGCTGCACTCTGCGCGCGGGGTGGCGTGGAATGTCTGCTGCATGCGGCGCGTTCTCCCAAATGTCGTTGCCGGGAGTGTAGCAGCCGCGGCGCGCGGAGAAAAAGACACAACCGGAAGAGGAGCAGGGTTGCGCTGACGAACGGGTTCCAGAGGGCGACCGGGCAGCAGCCGCACAGGGCAGCCCGCCTGGGCCGCCCCTCTCATTCGTCTGGCCCCTTACCCCCAGCCTCTTCCCGCAAGCCGGGTGGAGGGCGCTGTCGCCCGCCCATATTGGGCCCGGAATCAGCTTATGGTCTTGTACTCATCCGTCAGCCGGTTGATCTTCGCCGCAGCGCCGCCCAGGATCCACAGGTCGTAGACCGCAACCAGGAGAGTCATCACGGCGGTGACCAGGTTGAAGCCGGACAGCGGGTGGAAGCCGACGATGCTGACAAAAACGCCGACGATCGCGATCAAGGCCGGCAAGGCTGAGATCATATTGTCGAGATTATGCGCGCTGACGCTGCCGATATTGCCGTGCGAAAGCGGATAGCCCTGCACCACGAGATAAAGCCAGAAGATGGCGAAGAGGGCGCCGTACACGACCATTGTGCTGTGTGGCGACGACCAGAGCGCCATCGGCTCCAAGGTTGGCAGCAGCCAGAACTCAACGGCCAGGGCCACCGAAAGCAGAATCGAGCTGACGGCGCGCCATTTGATCCCAGTCATTCCTAGTCTCCCTCTTGCGCGTAGCGCACATCCGAATGGGGCAAATCCTCAAAACGCGTCAATACCGATCCCCATGGTGTGACGGCGATGGGGGCGCGGATGCGCACAAATTGCCACAGGACGGGCCGTGGGCCAATCGGGCGCTGTTCCTGCCGGTAGGACGACGCTAATCTCATGGGTGGACAATGAGTTAATAACGTGGCGCGGGGCACGGGTGCTTCCGTGCGTGTCGGTGTGCAAAAACCGTTGCTCGGCCGCCTTGGGGTGTCTCCCACGGCTCGCCCCGAACAACGCTCTCGATGCGGCTTGAAAAGTCATGGCAAACGTCGTCGTCGTGGGCGCCCAGTGGGGCGACGAGGGCAAGGGCAAGATCGTCGATTGGCTCTCCGAGCGCGCCGACATCGTCGTGCGCTTCCAGGGCGGGCATAATGCCGGCCACACGCTGGTGATCGGCAATCAGACCTACAAGCTGTCGCTGCTGCCGTCCGGCGTAGTGCGCTCCGGCAAGCTCTCGGTGATCGGCAACGGCGTGGTCGTCGATCCGTGGGCGCTGGCGGCCGAGATCGAGAAGCTGGTGAGCCAGGGCGTGCCGGTGAGCCCGGAGAGCCTGCGCATCGCCGAGAACGCCACGCTCATCCTGCCGCTGCATCGCGAGCTCGATGTCCTGCGCGAGGCCGCCGCCGGCGAGGGCAAGATCGGCACCACCGGGCGGGGCATCGGCCCGGCCTATGAGGACAAGGTGGGCCGGCGGGCGATCCGGCTGCAGGACCTGAAGAACCTCGGCACCCTGGGCCCAAAGGTAGACCGCATCCTGGTGCACCATAACGCCCTGCGGCGCGGCCTCGGCCAGCCCGAGATCGACAAGAACACCCTGATGGCGGAGCTGACCGCCATCGCGCCGAAGATTCTACCCTACATGGATGTGACCTGGGACCTGCTCGACCACGAGCGGCGGGCGGGAAAGCGCATACTGTTCGAGGGCGCGCAGGGCGCGCTGCTCGACGTCGACCACGGCACCTACCCGTTCGTCACCTCCTCCAACACGGTGGCCGGCCAGGCTGCCATCGGTTCCGGCGTCGGCCCGGGGGCATTGAGCTACGTGCTTGGCATCGCCAAGGCCTACACCACGCGCGTCGGCGCCGGGCCGTTCCCGACCGAGCTCACCGACGGCATCGGCGAGCTGCTCGGCCAGCGCGGGCACGAGTTCGGC
>DASURA010000188.1:0-3164 GCA_036280295.1 Hyphomicrobiaceae bacterium
GGGAGGCTCGGCGCAGCCAATCGCGCTGGCCCGCTTCTTCGCCGAGACCCTGGCCACGGCAGCGCCCGGCCTCAAGGAGACGATCGTCGGCGGCGCCGATGCCACGCTGATGCTGCCACCGGAGGCACTGTCGGCATAACGCCCTAACCCGTTGCCGATTGTGGGTTACGCGCTTCGCGCTTGCCCACCCTTCGGCTACGCCGCAGTCGGCGCAACAATGCAGGCACGCCCATGGCCCTCGCCCCGAAAGCCCAGGAGACACTCGACAGGTGGCACCGGATGGTGGCCGCGGGCGATCTCAGCCAGGTAGCCTCGCTGTGCGCGCCGGACGCGGTGTTCCGCTCGCCCGTCGCGCATGCGCCCTATCGCAGCGCCGAGCTGGTGGCGGCATTCCTGCAGAATGCCGTGCAGGCGTTCGGCGACTTCCGCTACCACCGGACCTTCATCGGCGGCGACCATGATGTGGTGCTGGAGTTCAGCGCCAAGGTCGGCGACAAGGAGCTGAAGGGCATCGACATGATCACCTTCGATGCTGACGGCCGCATCGTCGTCTTCGAGGTGATGGTGCGGCCTGCCACCGGCCTGCAGGCGCTCGGTGCCGAGATGGCCCGGCGGATGGCACCGATCATCGCGGCGCAGAAGGGCTGACCGCCCTTCGGCTGATCCCGCGCAAATAGATTTTACCAGCGCCGCCCAATCGGATTCCGTCGGCGCCAGCGCGCCCCTACCCTAACAATCAAGACGTAACTCGACGCATCGGGTACTACCGGTCCGCAAACGTGCGCGTGCGCAAAGGAGACGGCATGGCCGACAGTCCCGTTTACCTCTCTGCGGCCGAGCCGACGGCCCAGCCCGCGCTGAAGCGGGTGATGGGACCGTGGCTCCTGCTCCTCTTCATCATCGGCGACGTGCTCGGCACCGGCATCTACGCCCTCACCGGCCAGGTGGCGAAACAGGTGGGCGGTGCCGTGTGGCTGCCGTTCGTCGTGGCCTTCGCCGTGGCGCTGATCACGGCCTTCAGCTACCTGGAGCTGGTCACCAAGTATCCCCGGGCCGCGGGAGCCGCGCTCTACACTCACAAGGCGTTCGGTCTGCATTTCATGACGTTCCTCGTCGCCTTCGCGGTGATGTGCTCCGGCCTCACCTCGGCGTCGACGGCGGCGCGGGCGTTCTCGGCCAACGCCATGCACGCCTTCGGTCTCAACGCGGCGAGCGGGCTCGGCATCACGCTCATGGGCCTCGTCTTCATGGGGCTGATCTGCGCCATCAATCTGCGCGGCGTCAGCGAGAGCGTGAAGATGAATGTCGTCCTCACCTGCATCGAGCTGACGGGCCTCATCATCATCATTGCCATCGGCCTCTCCGCCATCGCCGCCGGCAAGGGCGATGTCTCGCGTGTGATGGACTTGAAGGCCGCCGGGGAAGGCGGCTGGATCTGGCCGGTGATCGCCGGCACCACGCTCGCCTTCTTCGCCATGGTCGGCTTCGAGGACTCGGTCAACATGGCCGAGGAGTGCGAGGACCCCTCGCGGATGTTTCCCAAGGTGCTGCTCGCGGGGCTGCTCATCACCGGGCTGATCTATGTGCTGGTTTCCATCTCCGCCATCACCCTGGTGCCGCCGGCCCAGCTCGGCGAGGGCGAGGCGCCGTTGCTGAAGGTGGTCGAGGCCGGCGCGCCGTGGTTCCCGGTGGGCGTCTTCGCCTTCATCACCATGTTCGCGGTGGCCAACACGGCCCTCATCAACATGCTGATGGCGAGCCGCCTGCTCTACGGGATGGGCCGCGAGGGCGTGCTGCCGGCGCCGCTGGGCAGGGTGCATCCGCGCCGGCGGACGCCCACTGTCGCCATCGCCTTCACCACGCTCCTGGCGTTCGCCCTCATCACCTTCGTCGGCGAAGTGCCCGCGCTGGGCGGCACCACGGCGCTGCTGCTCCTGTGCGTTTTCGTCGTGGTCAACATCGCCGTCCTGGTGCTGCGCCGCGATCCGGTCCGGCATCAGCATTTTCGCACCCCGACGGCGCTGCCCGTGCTCGGCGCACTCACCTGCGGCTTCCTGGCCGGCCCATGGGCCGGCCGCGACCCTGTGCAGTACAAAATCGCCGGTATCCTGATGGCGCTCGGCGTCCTACTGTGGCTGGCTAGTGTGCTTTTTCATCGTGCCTCGCGGGCGGGATCACACCCCTTGCCTCCAGCGCGCGACGAGAATCGCTGACGATGCGCATGGTGGTGACGGTGTCAGCGCCATTGCCGCTCGTCCGAATGAAACTGCGGTTGTCTGCGCGAGGGGTCTGACCCGACCCCGTGCACGAAGGGGAGGAGCGGCTGTGACCCAGGAGATCGAGATTTCGGCCCAGGATGGCGTGCAGGTCATCCGCTTCCTGCGCGCGGACAAGAAGAATGCGTTCACCGGCGCGATGTATACGGCCATGCATGAGGCCCTCACCAGGGCCGAGACCGATGACGCCATTGCCGTCCACGTCTTCATCGGCTCAGGCGGCGTGTTCTCGGCGGGCAACGACATCAACGATTTCCTGCGCCGGGCCGAGGCCACCAGCAAAAGCGACAGCGGCGATGACGGTGCCGGCATTCCGACACCCTCGCTCGACTTCATCCGCTGCCTGCCCAAGGTGACGAAGCCGATGATCGCCGCCGTGGACGGTCTCGCCATCGGTGTCGGCGCCACCATGCTGCTGCATTGCGACCTAATCTACGCCGCGCCCGCCGCCAGCCTGCGCGCGCCGTTCCTCGACCTGGGGCTGGTCCAGGAGGCCGGCTCCAGCATTACGGCGCCGGCGCGGCTCGGCTATCCGCGCGCCTTCGAGCTCCTCTGCCTGGGCGAGCCGCTCAGCGCCGAGCGCGCGCTGCAAGCCGGACTCGTCAACGCCCTCGTGCCGGCCGACCAGCTCGAGGCCGCCGCCCTCATGGCGGCCCGGCGTCTCGCCGCCAAGCCGCGCCAGGCGCTCATGACCTCGCGTCGCCTGCTGCGCCAGGGCTTCCCCGACATCGGGGCCATGATCGACGCCGAGGCGGATGCCTATCGCACGCTGATGACCTCGCCGGAGGCGCGCGAGGCCTTCACTGCGTTCCTGGAGAAGCGCCCGCCCGACTTCGCCAAGGCGCGCCAGAAGGGTTGACGAGAACGGCTGAGGTTTCGCCGCAAAGG
>DASURA010000189.1:0-12226 GCA_036280295.1 Hyphomicrobiaceae bacterium
ATAAGGAGCGCAGCCACGACGATCAGGACACCTTCAATAACCGCCGAGAAGTACTCGGCCTTGTGGTGGCCGAACTGGTGGCGCCGGTCCGCCGGCTGGTGAGCGACGTGGATGGCATAAAGCGCAACTGCCGCCGTCACCAGATTGACGATGCTTTCCAGCGCGTCGGAATAGAGTGCAACGCTGCCCGTCTGCCAGTAGGCGATGAGCTTGAGCGCCATGACGGCGACGGCGACCGCGATCGACCCCACGGCGACCTGCGCAATCCTGCGCTCGTTACCCTGCGGGCGTCCTGTCATGCTCGCCAGCTCCCTGTCAGCACCAGCGCGCCACTGTCCCAATCCAAGTCAACGCCTTGGCTGGTGCCCCGGCGCGTGAGGGAACTCAACCCTGGACCGGAAGTCAGCGCGGCTTCCTCTATCGGCTTTTCCACATCATGGCTCTACCCGCGCGTCGGCGAATCGGCGCAGGTGTAGCCTTTCTCTGGCCCGGCTTGCCCGCCAGGCTCCCTGCGCCCCGCCGAGGCGCTCATCCCGCGTGGAGATTGGATCGCATCGCATGGCCAACTTCCCAACGCACATCGCGGTCGGCACGGTGGTAAGCGGCGCGATGGCGACCGTCACCGTGGCAGCCAACATGGTGGCGCCGGAGAACGTGGTGGCGGTCACATTGGCCGGCGTGCTGGGCTCCGTGCTGCCCGACATCGACCTCGAGGAATCGCGCCCGGCCAAGGCCATGTTCTCGGGCCTCGCCATCTTCTTCTCGTTCGCTGTCCTGTTCGGTCTCGACCGGAACAAGTACTCGATTGCCGAGATGCTGATCCTATGGCTCGGCACCCTGTTCTTCGTGCGCTACGGAGCCAAGGAGGCGTTCTTCCGCTTCAGCTATCATCGCGGCGTCTGGCATTCGCTGCTGGCGCTGGTGTTCTGCTCGCTGGTGACGGCATGCGTGTTCTATAACCTGCTCGGCCGGCACGAGAGCGTGGCGTGGCTCAGCGCCGTCTTCATGGGCGCGGGCTATCTCACGCATCTCGTCCTCGACGAGATCTACTCGGTCGATGTGATGGATATACGCATCAAGTCGTCGTTTGGCACCGCGCTGAAGCTGTTCGACTATCGCCACCTCGGCCATTCTGCTGCCATGGCCATTGCCGTGGTCCTCATCTTCCTGGCCATCCCGCCGTCGAAAGCCTTCATAGATGCCGTCGCCTCGCGCTCACTGTGGGTCGATCTCAACCAGAGATTGCTGCCGCGCGAGCACTGGTTCGAGGGCATGGCCTGGCTGATCAAACCCGTCGCGTCGCACGCCAACACCGGGTCCGATGCCGGGCAGGTGGCCGCCGATCCGATCGCCACAGGGGCGATCCCTGATCCACCCAGGGCTGTCATCAACGCAGGCAGCGACCGCTGATTGAGTTGGCCGGATTGGCTTCAACGGGTCCGGCGCCTCTTGATGGGTTGGGAGCTGTGCGCCCTTGTGGACCTGAAAGGCCCCGAGCGGCCCCCCTCAGCGCGTGCGCTCAGCTTGACGACGTCGCAGCTTTGCCCTTAGAAGCCAGCCCGTTGGATAAGATTGGTGGGCTTCCGGCCTGCTGACGATCCTGCGCAGGGCCTTAAGAGATCGTAGGGCTTTGCGCGCTGCTGGGGCCTGAAAAACCCGACAAAGTCCGAACGAGCAATGGACGGCCAAGAAGGTCGCGGGGCCCAAGCTTGGCCTGGAGATATAGCGCCGCACTGACTGTCCGCCGCAAATTCGGCGTCCGAGCATGTAAGCCACAGGGCTCTGAAACCGGCACCCCGTCGCACCCAAGGGAAGGTTTGAGGGAATGACCGACAATAGCATCGGCAAGACGGCCGGCGGGGGGATGCCGCCGTTTCTGGTCGAGTTGGCCAAGAACGCGCCGGCGATGATGTGGACGTTCACCGCCACCACCTTCCTCTCCGCGCTCCTGCTGTTCGCCATCCAGCCGATGTTCGCCAAGATGGCGCTGCCGGTGCTCGGCGGCTCGCCGTCGGTGTGGTCGGTCTCGGTGTTCTTCTTCCAGGCCGCCCTGCTCGCCGGCTATCTCTACGCCCACCTTCTCATCAACAAGGCGCCGCCGCATCTGACCGGCCTCATTCATCTCGCCGTCTGCGCGGTGGCGTTTGCCTTCCTGCCGATCGGCAAATTGATGGGCTGGTTTGGCGAGCCGCCGCCGGGTGATCCCTATCTCTGGCAGCTCTCGATGTTCACGGTTGTCATCGGCCTGCCGTTCATGGCGGTGTCGGCCAATGCGCCGCTGCTGCAGGCGTGGTTCGCGCGGAGCGGCCATCCCGACGCACGCGATCCCTACTTCATGTATGCCGCCAGCAACCTCGGCAGCCTGATTGCCCTGCTCGGCTATCCGGTCCTGCTGGAGCCGACGTTCGGCCTGAGCGAGCTCAGCAGCCTGTGGGCCTACGCCTACGTCCTGCTGGTGCTGGCCATCGCTGCCTCGTTCTTCCTGATGCGCGGTGCGCAGGACAATGGCACCGCCGAGACGCGCAAAGCGCCGGCGACCCCTGCCGTGGCCGCCACAGCATCGGCGGAAGGAGCGCCCACCCTGGGCAAGCGTCTGCTCTGGATTGCGCTGGCGTTCGTTCCGTCAGCGCTGGTCACGGCCTACACGGTGCAGACCACCACCGACGTGGCCTCGGCGCCGCTCCTGTGGGTGGGGCCGCTGGCGCTCTATCTGCTCACGTTCGTGCTTGTGTTCCGGGACCGCCCGCTGATCTCGCGCGAGGCGCTGCTGTTCATCCACCTCATCACGCTCGCCATCGTGCTGTTCTCGCTGGCGCATGCCGGCAACCACGGCTGGGTGGTAACGAGCGCGACCGGCGCGGCGGCCCTGTTCACCACCGCCATGCTCGCACACCGCACGTTGTACGAAGCCCGGCCGGCACCGCAGTACCTCACCGAGTTCTATCTGTGGATGTCGTTCGGCGGCGCGCTGGGCGGCATGTTCACGGCCCTGGTGGCGCCCAAGATCTTCAATGAGATCTACGAGTATCCGCTGCTTCTGGCGCTCTCCATGGCATGCCGGCCCGGCGCCCTCTCCCTGTCGAGCGACAAGGAGAAGCGCAAGGACGAGCTGGTGATGCTGTGGTTCCTGGCGGCCATCGGCATTCTCATCATCCAGTGGCTGCCGGCCATTGCCGGGGATCTCGCCCTGCCGGCCTCCTTCGCCCGGCTTGGCCCCGCGCCGCTGGTCATCATCGCCCTGGCGGTCATGCTGATCGTCAACGTGCATTTTCCGCCGCGCCAGCTGCTGGCGGCGCTGCTGATGTGCCTCGCCATCGTGACGCTGCCCTCCAACGTGCGGAAGGCGGACTCGCTGCTCACGGCGCGCAGCTTCTTCGGCGTCTACCGCGTACAGCAGGATGGCGACCAGACAGGCACCTTCCACGTGCTGATGCATGGCACCACCCTGCACGGCTCGCAACGCCGGTTCGACGAGGACGGCAAGCCGGTGGACGATACGGTGCCCACCACCTACTACTATCCCGGCAGCCCAATCGCGCGGTCGATCGAGAAGCGGCGCGCGATTTTGGCGGCCAGGGGCGAGAAGGGCCATTACGGCATCGTCGGCCTCGGCACCGGCTCCAGCTCGTGCCACAAGCGCGAGGGCGAGAGCTGGAAGTTCTTCGAGATCGATCCCGCGGTCATCAAGATCGCCAAGGACCCGAAGAACTTCTCCTTCATCTCCAAGTGCCAGCCCGATATCGACATCGCCATCGGCGATGCGCGGCTGACGATGGCCAAGGAGAAGGACAGCTCGTTCGATCTGTTCATCATCGACGCGTTCTCGTCCGACGCTATTCCCGTGCACATGCTGACGAAGGAGGCGGTGCAGCTGTTCCTCAGCAAGCTGAAGCCGGATGGCGTGGTGCTGCTGCACACCTCCAACCGCTACCTCGACCTGAACTCGGTGCTGGGCGCGATCCTGAAGGAGATGCCGCAGGGCACCGCGGCCATCCAGGTGACGGACCACAACGCCAGCGGCGGCTACGGGCAGTCGATCTCCTCCAACGTGATCTTCGCCAAGAGCGCGGCGGCGCTGCAGCCCTACCGGACGATGGAGGGCGTCAGCGAGATGGACGACGGCGGGCTGCGCGCCTGGACCGACGACTACTCGGACATCTTCGGTCCGTTCATGAACGGGTGGCGCCGGCGCGGCTAGCGCAGCCCGGAGGGCGGATGAGGCCAAGTGCTTGATCCGCCCAGCTGATCAAGCACTTGGATGCAGACGGCAAGGGGGCCTCCGAGGCCCCCTTCGCATATTTCGCCATGATTTTTCTGTGGATACGCTGCTCAGCTCAGGCCGGGCGAAAAGGGGACCGGCGTCGGACTTGCATTTATTCAGGAATGCTACGAACAGGCCCACCGCCGCGCCCCATCGGCCCATCTGTCAAAGCTCACAAACGCATAGCAGCAGCCCGACGGCAGCACCCGTATGCTGCTGCAAACCCTTGCAAGCCTCTTGTGCTCGCTTGCGACGTAGAGGAACTTATCGGTTGGGAGGCTGTTGGGTGGCTGAAGAGGAGCGTGGCAGGGACAAAATCGCATGATGCACTCGCGGAGGCGAGAGTGGTTGGTGTTCGACGATCGCGGTAACGCCTGGCCCGGGTATTCCCCGGAGTTGCGGCGCGGCCTTCACTGCTTTCGTTACGACGAGGATTTGCAAACAGGCCTCGTGCGCAATCTCGGGTTTGTCGCCGGGCGCAGCGTTGGCCGCAGTGCTGCGGTTCGACTCCAGCTCGATCTGGTGTCAGATGTGGCGCTGGCGGCTGCCTATTATTGGCTTTCGGATTGCCAGCCGGCACGCGTGCTGATCGACTACCTTGGCACGCCGCGGCCAGCGGAGGTGTTCACCTCGGCCGAGGCGGCGATCTCCCGTCTCGTCAGGCTGATGCGGGATCGCGAGCTGACCCGCAATGTCATCGAAAGCCCGTGTCCGGTCGATCAGCTCGCCATCGGCTCGCCCCTGCGCGGGCTGGTCGAGCTGTGGTCGAGCAACGGCGGCCGCTACGACGCGGCGGCGTTCCGCGAGTACGCATCGCGACGGCTTCTGAAGCGCTTCCTGGTCGTGCGCCAGAGCGGTGCTGAGGGTCTGGTGTTCGACACCATTGGCGATGGCCTGCATGTGCCGGACAGGGACTGGTTCAAATCCGCTGTCGGCCGCCCGATTGAGCAGCAGCCGGACGCGCCGTACTGGCGCTGGGTTGCCCAGATCCAGCGCGCGGCATTGCAGGCGGACGAGCCGGTGCTGTCCGACATCGACGCCAGTATCTACTGGCCGTCGCTGGGACGCGTGCGGCGCCGCTATCGGCGCCTCTTGCTGCCCTGCACCAGAAAGGACGGCGTGCGGCTGCTATTCTCCGCAAACAGCTCTGAGCGCCGTGCCGGGCGCGGTGGCGAGGTTGCCTAGGAACTGCTCCAGGTCCTCGATCATCTCGGCGGACTTGGACCACAGGAATGCATAGCGCAGGGTGCCCATCCGGCCGTTGATTGCCTGCACCGCCCATTCGGCGTTGCGGTAGCCGTTGCGCGGGTAGACCCCCTTCCCGAAGGTGCTCTCGGCCATCACCGTGACCGTCAAGTGGGTATCCCAGAGGCCCTTGGCGAGGGCGCGGGAGAGCCGGGGCAGCCATTCGACAAGGCCGATCCGGCGATAATCGCGCCGGTACCAGGCGGCACCCGAGAAGACGACGCGCCCCGAGGCGCCCTTGGCCGCCAGCGCCGACACTGTCCATTCCTCGCCCGGCAGCTTCATGGCGTCGGGGTCGCGATAGAACATCGTCAGCCCCTCGCACTCGTCCTTGAAGCTGGTGTGCTCCCACGCGTACAACCGCGCCGCCTGGCAGGCGACCACGTCGCCGGCGGCATCGCGGCCGAGGATGACAAAGACGTTGCGCTGATCGAGATCGTTGAAGCGCGGGTCGAACACGCTGATCAGCGGCAGCCACGTCTCGCGGTTCGCCTCGTTGACGGCAAGCAGCTCCTCTGCCGTCGCAAACGACAGGTGAACCCCCTTGGCCAGGGCGAGCTGCTCGGTGGCGAGGATCACCCGGCCGAGAATGCCCGCCGGCCCGTATCGCAACGAGATCTGAGAGAAGAGAGAGGCTGGCTCATACTGCTGGCGCTGCATGCTGCCCGCTCCGTCATGTGGTTGTCATAGGCGCGCGGACGTTTCGCCGCTCGCAGGGCGGCGAGCAATCCATGGCGTCGCTTTTACGGGGGTGATACGGGCGAAATCCGGCAGGCTGTGGCAAACCGGCCGACGCGACGGGCGGCGCGACCCTATTCGGCATTCAAGACAATGTGATGCAGCGCCGGGGAGGCTGAGGCCAATCTCCTGCAGAGACATCCGGTGGAGCGGCGTCACGCGCAATTTACGTCGCCTGTGGGATGATCTTGCATGGCTCGCGTGGTAGACACACGCCTTTCTCAGCGCCCGAGCAACGAAACGACCAAAACAATGCCGCCTCCGAGCCAAGCCGCAGAAGCGCTTCCGCCCGCCCCCATCGCCGCCGCGCAGGATGCTCGCGCGTGGCCGTTCGAGGAAGCGCGCAAGCTGCTCAAGCGGGTGGAGAAATCCACGGGCGGCGGCAGGCCGGTGCTGTTCGAGACCGGCTACGGCCCGTCGGGGCTGCCGCATATCGGGACCTTCGGCGAGGTAGCGCGCACGGCCATGGTGCGGCACGCCTTCGAGGCGCTGACGGAGGGCCGCATCAAGACGCGACTGCTATGCTTTTCCGACGACATGGACGGCCTCAGGAAGGTGCCGGACAACGTCCCGAACCGGGCGATGCTGAGCGCGCATCTCGATAAGCCGCTGTCCGCCATTCCCGATCCATTCAGCAGCGAGTACCCGAGCTTCGCTGCGCATAACAATGCACGGCTGCGCCGGTTCCTCGACCGATTCGGCTTCGACTACGAGTTCGCATCGGCGACCGAGTACTATCGGGCCGGAAGGCTGGACGCCGCGCTGCTGCGAATGCTCGAGGTCTACGACCAGGTGATGGATATCATCCTGCCGACCCTGGGGCCGGAGCGCCGCGCCACCTACTCGCCGTTCCTGCCGATCTCGCCCACCACCGGCAAGGTGCTGCAGGTGCCGATGATCGAGCGGAACCCGAAGAAGGGCACCGTCGTCTACGTCGATCCGGATACCGGCAAGAAGGTCGAGAGCCCGGTGACCGGCGGACACGTCAAGGCGCAGTGGAAGGCCGACTGGGCGACACGCTGGACCGCGCTCGGCGTCGACTACGAGATGTGCGGCAAGGACCTGATCGATTCGGTAACGCTGTCATCCAAGATCTGCCGGGCGCTCGGTGGTACACCGCCGGAGAACTACATCTACGAGCTGTTCCTGGATCAGAACGGCGCCAAGATCTCCAAGTCCAAGGGCAATGGCCTCACCATCGAGGAGTGGCTCACCTACGCCTCGCCGGAGAGCCTGTCGCTGTTCATGTTCCAGAAGCCACGCGCGGCCAAGCGGCTCTACTTCGACGTGATCCCCAAGGCGGTGGACGAGTACCTGGCCTATCTGGCGGCCTACCCTGGGGAAGAGCCCAAGGCGCAGCTGGAGAATCCCGCCTGGCACATCCACACCGGCAATCCACCGGCAGCCGAGCTGCCGATCAGCTTCGCGCTGCTGCTGAACCTGGTCTCGGTGTCCAATGCCGAGGACAAGGCGACCCTGTGGGGCTTCATCCGCAAGTACGCGGCCGGCGCGACGCCGGAGAAGTATTCGATCCTCGACCATCTCGTCGGATATGCGCTCGCCTACTACCGCGACTTCGTGAAGCCGGAGAAGACGTACCGCCTGCCGACCGAGATGGAGCGCAAGGCACTGCAGGAGCTCAGCGACGAGCTGGGCGAGGTGCCCGACGGGGCCACGGCCGAGGACCTGCAGAACATCGTCTATGCCGTCGGCAAGGCGCATGCGTTCGAGCCGCTGCGGGCCTGGTTCAGCGCCCTCTACGAGGTCCTGCTCGGCCAATCGCAGGGCCCTCGCTTCGGCGGCTTCATCGAGCTTTACGGCGTCGAGCAGACCCGCACCCTGATCGCCAAGGCACTGAAAGGCGAGCTGGCTGGCAGGGCTTGAGAAGGCAACACCTCACCGGTGATCCCGGCGTTTTGCCGGGAACCGCCACAGCCGCCGACGTTCAGGGCCGCCAGGCCAGAAAGTTGGCGATCAGCCGCAGGCCCAGCGATTGGCTCTTCTCCGGGTGGAACTGGGTGCCGGCGATGTTGCCTTCCCCCACCATGGCCGTCACCGGGCCGCCGTAGTCGGTTTCAGCCACCAGCGCGGCCCGGTCGGGCGTGACGAGGTGGTAGGAGTGGACGAAGTAGGCGTGCAGGCCGTCCGGCCCCGTCGGAATGCCGGCCAGCAGCGGGTGGTCGTGCACCACACGCAGCGTGTTCCAGCCCATGTGGGGGATCTTGAGACCCGGATCGCCCGGCTGGATGGCCGCCACATCGCCAGCGATCCAGCCCAGCCCGTCGGTAACGCCGAACTCCAGGCCGCGCTCGGCCATCAGCTGGGCGCCGACGCAGATCCCCAGGAACGGCCGACCCTTGCGGCGCACCGTCTCCTCCAGCGCCTCAACCATCCCTGACACGGCATCCAGGCCGGCCCGGCAATCGGCGAAGGCGCCGACGCCCGGTAGAACGACACGGTCGGCCGCGCGCACGGCGTCGGGGCTCGCGGTCACCGCGATGGTGGCGGCATGGCCGCACTCGGCTGCTGCCCGCTCGAACGCCTTGGCGGCCGAGTGCAGATTGCCGGAGCCGTAGTCGATGATGGCGACGCGTTGCATCTGGGGCGTATCCGGGAAGGTGATCCGGCTGCGGGCCGAACCGCACAAGCCACGGCCTCGGTATCATGCCGGTACGGCCGCGCCAACCCCGGGCCCCGCGCCCCTTTGCTTATTGCGCGCTGCGCTTTTGCCTCCATCCGTGCGTGCAGGATCGGCAGCGGCGTGCGTTCACTCCGGCGCAAACGCGCCACGCCAGGAGTCGTGCCCCGGCATGTAGTGGCGGTTGGTCTGTGCCGGGTTGCGGTTGACGAGCGGGCGGGCATAGAGCGGGTGGCGCATGCTGCGCACCTCGTGCTCGATGGCGAACAGCGGCCGGTTGCTCTCGAGATCGACGATATCGACGAATCGATACTGGTGCTGGTCGCTCTCCTCGGTGATCAGGCCACGCTCCAGCAGTCGGCCATAGGGACCGGAGAAATCGGCCAGATAGACCTGCACGTGATGGCCGTCGAACGCGGCCAGCGGCGCGTCGGTCTCGCGAAAGATCAGGTGCTGATCCGGGCCGACCGAGGCGATCGCCCGCGGTGCGCCGTCGCTCTCCTCGATACGCGCCGGCGTGCCGAGGATCTCGCGGTAGAAGCGGGCAATGCCGGCGGCCGTGCCGACCGGGACCGTAAATTCGACGTACGGCATGCCGAGCTGCATGCGGCCGAAGCGCGCCTCCGGCTGGTGGCAGCGGATGCGGTTGCCCCAGGGCGAGACCGCCTCGACGTAGTCGTTGTGCTCCTCAAAGGCGAACAGCGTCTCCTCCAGCGGCTTGCGCACCGCCGCGAGGCGGTTGAGCAGCGCCTCGCGCTCGGGCAGCACCAGGCCTGTCACCCCGCGCAGCACCTGCGGCTTGGCCGTCGGCAGGTGGAACTGGCTCTGCCCCACGTTGGCCCACATGTTGTCGATGCCGGTCATCAGGTAGGGGTCGCGGGCAAGGCCCAGGCCGCTGATGTAGAACAGCGTCGCCAGGTGCTGGTCGGGGATGCAGGTGTTGACGTGCTCCAGCGCCACGACGTTGCCGAGGTCCTCCTCGCGCCGGTCGAACGGGTGCTCCATCTCTGCAGTCCTCTCTTGCTTAAGCGGCCGGCCCGCGTGTGGCCAGCGCGCACCATTTTGACCGCATGGCCGGCCCTGTCCAGGGCGTCAGCGCCGCGCCCGATGCGAATCCCTCCATGCGAAATCCGTAGGGTGGGTGACGGGGTCAGCCCCCTCGCCGCGACGTTGCCATTTCAGATTCGAGGTCGATTGTGTGGTGCTGCAAGGCCTGGCCATCAACAGCGGTCTGATTTTTTGGTGTTGACGGTCCGGTGCTCGTCATCGGCTTCGCCTTCTCGATCGAGCAGCGCGCCTGTAAAATCCACAATCGTGGGCACGACGCTATTTGAGATAATCGGGCGACTCGTGATTGTTGATTGCAAATGTTCGGCATGCTCCTCGTTTTCCATAGAGCGGGCGCCTGATCGGCGCTCTTACCGAGCGCGAGAAGCCGCTTCGTCTACTGTGTTCACGTTCTCTCGCAACCCCCATGGTGTCTCCAGCTCTCGTCGAGGGTTACGCCCATGATATTTCAAGCGCAAGCTCCACGACTTAATTCCCTATCCGTTTACTTCCGTCCCTCGGTATTCACCAAGAGATTTTCCATCGCAATGGCTAGGCTCTACGATCTGAGAAAGAGCCTCTTTATCGCTATCATCTGTCTACTTATCTGCTATCTGCCTCTCATTGACGTTCGCTATTATTTTCTGGATGACATGGGACGCGCCATGGTGGGCTTCGGCTACACCTACACAGGCCGACCCCTCGTCGACATCTTGCTGAGTGCACTAACGCAAGGTCTGCCCTTCAACGATGTTTCCCCAGCGCCCCAATTGCTCGGCGTGGTTGCGCTTGCCCTGGCTGCGACACTTCTCGGCGACTGTTTCGGGATTCGCTCAAGCGGTTGGATTGCAGTCTTCGCGCTAACGATGGCAGGCAATCCCTATTTCCTCGAGAATATGTCATTCAGGTTCGATTCCGGATTCATGGCGCTCGGCCTGCTTTGCGCCGTCACGCCATTCTGGTTGGCGAGGAGCGCCCCCTCGCTGCCTGTCGTCTCCAGCGCCGTCCTGCTGTTCGCATCTCTGTGTCTTTACCAGCCTACGATCAATTGCTACCCGGTGATCGCCCTGTTCCTTACCGCGCAGTCCCTCGCCCATCGGCCGATGGTGTCGGCACTGGTATTCGCATTGCGTTGCATGGCCCCCCTTGTGCTTGCGGTGCTGGCGTACCGGTTGCTCTGGACAATGGTGCCAGCCAGCTATATCCCCTATTACGTTGCGCACGGGGATTTCGCTCCACTGAGCTCGGCATTACACACGGGTGCCACCAACTTCGCCCAGTACGCCGTCGTCATCACACGAGACTGGGGCTCCACTGGTCTTGGCGTGCTGTGGGCCGCAACGGGAGTTGGCTCTGCCATCCTACTTGCAGGCCGCATTGCGCGCGCGTCTGGGCGTTCCTGGAAGGCGAAGCTCGGCGTGGCGGCCATGGCGGTCGCACTGCTGGCTTTGATGGCGCCCGCCGCCTTCCTCGCGCAAATTTTCCTGGTGCATCCCGTGTTCGCGTCACGCACGTTCACCGGCGTCGTCATGGTAACCGCCGTCATCGCGGCGACACTTATCACGGCCGGCTCCGGGCTTGCTGGCCGGCTCGCAAAGATATCCGTCGTGTTTCAAGCGATTGCACTGCTCGGCGTCAACTATGCCTACGCCAACGCGCTAAGGGCCCAGGAGCGCTTCGATGACCGCGTTACCGCGGCCATCGTGGACGATATCCTGGAAGTCGCGCCTTCGGGAGAGGCATCGACATTCGCCATTTCCGGCTGGACGGGCCGCAGCCCCCTATCGGAGGCTGCCGTCGCCAGATATCCTGCGATCCAGCGGCTCGTATTTAGCGTAATCCATCAGGACTCCTATTGGGCAGAGATGCGTTTCAGGATCTTCGGGCTTCGGGTGACGCCTGCATCCCTTTCGCCTGCCGAGAAGATGACGATCATCTGCAACACCGAACCTCGCAAGCGCAACGGCCGCTATGACCTCTATCTCATAAACCACACGGCGCTTATCCGATTCAAGAACGACGGCGTCAGCTGCCCATGAAGCATCGTTGCTCCGTTTACGAACATCTATGGGAACTGCGGGCTTGAAAAATCAGGTAGCGCCGTTTAAGCCGAAGTTCCCGAGATAATTCCCATCAAAATGTTAAATAGGTGAGTCCCATCAACAGATTACGTCATTTCGCGACTACGTCTTGTTAGCCAGCGACTGGGTACAGAAAAGACTTTGCAGATCAATCGACTATCGCTCTGCGAGTCATGGGTACAAGAACCCACATCCAGAAGTTGAAAAACGCTGATT
>DASURA010000190.1:0-25024 GCA_036280295.1 Hyphomicrobiaceae bacterium
TGGTGAATGTCCCCCAAAGCGGGGATATCGGCCTCAGCAAGACCTTCCTACATCGTCGCCGGGTCTTGCGTGGCCTCGCGAGACAGCAGTCGGCCGGTCCTTTGCCCGCACCAAAGACCGCCGCCTGCCGGCCGCGTCCGGGGGGCCCGTGAGCGCAAGCAAGGGTCAATCCGGGCGCGGCCACTCTCTCCGTGTTGCCGCTGCCCAGCGCTGCTCCCCATACGTCGCTTCGTCCACTCAGCCCGCGCATGTATGTCGCGTTTCGCGGGCTGTGCAACACTGAGCATTGTCCACAGGCTGCCACGATATCGTGCAAACGATGTCGCCTTAAGGTTCGGTAAACGCTAACCTGACTGGTGCAGCCTGGCGTGATTCATGAAGTAGAGGGCTGACGTGTACCAATCGAGTGACGCGCGGGGGAGCTCGGGTGCGCAACTTCTACAAGGTGCTTGGCATTGCCTCTACGGCCGATGACGGCCGCATCAAGTCGGCCTTTCGCCGACGTGCCAAGAAGGTCCATCCCGACGTCAATCCGGGGAATCGGCGTGCCGAGGCGCGCTTTGTCGAGCTGGTCGAGGCCTACGAGGTCTTGCGCCACGCCGAGACACGCGCATCCTATGACGCTTACCTGGCCGAGCGCCGGCACGAGACGCGGCGCCGCCTTGTCCATTGCGCCGGCCTCGCGACCGGAAGCTTCGCGATGACCACGATGTCGGCGCTGTTCGCAATGAGCCTGGCTGGCGCCGATGTCCCCCTGCGCGAAAGCTGGCAGCTGGCGCTGCAGGCGCTATCTCCGGCCATGGCTGAGGGGCCGCGGATAACCGGTCCTGCCATCGTGCCGGCAGGAGACCCGCCGCAGATGGCGGCATGGATGACGCGGGTGAAGCCGGCGCCGGAAGCTCCAATCATGAAGCGAGCCAGGGTCGCACTCAACGAGCCCTCGGCTAGCGAGGTCGGTGGCAACCGTCCAGCGGTCGCCGGCGCGCGCGTGGCATCCGCCCCCTCGGCAGCGCATCGTCAGGCCAGAATGGGGGTGAGACGGGTCACATCGAAAGCCCCCGTGGCGGGCGCGCACCGCATGCAGTCGCCCGCCTGGCAGCCGCCCGCTGAGCCGCAGGAGAACTGGTGGCCCTGGGGCCCCGGCGACGACGAGCAGCCCTACTACGGCCTCGGTGCCAAGGGCCTCTAGCGCCCTGCCGCTGCGCCGACTGCCGGCAACCACATCGCCAGAAGTGTCTCGCGACCGCACATCGCTCGCCGCATGGATCCCGGATCGGGGGACGGCACGGCAATCGATGGAGGTTCGAGATGAAGACCACGTCTATGCTTCTCGCGGGCGCTGCGGCCCTCGTCGTCTCCAGTGCGGTCGCGTACGGCCAAGCGATGCCGCAAACTGGCACCTCGAGCGGTGCCAAGGCTCCGTCGGCCCGCAGCAGCGCTTCCCTGGAGTGCTCGCGGCAGGCGGATGCCAAGGGGCTGCACGGCAAGACCCGCAAGCACTTCCGCAGCCGCTGCATGCGCGACTTGGCGGGCAAGGCCAAGATGGATGGAACGCGCGGCTACCGCTGAGCCGGAGGGCCGGTCCGACGGGCCGATCAGCGGCGCCCGTTCTTCAGGAATGGGCGCATGCCTTCGCGTGCAAGCTCGTCGGCGCGCTCGTTCTCGGTATGGCCGGCATGGCCCTTCACCCAATGCCAGTGCACCTCGTGCAGCCCCCGCGCCACGTCAAGCCGCTGCCACAGCTCCGCGTTCTTGACCGGCTGCCTGGTGCTGGTGCGCCAGCCATTGCGCTTCCAACCATGAATCCACGTACCAATACCGTTCTTCACATATTCGGAATCGGTGTGGAGATCGACCCGTGAGGGCTTTTTGAGGGCCTCCAGCGCGGTGATCGCCGCCATCAGCTCCATGCGGTTGTTGGTGGTTGCCGCTTCGCCGCCCGACAGTTCCTTGCGGTGTGAACCGGACATCAGGACTGCGCCCCAGCCGCCCGGCCCCGGATTCCCGGCGCACGCGCCGTCCGTATAGATAGTGACTTGCGGCTTGTCGCTCATTGCACCGTCCGGGCCATGACTGGGTTGCGAACATTCGGCGTCGAAAGTCGGATGTCAGGCGCCCGCCTGACTCTCGATTTTGCGGCGGCTGACACCCAATGCCCGGCACGGGCTATTCGAGCAAGCCGTACTCGGAAGGATGCCGCACGCCACGATGGAAATTTAGCCGGCGCAGGTATTCAAGCGGATCCTTGCGCTTTACCAGCGCATTGCTGGCGGTATGCAGCCAGTCGTAGCCGCGCGTCAGCAGGAAGCGAAGGGCTGCGCCGCGTGCCAGGGTCGGCAGCGCTGCGCGCTCGTGAGGTCCCAACGGGCGTACGCTTTCATATCCCTTCAGCAGCGCCTGGCCCTTTGTGATGTTGAAGCAGTGGTCGGCCTCAAAGCACCAGGCATTGAGGACGATTGCGATATCATAGGCGAGCGCGTCGTTGCAGGCGAAATAGAAGTCGATCAGCCCCGACAGCTTGTCGCCCAGGAAGAAGACATTGTCGGGAAATAGGTCGGCGTGGATCACGCCCTGCTCCAGCCCGGTCGGCCAAAGCGCCTCAAGCGAGTCGAGCTCCTGGCGAATGCTGCCGGCAAGGCCCGGCGCGATCTCGTCGGCACGCGCCTCGAAACATCGGAACAGGGGGCGCCAGCCGGAAAGGCCCAGGCTGTTGGCACGCGCCAGCGCGAAACCACGGCCGGCGACATGCAGCCCCGCCAGCGCCTTGCCAACGGCAGCGCAGTGACGTGGCTGCGGCCGGCGAATCCATACCCCCTCCAGGAACGTCACGATCGCTGCTGGCCGCCCTGAGAGCATGCGCAGGACGCGGCCCTCCAGGTCGTGCACCGGTGTCGGGCAATTCAGGCCGGCCCTGGCCAGGTGCTCCATGAAGCCGAGGAAGAAAGGCAGGTCCTCAGGGGCAACGCGCTTCTCATAGAGCGTCAGGAAATAGGGGCCTTTCTCGGTGTGGAGCAGATAGTTGGTGTTCTCCACACCCTCGGAAATGCCCTTGTAGGACAGCAGCGCGCCCAGGCCGTAGCTGGCCACAAACGCGGCCAGCTCGTCGTCGGGGACCTCGGTATAGACAGCCATGCGGCGGGGTTCTCGAAGGATTGGAGCCTATTGTGACCCACTCTCACGCAGCTCGCGTGGCACATTGAAGGCAATTCTCTCCTCGGCCGCCGCGATGCTCTCCACGGTGACATCAAATCGGGCGCGGAAGGCCTCGATAATCTCGGTCACGAGCAATTCCGGTGCTGAGGCGCCGGCGGTGATACCCAATGTCTTTATCTCCTCGAACGCCGCCCACGGGATCTCGGCCGCCCGCTGCACCAGCCTCGCCCTGGCGCAGCCCGCCCTTTCCGCCACCTCCACCAGCCTGAGCGAGTTGGAGCTGTTGGGCGCGCCCACCACGATCAGGGCGTCGCAGCGGGATGCAATCGCCTTCACGGCCGCCTGCCGGTTGGTGGTGGCGTAGCAGATGTCCTCCTTGCGCGGGCCGGAGATGGTGGGAAAACGCTCCTTGAGCACGGCAACGATCGCAGCGGTGTCATCCACCGACAGCGTCGTCTGCGTGGTGTAGGCGAGCCGGTCGGGATCGCGCGGCATCACCTTGCGCGCATCCTCGATGGTCTCGATCAGCGTTGCCGCGCCGTCGGGCAGCTGGCCGAGCGTGCCGATCACCTCGGGATGCCCGGCGTGACCGATCAGCAGAATCTGCAGCCCGGCCTGGTAATGCGCCCGCGCTTCAACATGCACCTTGGAGACCAGCGGACAGGCGGCATCGATATGAAACAAGTCGCGCGCGGCGGCGGCGTCGGGCACCGACTGCGGGACGCCATGTGCTGAAAAAATCACGGGCGCACGGGTTTCTGGAATCTCATGGAGCTCCTCCACAAATATGGCGCCTTTCGCCTTCAGGGACTCCACGACGTGACGATTGTGCACAATCTCGTGGCGCACGTAGACGGGGGGGCCAAACCGCTTGAGCGCCAGCTCGACGATCTTGATGGCGCGATCGACGCCGGCGCAGAAGCCGCGCGGTGCCGCCAGCAGAATTGTCAGAGGCGGAAGCGCATCCGCGGTCGTGCTGGGGGCGATTTGTGTGGAGGGGGCCATGAAAACGCCGCTGCGTTCGCTCTTGTTCGTGCTCCGCGTGCTTGGCCCCTGGCGCGGCTTGCTCTACAGTGCAAATAGCCGAGCAATCGTCCATGGAGCGCGACGCGGCGCTTGGGGAGAGGGAATAACGGTCCGTAAGAGGCCGGGCAAGTGTTCGGACAGGGGCGTCGTGACGCAAAACGTATGCAAGACCTTGGTCTCGGTCGCGAGATCAGCCGCGCTCTGCGTGCTGCTCGCCGCTCTCGGCGGCTGCGGCATGTCCTCCCTCACGTCCGGCATCGGCGGCGGATGGTTCGGTGGCGGCAAGGCGAGCGACGCTGCCTCCGTCGATCGCGATCAGCTGCTCGCCGCCGCCAAGACCGAAACCGGCTCGCTCGGCAGCTTTGGTGGCGACGTTGCCTACGGCTGTCCCCGCTTCAGCGTGTGGTCGCGCGATGGCTATGTCACGGTCTACGAGGCCGGCCACGTCGGCGACGGCTTGGCCGTGATGCATCGCGGCGAAATCACCAAGACCGCGCGCGAATGCAACATCGAGCCGGGTCGTGTCTCGGTAAAATACGGCTTTTCCGGTCGTGTCCTGCTTGGCCAGAAGGGCCGCACCGGGCGGGTGACGCTACCGGTCAAGATCTTCGTCACCGATGCCAAGCGCCAGAAAATTGCCTCCGATAGCACGCGCATCACCGTCGACATCGCAGTCGACAACCCGATCAGCTATTTCTCGGTCGTCCGCGAGGTCACGTTCCGGATTCCGGAGGGCAGTCGCCCCGGCGAGTATGAGGTCTACGTCGGCTTCGACCGCAGCATCCCTGGCGCCGGCTGACGGACGGGCCGGGCGCAGCCGCATCTGATGTCTGCTCGCGCACCGCCGCGACTTCTGTTCGTGGTCTTGCGCCATCCCTGCAGCCGACCTCCCCTTGACGCCCGCTCGCCGTCGTTGTTGGAGTGAAAGCGAGCCGGCCTGGGCCCCACGGGTCTGACCCCTCGTGTGCGCTTCCGGCCCTGGCAGGCGTGGCGGCAAATGCAGACCTTGGAGGCGAGGGGTCTGACCCCTGCAATGCCTATGACTGATGATATCTTGCGGCGCCTGGCCGAGACGATTCGCGAACGGCGACGCGAGAGCGCTGCCAAGTCCTACACGCGACAGCTTCTGGACGCCGGCGCCGAGCGTTGCGCCAAGAAGCTGGGCGAGGAGGCCACCGAGACTGTCATCGCTGCCGTCTCGTCCGAGCCGCAGGCGCTGATGCGCGAAGCCGCAGACCTCATTTACCACCTGATGGTGGTGCTCGAATCCCGCGGTGTTCCCTGGTGCGACGTTGTTGCAGAGCTGGAGCGGCGCATGGGCACATCCGGCCTGGCGGAGAAGGCCGCAAGACCCGGATCCAGCCCATGATGAAGCCCGCGTTCCCTCCGGCCGCCGTGGCGGCGGGCACGCCCGACGAGCCTGACCGAATGCCGCCCACGTCGCCGCCTGACCTGCAGTCCCCTGACGCGAGCGCGTTGGGCTTCTCGCCCTACCGTACCTTTACCCGTGCGGAATGGGCCAAGCTGCGTGCCGATACGCCGATGACGCTGGTGGCGCGCGAGCTCGATCAGCTGTCCGGCCTGATCGAGGATCTGTCGATGAGCGAGGTCGAGCAGATCTACCTGCCGCTCTCACGCCTGTTGAACCTGCACGTGGCTGCGGCGCAGGAGCTGCACGCCGTCACCACCCGCTTCCTCGGGCGCCGCGACAGCCGCGTGCCCTATATCCTGGGCATCGCCGGCTCGGTGGCGGTGGGCAAGAGCACCACCGCCCGCGTGCTGGCGGCGCTGCTGGCACGCTGGCCCGACCACCCGCGTGTCGATCTCATCACCACCGACGGGTTTCTCTACCCGAACGCCGAGCTGAAGCGCCGCGGCCTGATGGAGCGCAAGGGCTTTCCCGAGAGCTTTGACACTGCCCGGCTGCTGAACTTTCTCCACGACGTGAAATCGGGCAAGGAGAATGTCGAGGCCCCGATCTACTCGCATTTTCACTACAATATCATCCCCGGCCAGAGCATCGTCGTGGACCGGCCGGACATTCTGATCGTCGAGGGGCTCAATGTGCTGCAACCGGCACGCCTGCCCAGGGATGGCATGGCGATCCCGTTCGTCTCCGACTTCTTCAACTTCTCCATCTATCTCGACGCCGAGCCGAAGGTGATCGAGGACTGGTACGTCACCCGCTTCCTGCGCCTGCGCCAGACCGCCTTCCGCGATCCCGCCGCCTATTTCCACCGCTACGCCGATCTCAGCGACGCCGCCGCCCGCGCCGAGGCGCTGCGAATCTGGACCAGCATCAACGAGCGCAATCTCTACGAGAACATCCTGCCGACGCGCCAGCGCGCCCGTCTGATCCTGCGCAAATGCGCCGACCATCGCATCGATTCCGTCGCCCTGCGGCGGATTTGAGGGAGCTGACGCTAGTGTCCTGATCGCGAAATTCGTTACAGCGTGCTGCGGGGTTGGGGACGAATTTCGCGATCTGAAGGACACTAGCCAACATATTGATCGCTAGTGCGATTCAGATCGAGAAGTCCGCTTCACCACCTAGCCGCCCGCGATGCAGCGGACTTCTCGATCATCGCACTAGCTAATCCGGTCCCCGGCCTGCCGCACCATTTGCGCATTTCCCGTTCGCCGCCCGCCTCTGTGTCCACGCCTGATCCCGCTTCAGGAAATCGTGCAGCGTCTTGCCGGGCTCAGGACGGAAGCGCTCCCCTGGCACGTCGAAATCGGCGATACGGTCAAGGCGGAACGTGCGGAAGTCGTCGCGCAGCTCACACCAGGCAGAGAGCATCCAAACCGGGCCGTAGTAGGCGAGGCACAGCGGCCGCACCGTGCGCTGCGACGCCTCGGCCTGGGCATCGCGGTAGGCGAAGCGCACCTTGAGCTGGCCGCGTAGCGCCCGGCGCAGCTCGGCAACGTCGAAGGCGATCGGCTCCATCCAGTGGTGCGGTGGTGCCAGCAGCGCGGTGTTGGCCATATAGTCGCGGAGCCGTTCTGGGATCACGGCTTGCACCTTGGCGATCACGTCGGTGGCGGCAGTGGCCAGCTCCGGGTCTGCCCACGATGCGACGATGCGGGCGCCCAGCACCAGGGCCTCGATCTCCTGCTCCTTGAACATCAAGGGCGGCAGGTCGAACCCGGCCTTCAACACATAGCCGACGCCGGCCTCGCCCTCGATCGGCACGCCCGACGCCACCAGGTCCTGGATGTCGCGATAAATGGTGCGCTCCGACACCTCCAGCGCACTCGAGAGGTCGCGGGCACGCACGAGGCTCTGCCGACGCAGCGCCTGAATGATCTCGAACAGCCGGTCGGCGCGGCGCACGCTGGTCGTCTCCCCCGGCTCAGACCCCTCGCCTGGATTTCGGTCAAGTCCTGAGCGTCGAGGCGAGGGGGCTGACCCCGACGGCGGCACCCTAGCTTATCGCTCCTGACACCACTCTGTCAGGAGCATGTCAGGTCTGCTGACACGAACCGGCGACGACTCTCGTCATAACACCGCGACAAGACGGAAGGAGGCCGCGATGACCTGCCAGATCACCTCAATGGGCCGCAACCGGTCCGACGCAGCAGCCATGAATCGGCTGCCGCCCGTTGTGAATGCAGCGGGCTACATCCGCAGTGCGTGGCGCGGGTACTGGGAATGGCGGGCCCGCAAGGTCACCATCATGCTCCTGCACTCGCTCGACCGGCGCACCTTGCATGACATCGGCATCAGCCCCGGCGAGATCGAATCGCTGGTTCGGTGCGGCGGCGATCGCCGGCGGCGCTATGATGCGAGCTGGCTTTGGCGGCACGGTGGGGCTTAGGGTTGGTTTGCTCACTCACCCTGCGCTTGAGTCCGCGTCCCTCTGACCTGCGCGCTAGCCACGCCACTAGCCGGCCGTCGATGACGACGAGGCCGGAGGCGATGACGGTGGCGCCCGCGACCTCGTGCCAGGACAGCGCTTCGTTGAGCAGCAACACGCCGAGGAATGTGGCGGTGACGGGAATCAGCAGCGTCACCAGCATGACGTTGGTGGGGCCGGCAGTGGTGTTGAGGCGGAAGAACACGAGGTAGGCCGCTGCGGTTGAGAAGAGCGCGAGTCCGAGCACGGCAAGGACGGCGGCGCCACCGGGTGCCGGCAGCAGCTAGAAGCGCTCCAGCGCTCCGGCTAGCGGCAGCAGGATCAGCGTCGAGCAGGTGAGCTGGGAGGCGGAGGAGACCAGCGGCGGGATTTGGCGCAACCGGCGCATCCACAACGCAGAGACGGCATAGGACAGCGCCGCCCCCAGGATGCACAGCATACCGAGCACGGTCGACGCATTGGAGTGCATCGCTTCCGGGCCGACCAGCACGCCGACGCCCAGCACGCCGATCAGAACGCCGGCGAGCTTGGCCGGGGTGAGCGCGTCGCCGGCGAAAAGGCGTGCCACCACCAGCGTGAACAGCGGCGTGGTGGCATTGAGCACCGCAGCAAGGCCGCTGGCGATGCGCAGCTGGCCGTAGACCATGAGCACGAAAGGGATGACGTTGTTGATCACCGCCTGCACCACGAACGGCCACCAGCCGGCGGCGGTGGTGGGCAGCCGCAACCCCGTCAGGTACACCAGCGGAATCAAGGCAAGCGCGGCAAGTCCGACGCGCCCCAGCACCAACGTGAATGGCGGCACCTGCGGGCTGGCGACGGCGATGAAGAAGTAGGTAGTGCCCCACATCACGGAGAGCAGCGCGAGCAGCAGCCAGTCAGACGTACGCATGCGGGAGGGGCCTGAGATGGGGGGAGCGTGCAAGTGCGATGATCGAGAAGTCCGCGCCATCGGTTTGGCTAGGTGGTGAAGCGGACTTCTCGGTCTGAATCGCACCAACAAACGAATGTTGCCTAGTGGACTTCAGATCGCGAAATTCGTTCTAACCTTGCGGCTCGCTGAGACGAATTTCGCGATCAGTACGCTAGGTGCGGCATTGCCAGGAGCGCGTCCACCCGATTCCGGAGAAGGCTGCCAAGCGCAGGCCGCAACAAGCAGGGCGCGTTGCACCGAGGCACGCCGCCGCCCATGGACGATCGTCCCGGTGTTGTATGCGCTTTGCTTATCCACGCTACAGCTTCAGGCTCCCCCGCCGCATCTCATAGACCATCAGTGCCGTGGCGACGGCGAGGTTGAGCGAGTCGATCTTGCCCGACATGGGGATCCGCACCCGGCGCGTGCAGGCGGCGCTGAGCTCCGGCGAGAGCCCCGGGCCTTCGCTGCCCATCAGCAGGAGTGTCGGCGGTCGATAGGTGACGGACCGGAAATCGTCGCTGGCGCCCAGGTGCGCGCCGACCCTGTCGCCACGCCAGCGCTGCACCCATGGCAGACCGTCCTGCAGGCTCACACGCGCCAGCGGCACGTTGAAGATCGAGCCCATAGTCGCCCGCACCGCCTCGCAGGAATACGGATCGACACAGTGTCCGATCAGTACGATGCCGCTGCCGGCGGCGGCATCGGCCGTACGGATGATGGTGCCGAGATTGCCGGGGTCGCGGACCGCCTCCAGGCCGATCCACAAGGCATCGTCCGGCACCACCGAGGGGGGCGGCAGCGGCGTCCAGACCTGCTCGAACACGCCGAGGATGGTCTGCGGATTCTCCTTGGCGGCGAGCTTGCCCAGCACCGCCTGCGACACCTCAAGGCAGTCAGCTCCGGCACCCTCCGCCCACTGCAGCAGGTCGCGCGCGACCCCTGCGCCGGCGCTGCCGGCCAGGAAGGCCAGCATCTTCGGCTTCCAGCCGGCGTCACGCGCCGTGACCAGCAGCGAGGCCCCCTCGGCGACGAACAACCCCGTCTCGCGCCGCGCCTTGCGCATGTGCAGCGAGCGGATCAGCTTCACACGCTCGTTCTGCAGGCTGGTGATGGCGCGCAGGCCGCCGCGGCTGGCCTCAGAGAGAGGTTTCATCGCACATCCAGCGCGTATAGAGCGAGGTCGGCAGCAGGCGGCCGCCGGCCTGCTCGATCACCGCCAACTCGCCGCTCTCGGTACTGCCGCTGCGCCCGGCCATGCACTCCCGCACCAGGCCGTCGGTGGCCAGCGCCGAGGCGCGGATGGCGTAGGTGGTGAGGATCAGTGCCGCGCGTCCCTGCGCCACCAGCTGGGCGCAATCGCGCAACAGCGGTGCCAGGTGCACAAACACGTCCCACGCCTCGCCGTTGGGACCGCGGCCGAACTTGGGAGGATCGACCAGGATCAGGTGGTAGCGGTTGCCCCGCCGCACCTCGCGCGCCACGAACTTGCGGGCGTCATCCAGGATCCAGCGGATCGGCGCGGCGTCGAGCCTGGAGACGGCCTGGTTCTGCTTGGCCCAGGCGATCGCCTTGCGCGAGGCATCGACATGCGTCACCTCAGCGCCGGCCTTGGCGGCGATCAGCGAGGCGGCGCCGGTATAGGCGAACAGGTTAAGCACCCGCTGCGGCCTGCCGCCGCCGCGGAGCCAGTCTGTCATCCACTCCCAGTGCGGCAACTGCTCCGGGAAGATGCCGAGGTGGCGAAAGCTGGTCAGCCGGCACAGCATCGTCACGTCGAGCACCCGAAGCGGCCAGGTCTCCGGGATCGGTGCGCCGGTGCGCCACCGGCCGCCTTCGCTGTCGTCGTCGGCGCCGCTGGCCTTGAACGTGGCCTCGGCGCGGAGCCAGACACCCGGCTCCAGCGCCGGCCGCCACAGCGCCTGCAGCTCCGGCCGCTCCACCGTGAACCGGCCGAAGCGCTCCAGCTTGCGGCCGTCGCCGCTGTCGACCAGCGCATAGTCGGGGAAACCTGCTGTCGCGATCACGCGCAATCCGCCGGCGTAGGCCGGGTCGCATCTCCGGCCGGGGCCGCCGGCCTCCGCCAAACCCGACCTCGCCGGATCAATCGCCATCTTCAGACTTCGCGCCTCGTCAGGGCTTTCATCATACGCGCACCGCCGCGGCTCCGCTCAGGGAGCGCCGGGCGCGGCCGCATCGAGCAGCAGGGCCATCAGCGTCAGGTCATGATACACGCCATCGACCAGAAGCGCGCGACGCCTGCACCCCTCTATCGCAAACCCGACTTTCTGATAAAGCGCAAGGGCACGCGGGTTATCGCGCCGGACCTGCAGCTCAATGCGAGCGAGACCATGGGCGCGCGCGGCGGCGATGGCGCGCTCGATCAGCCGCAGACCGACACCGCGGCCGCGCCACTCCGGCACAAGCCCCATGCCCAGGACACCGCAATGTCTCGTCGTGGGATGTGCCCGCACCGTCACGTCGCACCAGCCGACGACACGGGCACCATTTAGCGCCACGATGTGCGGCGCACCGGCGGCCATGCTGGGCTCGATGAATTTGCGAAGCTCCGCAATGGGCGGTGCCTCCAGCAGGGTCAGGTAGGCGTGCTCGCGGGCGACGATATCGAGCGCCGCATGGAAGCTTTTGATGTGCTCCGTGCGCATGGCGGCGATGACAATGGACATGAACACCCTCGGTGCGGGCCCGAATTTCCAGATCGATCAGTACCGCTGAGTGCAGTCGGGAAACCGAATTTCTTGGGGCTCTTCGGCATCCGAGTGGGTGCCTTCTCCCGCCGGTCGCTCACGCGTGCCGCCGTGCTCGTCGCCTCATGTCAGTTCTGGACACGCCCGTCGTCGCGAGGCGATGTCCCCGCACGGACGGCCCGCGCCCACTGCACGCGGCTGCGTGGTACGCTTTGGCAGGACTGAGCGACACTCCCAGGGGCTGAACACAAAATGATGGGACGATCGGGTGCTGCACCGGCCAGGCGGACGCCGTAAGACATACTCCCGGTATTGACAGGCGCCGCGCGCGGGCACCGGGCGACCGACCGGCTACCTGGCGAAACGCGCTCTGATCAAGCCCAGGATTGCGGTCAGGATGCCACCGCTCACGCCGCCGGTGAGGCACGCACTGATGAAGGTGCCGAGGTCCAGGCCACCGGCGCGGACGGCCGCGAGGCCGAGGAGCCCGGTCAGGATGTAGCCGCCCACGCCGCCGCCAACCGCACCCGTGATCGTGTTCGCGGCTGGCCCCATATCGACGTTTCGCGAGAGATTGCCGGCCAGATTGCCGCCGGCCGCGCCCGCGAGCAATTGAATGATGAGGTGGAGTATTTCCATGGACCGCTCCATTTCCTGCTCGCCCAGGCTACACTGGGCGACGTCTCGGCAAGAGGAGCGCGCGTAAACGTGGTTCAGTCCGCAGGCGGCTCGCCGCTGCCACGTTCGGACAAGAATGCCGGGCGCCTTCCCGCGGGGACGATCCGCACTCACCGGCAGGCGGCGGGCGCACGGAGTGCCCGGTACGCGGCAGCGCTCAATCTTCAGCCGGCGGCCTTCCTGGATGTATCGATTCCTCCAGCACCCCTAGCGCGGCTCGAGCGCCTCGTCCCGCCTGGCGGCGGCCTCGCGCAGGATCGCCAGGAGCGCTTTGGCGCTGAATGGCTTCTGCAGCACCGCCGCAACATGCGCCTGCGCCACCTGCGGAACGGCGTAGCCGGAGATAACGACCACGCGGATGCCCCGCTCGTTCAGGCGATCGATGAGGCCGTACGCCATCTCGCCCTTGAGGTTGACGTCGACGATTGCAACGTCGGGCAGCTGCCCGCCAAGCAGGCGCTCGGCCTCCGCGGGTGTCCCCGCGGGTCCGGTTACCTTGACACCCAGCTCTTCCAACAACGTCTTCAGCGCGTTGGCCACGTGCCAGGAATCTTCTACCACCAGCACCCGCAGGTCGGACAAGCCGGCATTGCCGGACAGTCCGGCGACGCTTATTGATGACACACGATATTCCCTGTCCTGGGCAAAATCGCAGTCAACGTACAGCATCGCGACTCGGAACCGCAACCCGGGGTTCCCCGCAATTGCCTACCAGCGTTTACGTTCTGTTAACCAATTCCAGGATTCCGTCGTCAGCACTGCGGATTTGCGCCAATGAGCCCACCGGTGCTGATCACCTCTCTCCGCTCAGGTGGGGAGCGCCATCTCAAGCGTAGCGCGCCGCTGCTAACGACCAACCAACCTAGCGCGAATGTGATCAAGCTGCTCGTAGTTACCATACTGGATGGTCAGAAAGCCTGTCTCGCCCGGGCCACGCCGAACCTCCACCTTGAGCCCCAGGGCGTCAGAGAGGTCCTTCTCAAAGGCGGCAGTATCGGCATCCTTCGGCGCCGGGGCGCGGTTGGTACTTCCGGGACCGGCCCCCAGGCCGCCCAGCCGTACAACCGCTGCACCCTGGTCGGGCCTCCGGCTCTGGCGCATTTCCTCGACCAGTGCCTCCACCTCGCGCACGTTGAGCCCGCGGGAGACGATCTCCTCAGCCAGCGTGTCGACATTCTGGTGGCCGATGATCGCGCGGGCCGCGCCGGCCGAGAGCTTGCCATCTCGCACCAGCGCCTGGACCTCGGCCGGTAGCTTGGTGAGGCGCAGCGTATTGCCGACATGGCTGCGGCTCTTGCCCACCACCTCGGAGAGCTTCTCCTGCGTGTACTCGTGCTTCTCGACCAGCTCCTGATAGCCGAACGCCTCCTCCATCGGGTTGAGGTCCGCGCGCTGCACGTTCTCGATGATGGCGAGCTCAAGAACCTCCAGGTCACCCAGGTCGCGCACGACAACCGGCACATTGTGCAGGCAGGCGCGCTGCGCCGCCCGCCAGCGCCGCTCCCCGGCGACGATCTCATAGCCACCGCGCTTCTTGTCCGGGCGGCAGATGATGGGCTGCACCAGACCCTTGGCACGGATCGAGTCGGCCAGCTCGTTGAGCTCGACCTCGGAGAACTGCTTCCGCGGGTTCAGGCCGCTGGGGCGGATCTCCGCAATGGGAATCAGGCGCTGCTCACCCTGGGGTGGCAGATGCCCATCGCCCTGTTGCGGCAGCGGCTCACCGATCAGGGAGGCGAGGCCGCGGCCGAGGCGACCCTTGTGCAGCGGGATCGGCGCCGCGGGCGTGCTTGGTGCGGGATCGGACATTGAGCAACCTCTGTCATGCCAGGCTTGCTCCCGGCATCCGCGCGACAGCGGGCGTCGGGGCAAGTTGCGAGACGAATCCCGGCGCCGCGCGCCGGAATGGCACCTGTATGTCTGTCGGTGCCGTCGAAAGCGTTCGGCCTATGCTACGCCTGACCCAACCTACGCCGCGCGCAGATGGCGCTCCCGCTCGATGATCTCGTGGGCGAGCTTGATGTAGGCCTGGCTGCCGGGGCTATCGTAGTCGTAGAGCATGATCGGCTTGCCGTGCGATGGCGCCTCGGCGATCCGCACGTTGCGCGGGATCATGGTATCGTAGACCTTGGCGCCGAAGAAGTTGCGCACCTCGGTTGCGACCTCTCGCGACAGCGCGGTTCGCGCATCGTGCATGGTGAGCACGACGCCCTGGATTTCCAGCGTCGGGTTCAGCGCCCCACGCACCTGGTCGATGGTGGTCTTGAGCTGGGAGATTCCTTCAAGGGCAAAGAACTCGCACTGCACCGGCACCAGCACGGCGTGCGACGCCACCATGGCGTTCAACGTGAGCAGGTTGAGCGACGGCGGGCAATCGATCAGCAGGTAGGTGTAGGGCACCTGCGCCGGGTTGGAACGTTGCTCGGCAATCAAGGCGTTGATCGCATCGCGCAGCCGGTAGGGGCGGCTCTGCTCGGCCATCATCTCGGCCTCCAGGCCGACGAGGTCGGAGTTGGCCGGCACGACGGCGAGGTTGGGAACCATCGTCTTGGCACCGGCCTGGGCGATGCTGGCCTGGCCGGTGAGGATGTCGAAACTTGTGATGTGGCGCTGGTTCTCGTTCACGCCGACGCCGGTGGAGGCGTTGCCCTGGGGATCGATGTCCAGGATCAGCACGTTCTCGCCGACAGCGGCGAGCGCGGTGCCGAGGTTGATGGCCGTGGTGGTCTTGCCGACGCCGCCCTTCTGATTGGCGACGGCCAGGACGCGGAGCGGGTTCGCTGCAGACATGTCAATCCTTCGCTTTGCGCTCAAGGTTCGTAATGACCGCAATGCGGCCGTGCCTGTCGGTGACGCTTGGGACTAACGCGACTTGGAATTTCCAGCGACTCTCGGCGAGCTGCACTTCCCTGTCCGCCTCCTTGCCCTTCAGAAACAGCAGCGTCGTGCCGGGCAGAGAATAGGGTGCTGCCAACTCCAGCAGCCGATCGAGCGGGGCAAGCGCACGCGCCGACACGACTCGCGGCAAGCTTTCGTTAACCGATACTCTAGCTGATTCGGCCCTTTTCGACAGGATATCCACTGTGATTCCGGTCTGCATAAGTCCTGTCTGGCGAACCACCTCGCGCAGGAAGGCCGACTTGCGGACGTCGGATTCGATCAAGGTGAAGTGGATGGGGGTGAGCCCCCTCTCCCCGCTTGCGGGCAGAGGGTCGGAGTGAGGGACAGCCACAGACGCTCCGGCCTCGGCGTGCCTGCGCTCGGCATCCTGTCCAGGCGACGTCGGCGATTGTTCCTGCCCCTCAGCCGATCCCTCTCCCCGCCTTATTGGCGTCTGTGGTGGAATCGACGATGGGCGGGCAGACGGCGCCCCGCCTGCCATCATGATGGCCGCGACAAGTCCGGGAAAGCCGCCGCCGGAGCCGAGGTCGATCCAGGACCGGACGTCAGGAGGGGAGAGCGATACGATCTGGGCGCTGTCGGCGAAATGGCGATGCCAGACGTGCTCGAGCGTGCTGGGGGCGACCAGGTTCACCGCCTTCTGCCATTGCCGCAGCAGCCTTTCGTAGAGGGTGAGGCGGTCGATGGTAGCGGCTGGCGCGCCAAAGGCGGCGGCGAAATCGTCGGGGCCGTGGATGGGCTGCACGGGATTGTCCTGACCAGGGCGGTGCGGGCAGAGCGATGTCGCGCCTCATTAGGCTCGCCGGCGTGGCCTGTCGATGATGGAGCACGCTTTAGCTCAGGTTTGTCTCCGCTCACGCCCAGGGTTTGGCCGGAGTGTCGCGAAGATCGAGGTATGGCACTGCGTTGCTCGGCTATCGGACTTAAGCGGACCTTGAGTGGTCCAGTCTCAGCGACCCGATGGAGACACGCGAATGCGCAAGGGATACCTTGTCGGCCTTGGCGCGGTGCTGGCGTTCGGCGCCGTTACCATGACAGATGCCTCGGCATGCAGCCGGCGCGTCAGCGACTGCGGCTCCAGCTACTATGGCTACGGCTATGCGCCGGTGCCGCCGGCCCCGGTCTATGGCTATGGCTATGGCTACGCGCCGCGCCGCGTCTACCGCTGGAACGGCTATGGCTTCGGGCCGACGCGGGGCTACTACGGCGCCTCCTACGACCGCGGGTACTACGGCTACACGAGCTACGGCTATGGCTACCGCGGCTGCAGCCGTGGTTCCGGCCAACGTGGCTATGGCTACGCTCCGGCGGCCGCCTACTACTACGATGACGATGACGACGACTACTGACGGCGATCCGGACGCGCCGCCGCCACGACCATGCCGAATAGGGACGACCCGTCGCGCCGTCGCCGTTGCACTCGCGCCGCTGCGGCACGACGGGTCTCCCTCTGAGGGCGCATCGAAGCGACAGGCTCCGTGCGCCTGTGGAGAAAAGCGCATGCACCGCGGTACACCTTCATGTCTGGCTAGGGGGATCGCTGCGGGCGCGTTCGCCTTCGGCCTTGGGCTTGGAGGATCCTGGCTGGGCCTGTCGCACGCCTGGGCGTGCGGCCGCGATGGCGGCTGCGTCGGTGTGGGCTATCGCCCGCATCCGGGCTACACCGCGCCGGCGGTCTACAGCTATGTCAATCCCGCCGCCCTGTACGGGGTGCCGGGCTACGTGCCGCGACGCCACTCCCGCACCCGCTGGGGCCGCGGGCCGATCTACATCGTCACCCCTTACACCACGCGCCTCAATATCTTTCGTGGCCCGCGCTGGAATTATAGCGCCGCCACCTACACCTCGCCGACCTACCGCAGCCCGTGCCGCCGGGCGCGGGCATGCGGCCACGGCGGCTGGCGCGTCCATCGCGCCCCTCGCCTCGCCGGGCCGTTTATTCGCGTCATAGGAGGATCGCGACGACGATAATGGGTCCTGTGTCCCACACGCGTTTCAAGGGGCAGCCCGGTGCCGGCGACCCGATATCGCCGCCGTAAATTTTCTGGATCGAGCGGGAACCTTAGCCTGAGCTTCGAATTCATCCGTTGCCGGGCGTGCCATGTTTGCCCGCACCAACACGGCAAACCTGGTGGAGGGCACCTGGAGGCTTGCTTCGAGGTGCCCTTTTGATTCCTCGACACCCGGATCGCCTTGCATTGCCCGTCGGCCCTGCAATCATGGGCAGCATGGCACAGCAGGCGACCATCTACGCCCTCTCCAGCGGACAAGGCCGCGCCGGCATCGCCGTGATCCGGGTATCCGGGCCACGGGCAGGTGGCGCGCTGGAGCGGCTGGCCGGATCTCTGCCGAAGCCGCGCTTTGCCGCCTTGCGCACCCTGCGCAATCAGGGCGGGGAGCTGCTCGACAGCGCCCTGGTCCTGTGGCTCCCCGGACCGCGCAGCGAGACCGGCGAAGACATGGCGGAGCTGCACGTCCACGGCGGGCGGGCGGTCATCGCCGGTGTGCTGGAGGCGCTCGGCGCCGTAGCGGGATGCCGGTTGGCGGAGCCCGGCGAGTTTGCTCGGCGCGCCTTCGAGAACGGCAAGCTCGACCTCACCGCCGCCGAGGCGCTCGCTGATCTGGTCGAGGCCGATACGGCGGCCCAGCGCCGCCAGGCCCTGCGCCAGGCGGGCGGGTCGCTCGCCCGTCTCTACGACGGCTGGCGGGCAACGCTCATCGAGGCCCAGGCGCTGACCGAATCCGCGATCGACTTCGCCGACGAGGCCGATGTGAGCGAGCGGGCCATGGCCCACGCACATGAACTGGTGGCACGCCTGGTGCCGGCAATCCGTGCTCACCTCGACGACGGCCGCCGTGGGGAGATCCTGCGGCAGGGGCTGCATGTGGCCATTGCCGGACCACCCAACGCGGGCAAGTCCAGCCTGCTGAACGCGCTGGCCCGGCGCGAGGCTGCCATCGTGTCGGAGGAGGCGGGCACCACGCGCGACATCATCCAGGTGACCCTGGATCTGGCCGGGGTGCCTGTGATCCTCAGCGATACCGCCGGCATCCGCGAAGCCGAGGGGAGGATCGAGCGGGAGGGCGTCCGGCGCGCCGTAGCGCACGCACGCACCGCCGACCTGGTGGTGTGGCTGACCGACGCGTCCGGCAGACCGGAGCCGCCTCCGGCAGACCTGGAATCCGGGGGGGTGGCGCTCTTGCGGGTGAGCAACAAGAGCGACCTACTGGGCGACACTGGTGCTCCCGTCGGGGCGGCCTCTGGTGGGCTGCGCATCTCGGCCCGCACCGGCGCTGGCCTTCCGGTGCTGATCGCGGCGATCACCGAACGGGCCGGCGCCGCGGCCGCCGCGTCCGAGGCGCCCATGCTGACCCAGGCACGCCATCGCCAACTCCTGGAGCTGTGCACCGAGGCCCTCGACGCCTATCTGGCCGGCAATCCCGAGGCGGCAGAGCTGCGCGCCGAGGACCTGCGCCGCGCCGCCGCCGCGCTCGGCCGCATTACCGGACGGGTTGATGTGGAGGACGTGCTGGGGGCGATCTTCGGTCGCTTCTGCATCGGCAAGTGATGGCGATCCCGCAGGAAGTGCAGCTACACTTGTTTCACGTGAAACAAATGCAGCTGCACCTCGAATGCCCTGAAGCGGCGCAGCGGATCCGCAAGCGCGGCGTCTCTAACGCGTTGCGGCTGCGACACAAGCCCGAAGGAATTCCCGCCGACGCTCCTCCAACGTGGTCGCCGCACGCAGCAGACCTGATAGGGTCACTACTGAGGACAGCTCGGGGGAGATCGATGAAGGCGACGACGGGGCTCTTGCTGGCGGTCAGCGGTGCGGTGCTGCTGTCGACGGCGGCAGCGAGCGAGGAGTTGGAGTACCGCAAGCGGGGGACCTCCGCGGCGATGCAGAAGCGGGATTCGGCGCAATGCTGGCGGGCCGCCCAGAAAGCCAAGCTCACCGAGGATCAGAAGACCCAGAACCTGGTCACCGCCTACCTGATCGGCGGCATCATCGGCGTCGCCGTGGCATCGTCCGAGAACGATGACGCCAACAGCAATCCCAAGAGCACCTTCCGGCGCCAGCTGCACGACGCCTGCATGGAGAAGCGCGGCTACCGGATGCCGGAATAGCCGCCCACGCACGGCCGCCCGCTCGAGGCAGCGCTGGCTGAGCCCGAGACTCGGGCCACAGCCCCGCTCCCTATTCCCCGCTCGCCACTCCCGTCTTCTCTTCGGCTTCCGCAGGCGTCGGCCCGAGCACGAGCTCCATGCCATCGATCCCATCCGTTGCCAGCCGGCTTGTCTTCAGCTCGCCGCGTGTCATCCAGTGCAGGCTGTCGGCGGGTGTCTGCAGGATCAGACCCACGACCTGCTCGCCGATACCCATCTCGCCGAAATACTTGCGGATCTCATCATAGGTGCGCTGCGGCGTGGGGATCTCGACGACCCGTTCCGTTTCCCAGCGCTCTGCCACCACGCGCGCGCTGCCGGCCGGACGGTAGGCCAGCATAACCCTGAAGGTGCGGATCCGGTGCACCCCGACGAAGGCGGTCGGTCCAACCAGGCGGCGCGCGCCCGCGGCGAGGATGAAGGCGCAGGCGGAGGCGCATTTCGATAGCTCCGACTGCGGCAAGCCAGGCCGGGGCTTGTGGCTGCGCCCTTGGCGGCAGGCAGAGTCGGTGCGGCCGCAGGGCGCCAGAACCGTCCCGGCGACAACGACATCGAGGCCCCGGGCCCGAAGCATGCGGCCGATCTCGAACGACTCGCTCACCGAGCCGCCGCCGGAGTCGATCAGCACCGGCACCTTGCGCTTGCCGAGGCGGCGCAGGACCGTCTTGAACCGCGCCGCGGTGCCGGGCTCGATGCGCCCCTGGGCAGCGATCCACTCGGGGCATTGCCGCCCGCAGCCGGGGGCAGCGCTGCGGACCAGATTGACCTGCATCACCGGCTCCTCGGGAGGCGGCTGCGCCTTGGCCGGCTCCGCCCTGGCGGACGCACCACAGCCAAGACCCAGGGAGAGGACAAGCGCCGCAAGGAGCCTCATCGCGGCCCTCCAGTGTGCTCCACATTGCATCGGCCGAGTGACATGACCGCACCGCCAGGCTATGGACGGAAGAGCGAAGACGCGGGCTGCAGCGCGTGCGCTGACGTGGCCCGTCCTGGAGTTCTAAGCCAAAGGCGTTGCGGAACCGTAGCCGTTGCGGTGCATCTGCACTTGCTTCACGTGAAGCAAGTGAGGTGTGCAGCGCGGGTTGGCGAAGCGTAATCAGCCATCGCACCATCGAAGGTAAGGGTCACCGATTACAGGCTGGCGTTAATCCGCTTTCGCCTAAAACTGCGGCTAAACCCGGCAGCGCCGGCGCCGCATTTCGGCGGCGAGCTCTTTCTGCACCTCCGCCGCAAGCAGGGAGGCTCGCGAGACCTGGGCGGGCGAGAGCCCTTTGCCCTTGTTCCGCATCATCGCAGGGGCCGCCTGGGCCTCGCGCCGGCCGACCGCGAGCTCCTCGCAGGTCAGCTCGGTCTTGATGCTTCGGAACGCAAACAGGCGCACGCCCGTCGCATGTGCTTCGGGCGTGGCCGGCTCCTTCACCCACTTGCGCTCTTTGTCGGCGAGCAGGATCTTGAGCGTCGTTTCGCGCTGCCCGACGCAGCGCGAGCTGTCTTCCACACACGAGAGCCCGGCCCGGCTATCGTCAAAGCCGATACCGCCGCAGGCCGTGAGCCACAGCCCGGATCCAACGAGGATCGCTCCCAGAGCCGCGATAAACGCCGGCCTGCCCCACGCTCGCGCCAACATGCTTCCCTCTTGAGGTGAATGCAGCAAGCCCATAGAACGCAGGAATGGCGGTGCTAAGGCACCGATCCCCTCAAGGAGAGCCGGAGCACGCGCGGATTGCCGCGCCGGCCGGCAGCACGTCTTTCGCGAAGGAGCGGCAACAATGGTCCACGCAATCCGCGTCCACCAGACCGGTGGCCCTGAGGTTCTGACATGGGAAGGCGTGGACGTGGGCGAGCCCGGCCCCGGCCAGGTGCGCCTTAAGCAGCACGCGGTCGGCGTTAACTACATCGATACCTACCAGCGTTCCGGCCTCTACAAGCTGCCGCTGCCGCTGATCCCCGGCAATGAGGGCGCCGGCGAGGTGGTCGCGGTGGGACCGGGCGTCACCGACTTCAAAGTCGGCGACCGTGGCGCCTATGCCGGTGCGGTCGGCGGCTACGCCGAGGAGCGGGTGATGCCGGCCGAGCGGCTGGTGAAGCTGCCGGCCGCGATCGACTACAAGACCGGCGCCGCCATGATGCTGCAGGGCATGACCGTGCGCTACCTGCTGCGCCAGACCTACAAGGTGGGCCCCGGCACCACCATGCTCCTGCAGGCGGCCGCCGGTGGCATCGGCCTGATCGCCGCCCAGTGGGCCAAGCACCTCGGCGCCACCATCATCGGCACCGCCGGCTCGGATGAGAAGTGCAAGCTCGCTTTAGATGCCGGCTGCACCCACGTCATCAACTACCGCACCGAGGACTTCGTGAAGCGCACGAAGGAACTCACGGGCGGAGCCGGCGTCGACGTGGTCTACGACGGCGTGGGCAAGGACACCTACCCCGCCTCGCTCGACTGCCTGAAGCCGCTTGGCCTGTTCGTGAGCTTCGGCAATGCCTCCGGCGCGGTGCAGAACTTCAGCCTGCTCGACCTGATGAACAAGGGCTCGCTTTACGCCACCCGGCCGACGCTGCAGACCTACGTGGCGAAGCGCGAGGACCTCATCGAGAACGCCAACGAGCTTTTCGATGTGGTGAGCAAGGGCATCGTCAAGATCGCCGCCAACCACACCTACCCGCTGAAGGACGCCGCCCAGGCCCATCGCGACCTGGAGGGGCGCAAGACGACTGGCTCGATCGTCCTGTTGCCCTGATCGGTGACGCTGCCCGTGCCCGCGTCTCCCCGCGTACGGGGGAGTCAGGGCGCGGGCCAGCCAGGACTTGCGTCCGCGGTGCCACGCCGGCCGGCCCGCAATGCAGCTGCAAGTGTTTCACGTGAAACAAGTGCAGATGCATCCGAGGAAGAAGCTGGCGATCGAGCCTGAAGAGCGCAACGACGACCAGAGGGCGGAGGTGTTCGCGATCTCCGATCGGCTCCTCACGGCTGAGGCCAGCGATGTCGCCAAGGCAAGCAGATATTGAAGGAGGCGGGCCGCGCCACGCTCGCCGAGAACGCCTTGTGGCTGCGGCCCACTGCACTCGTCCGCTCGAGCCGCTGACCGGCGGCTGAAGCCGCACTGTCAGCGGCGACCGCCGTGGCCGCCGCCATGGTGCCCGCCGCCGAAGTGACCACCGCCAAAGTGGCTGCCGCCGCGGAAGCCGTGGCCGCGGAAGCCGTGATGACCACCGCCGCCGAAGAAGAACCCGACCGAAGGGCCGTAGCCGTAAGCGGGCCCGTAGTCATCGTAGTAGTCGTCGTCGTAGCCGTAGCCGTCATCGTATGGCCCCGCGAACCAGCGGCAATGACGTATGCCGCCCTCGATCCAGCAGCGGCGATACGCGGCCTCCTGCAGGACGGCGCCCTCGGGGTCTGCCTTCACAGCGCTTCCGGCACTGCCACCAAGGGGTGCCGCCTGCACGGCTCCCACGCTCAAACCCGCTGCAAGGGCAGTCGATGCAGCTATAAGGCTTTGCCTCATTCGCATGCGTCTCTCCTTCCATTGCTGGGTTGCAAATGCGACGAACGGTAAATGCCCGGCGGCGGAGGAAGCTCCGAGGCTTCCAGAAAAAGTGATGGGCGCCGTGGTCGATGCCGGACAATGCCCCCTGCGGCTCATCCGCCCGTCGCTCGCATCACGCCGTTCCAGGACATTCTGGCTCAGTAAGGCGTGGGGCGGGGCGTAGGGAAATCGGGAGTGGGGAACGATCAGCGCTTGCCGGCGCGACTGCCTACACCACATTCCCGATGCCCCATTCCCTTTGAGACTCCGGATACGGTCAACTTTCCCGGAACAGTATCACACCGGCCCCGGCTCCGATGCCAGCCGGCGCTCGACAAGGCGGGCGAACATGGCGGCCCCGTACGGGGTGGCCTCGTCGTTGAAGTCGTAGCGGTCGTTGTGCAGTGGTGCGCTCGTGTCGCCGTTGCCGATGTTGATGTAGGCGCCGGGCACCTTCTCCAGCATGAACGCGAAATCCTCCGAGGCCGACGCTGGCGGCTTGTCACGGTCGACATTGCCCTCGCCGACCAGCTCGGCCGCCGCGTCCGCGATCGCCTGGCTGGGGCCGGGCGCGTTGACGAGCGGGGCGAAGATCAGGCGGTAGTCCACCTCGGCCGTGGCGCCGAGCCCAGTGGCGACGCCGGTGGCCACGCGCTTGACCGCCGTGCCGATCAGCTCCAGGGTCTCGCGCTTCATGGCGCGCGCCGTGCCGCCCATCCTGGCCCGCTCGGGAATGACGTTATAGGCGTCGCCGCCCTCGATTCTGGTGACGCTCAGCACCGCCATGTCGTTGGGGGAGACGTTGCGGGCCACCACGGTCTGCAGCGCGGTGCCGATGTGGCAGGCGGCGATCACCGGGTCGATCCCGGCATTGGGCCGCGCACCGTGCGCGCCCCGCCCCGTCACAGTGATGTCGAAGAAGGCGCCGCCGGCCATCGCCGTGCCCTGGGCGATCGCGAAGTGCCCGATCGGCGCGCCGGGCTGATTGTGCACGCCGTAGAGTTCGTCGGCGGGAAAGCGCTCGAGCAGGCCGTCCTCCAGCATCGCCAGCGCCCCGCCCTCGCCCTCCTCTCCCGGCTGGAAGATGAAGTTGACGGTGCCATTGAAGCGCCGCGTCTCGGCGAGGTAGCGGGCAGCGCCCAGCAGCATGGTGGTGTGGCCGTCATGACCGCAGGCGTGCATGGCGCCGGCGGTACCGCTGCGGTAGGCGGCGCCCGTCTGCTCGTGGATCGGCAGCGCATCCATGTCGGCGCGCAGCCCCACCGCGCGCGGGCCGTTGCCGGACCTGAGGACGCCGACCACGCCAGCGCCATCGACCAGCCGGTGCACCTCGATGCCCCACGATGCGAGCAGGCTGGCGACGATATCGGCGGTGCGGTGGGTCTTGAGGCCGAGCTCCGGATGGGCGTGGATATCCTGCCGAATGCCCGTCAACTCCGCGTGATACGAGCATACACGTGCCAGCGTTGTATTGCCCGCTTCAGCCTGCGACATGGGGGAAATCCTTCTTCGAGGAGGCATCCAGGAGGGAGCGAGGATCGCCGCTTGCGTTGCGGCCGACAAGACCGTTCCCGGCATGCGGCGGACGAGGACGAAGCCCGTAATCCGCCGTTTTTCTCTTCGCTGATGGGTACGGCGGGGTACGCTTCGCCGATCCGCTACGGATCGCGACGGCTGTTGGAACCCAAAGTTGCAGTGCCGGCATATGCAAGCGTGACCTGAGCAACGTGCGCCGAACGACACACCTTCCGGCATGCCGACGACTGAAACCGGCGATGCCGCTCGCTGCCTACCCAGGCGCTAGGTCGCAGCGGCCTCAGGAGGCTTGATCGCACGGGGCGCCTTTAGCGAGAATAAGCGGTCCACAAGAGCGGCTGCGGGAGAAAGCCTCAATGCCTACGCCCATTACCTGCATCGAGGACCTGCGCGCGCTCGCCAGGCGGCGGGTGCCCAGGATGTTCTACGACTACGCCGACTCGGGCGCCTGGACCGAGAGCACCTACCGCGCCAACGAGACCGACTTCCAGCGCATCCACCTGCGCCAGCGCGTCGCCATCGACTTCTCCCACCGCAACCTCGCCAGCAGCATGGTC
>DASURA010000191.1:0-19503 GCA_036280295.1 Hyphomicrobiaceae bacterium
CCTTCAGCGCCAGGATGAACCGCCTGCCCCGCGTCACCCCCCTTTCACCGCCACCAGCACCGCGGCCGGGTACGCGAACCGCATCGTATCCCCGTCGCGCCGTGCACCCACTCCCATGGTGTCCCCCTCCACGGCCGCATCGAGCATCGCCCTCAGCCCGGCCTGGTCGCCGCCCTCCGGGAAGGCCAGGGCCACAACCTGCTCCCGCTCCGCCGGCACCTGATAGAAGCGCACCTCCGGCTCCGGCAGGCCGGCGATGGCATAGAGGCCGACGAGAAACGCCAATGGCCGGAACTCCACCGTGGAGGAATCCCGATACCGCTCCATCGCATTGAACGCCGCCGCCTTGGCCGGATCGTCGGCCGCGTAGGCGTCGCAGAGCACGATGCGGCCACCCGGCCGGGCCACCCGCACCATCTCGGCGAAGGCGCGCGCCGGCTCCTGCAGGTGGTGGAATGCGAAGCGGCTGCTGACGATGTCGAACGTGCCGTCCGGGAACGGCAGGGCGTAGGCGTCGCCCCGGTGCCAGCCGGTGTTGCGGACAGCCTCGCGCGCCACAAGCTTGCGGGCCTCCGCCAGCATGGCGGCGGTGGCATCGATGCCCATGGCCTGCCGCACCCGCCGCGCGAACGCGACGACCACCGTGCCCGGGCCGCAGGCCACGTCGAGGGAGATATCGGTCGGCAGCGGACGGGCCGCCTCGACCAGCAGGTCGAGGGCCGCCTGGTTGTGCAGCGAGGGAGCCGCGGCGAAGCCGGCAGCTTGCCGGGTGAATTGGTCGGCGATGGTGGCGGCGTGCGCCGCGGCGATCTGGCGAGACAGCATGGTCATGGCGGTGTCTTTCGGTATGTGCGGACGAGCGCTGGGGGGGCCCGGTGCAAGGCACGCAACCCTCCGTTCGCCGAGGTCATGGACCTCGGGCGCAGACGCTCCAACCCGGGATCAGGGTCAGGCGGCGGCTATGGTGTCAGACCCGGAGGGTCTGACACCGGCGAACCTCTACGCACTCGCCTGCGCATGCAGCCGCCCGCGCTTGGCGCTGAGCTTGTTCAACGCCGAGAGATACGCCTTCGCGCTCGCCACCAGCGTATCCGGATCGGCGGCCCGTGCCGTCACAGCCCTCCCGCCCGTCTCGGCGCTGTCCTCCAGCCGCACCGACACCTCCGCCTGCGCATCGGTGCCCTCGGTGACGGCGTGGACCTGGTACAGCGCCAGCCGCGCCTCGTGCGGCACCAGCCGGTGAATCGCGTTGAACGTGGCGTCCACCGGGCCGTTGCCGGTGGCCTGCACCGTCTGGTGGCCGCCCTCGCCCATGTCGAGCGTCAGCGTGGCCGACTGCGGCCCCATCGTCCCGGCAATGACGGTCAGCGCCACCACCTTCATGCGGTCCTGCTGGGTGGCGATGCCCTCGTCGACCAGCGCCTCGATGTCCTCGTCGTAGACGTGCTTCTTGCGGTCCGCCAGCGCCTTGAAGCGGTTGAACGCGTCCTCGAAGGCGTTCTCGCCGAGCTCGTAGCCCAGCTCCTTCAGCTTCACACGGAACGCATTCCGCCCGGAGTGCTTGCCCATCACCAGCGACGTCTTGGTGACGCCGACCGACTCCGGCGTCATGATCTCGTACGTCTGCGTGTGCTTCAGCATGCCGTCCTGGTGGATGCCGCTTTCGTGCGCGAACGCATTCCGGCCGACGATCGCCTTGTTGTACTGCACCGGGAACGAGGTGGCGGCGGAAACCAGCTTGGAGGCGCGGTTGAGCTGCTTCGCCTCGATGCCGATCGCATACGGCAGCACGTCCGAGCGCGTCTTGATCGCCATCACCACCTCTTCCAGGGCGGCATTGCCGGCGCGTTCGCCGATGCCGTTGATGGTGCACTCGATCTGCCGGCAGCCGGCGCGCAGGCCGGCCAGCGAGTTCGCCACCGCCATGCCGAGGTCGTTATGGCAGTGCACGGAGAAAATCGCCTTCTCCGAGCCCGGCACCTTCTCCATGATGGTGCGGAACATGGCGTAATACTCGTCCGGCGTGGCGTAGCCCACCGTATCGGGGAGGTTGATGGTGGTGGCGCCGGCCTTGATGGCGGTCTCCACGCACCTTGCCAGGTAATCGATCTCCGTGCGGGTGGCATCCTCGGCCGACCACTCCACGTCCTCCACCCAGTTGCGGGCGCGCGAGACCTGGAAGTTGATCATCTCCAGCACCTGCTCGGCCGATTTCTGCAGCTTGAACTTGCGGTGCACCGGCGAGGTGGAGATGAAGGTGTGGATGCGTCCGCGCCGCGCGCGCTTCACCGCCTCGCCGGCGCGGTCGATATCGGCCTGGCCGGCGCGCGAGAGCCCGCACACCACGGCGCGCTTGACGCGCTTGGCGATCTCCGCGACGGCGGCGAAATCGCCCTCGGAGGCGATCGGGAAGCCGGCCTCGATGATGTCGACGCCCATGTCGTCGAGGAAGGCCGCCACCTCCAGCTTCTCCTCGAAGGTCATGGTGGCGCCGGGGCATTGCTCGCCGTCGCGCAGCGTCGTGTCGAAGATGAAGACGCGGTCCTTGCCGGCGTCCCTGCCGGCGTCGGTCGCAGGGCCCGCGGCGGCGGTTTCGGCCTGGGTGGAGGTCTCGGGCGTGGTCTCAGACATGGGAATGATGGTCCTTGATGATTGCCGCGCGCGTGCCGGCGCCGGCATGAATGACTGCAACGGAAGTGGCTTTTGCCTTCGCGATCCCCTGAACACCCGTCCCGCGTCGTCGATGAGCGAGACCGCCGAGGCTCAGGGGCTGGTAAGGAGCAGGAGAAGCCGGGCAAGCGGCGCCAAGCCGACAAGCGCCAGCGGGCCGGGAAGCGTCCCAGCCTGGTCCAGAGCGGCGATGGAGCGGTCAGGGCTCACTGAACTGCTCGGTTCTTTGCTGCGGCGCCGGCCCGGCCGACGACAGCGCTTCGCCTGATGCGACAGGATTGACACCCGTCGCCTGTATTGCGGCGTTACTTAAGCCAAATCACGCGCCGGATGGCAAGCACAAAACCGCCCGTGGCCCATGACGAGAGGGCATGACGAGAGGGCATGGCGAGAGGGCATGCACCCAGGACGGGACAGCAGCCGGCAATGAAAAGCCCTGCGTTCATCCTGCTTTAATCTGGGCGCCGCGCCACGGCCAAAGAGTGCCGCCATAGACGGTGCCGCTATCGGACTGTCGATAGTGCGAGCATATCAAGACGGAGGAGTTGCCAATGAAGCGCATTGTCATGACCAGCATTGGAGCCTGTGCCGCCCTTGTCATCGGAGCCGGCATCCTGTCGGCACAGACCGTCGACGAAGCCGTCCAGATCGTCGGTGCCACCGGCGACGACGCCGCGAAGGTGAAGCTCTACTGCGAGCTCAACAAGCTGGTCCAGGCCGCCGGCGACAAGGAGGATGAGGCGACAGAGAAGCAGATCGAGGCCGCGGTCGAGAAGCTGGGCGGCGAATTCGCCGCCGCCTGGGAGGTCGGCGAGAAGCTCGACGACAAGTCGGCCGACGCCAAGAAGTACTACGACGCCCTCGACGCCCTCGGAGAAAAGTGCCAGTAGCACTTCCAGGTCATCCCGGCCCTGGCCGGGATGACTGGATCGAGCGAGGCGTTGCCAGCCTCCCGCCGGGCCCAGAGCAGCACCGGCGGCGGCATGATCTCTGGGGTCCACTCGAAGGCTGCACCGGCTGCCAGGCGCACAAGCTATTGCGCCGCACGCACTCCTGTGCCAAGCGCGTGCGCGAGACCTTTGCCTGCCTGGCATCCATCAAGGGAAGCGGCCCGCATGTCCGAGTACAGCCCCGAGCACCACCCGCTTGAGGTTCTGATCGAGCGCCTGTTGACCGCCAGCCGCTGGCTGCTGGCGCCGTTCTTTCTCGGCCTGGCGCTCGGCCTCATCATCCTGCTCCTCAAGTTCGCGCAGGAGTTCTACCACATGGCCGCGCACGCCGTGGCCATTACCGGCGACGAGGCGATCCTCGGCATGCTGGCGCTGGTCGATCTGGCGCTGACGGCGGCCCTGGTGCTGATCGTGATCTTCTCCGGCTACGAGAACTTCGTCTCGCGGATCGACCACACCAACGCCCGCGACTGGCCATCGTGGATGGGCTCGATCGACTTCACGGCGTTGAAGATCAAGCTGCTGGGCTCGATCGTGGCGATCTCGGCGATCCAGCTGCTGAAGCAGTTCATGTCGGTGCGCACGGCATCCGATCGCGATCTGTGGTGGTACGCCGGCATCCACGTGGTGTTCGTACTGTCGAGCGTGCTGCTGGCGCTGTCGGACCGCCTGAGCGCCGGCCATGTCGAGACAGGAGGCAAGGAGAAGGCGCCGGCCTCGGACGGGAGCACCACCGGCGGGCAGCACTAGCCAGGCAGCCGCTCACTGATTATTGCTTTGGCGCTCACCGCTGCCATGCATGGCCGCAAAGCAGCACCGCATCGCGTGTCCTGGGAGAACGGGGTCAGACCCCTCGCCGCCACTTTTCGCCGGAGAGCAGTATTATATGCGAAGGTCAGGGCGAGGGGTCTCGCCCCGTCGCATCCCAGGAGGACCCATGCAGGCAACCATCAACGGCTTTCGCATGAATTTCGCGATCGAAGGCTTTAACGCGGCCCCGGCCGTGGTCCTGCACCACCCGCTCGCCACCGATCTCACCATCTGGGATGATCTGACCGCCGCCCTGGCGCCGCGCTATCGCGTCGTGCGCTTCGATGCCCGCGGGCAGGGGGCGAGTGAGGCGACGCCCGCGCCCTACGCCCTGCCGACTCTGGCTGCCGATACCGTCGCCCTGATGGACCACCTCGGCATCGCCCGCGCGCATTTCCTCGGCCTGTCCATGGGCGGGATGGTGGGCCAGCATCTGGGGGTCGACCACGGCCCGCGCTTCCTGAGCCTCACCCTGTGCTCCACCACCAGCCGCACCCCGGCCGCGGCGCGTCCGCTGTGGGAGGAGCGCGTCACGGTCGTACGCGAGAAGGGCATGGCCTCGCAGGTGGAGCCGGCGTTGTCGCGCTGGCTGGCGCCGGCGTCCGCGGCGAGACCCGATCTGGTGGCGCGCATGCGGCGCTACATCGAATCCTCGCCGGTCGAAGGCTACGTCGGCTGGTGCCAGGCGATCCGCGACCTCGACATCACCGGCCGCCTCAAGTCCATCACGCTGCCCACCTCTGTCATCGTCGGCGCGGCCGACCCGAGCACCCCGCCGGCCGCGGCACAGGTCATCCACGCCGCGATCGCCGGCTCCGAGTACATCGAGGTGCCCGGCGTCTCGCACCAGTTGCACGTCGAGCAGCCCGCCACGTTCAACGCACACGTGCTGGCGTTCCTGGACAAGCAGGCCCCGGCGTAGATCGGGTCAAGCGCGGCGCAGCATGGGTGTTGCGTCCTCGCCTGGCGCCTGACCCAACCTTGCCCCCTCCGCCAGTTTCTCCACGCACGCGCCGCAGGCGCAATTGCCGCAGAAACCGGCCCCGAAAAATCGCGGTTTCCCGCCCGTAACTGGGCCGGCCTCCCCTCGAATGGGGATGCACCTCTCGGAACCTGCTCGCTATTTCGTGATCACACGGGGCCACTACTGCAAGTGCAACGACGCACTGGTGCCCGCGCCTGACCTCCTCTCTCTCCCCTCTCCTTGGTCGGGCACGGGCTAAGCCCGGCTGCACCGGTTCGTGCCGGTCCAGCCGGACCGCCGCGCGCAGCGTGGCCGACTTTCCCCAGGGACGTGATGAATGGATGGCCGCGGCACCGGCTGCGCCCTTCCCTCCTCATTGTTCGAGAAAATAGGAGTAGAGATCATATCTATACGAATCATAACGACGATCCTGAATGCTGTGGCCGCATTGGCGCTCGCAGGCGTGTCATCCCAGGTCTGGGCTGCGGCCGAGCTGGACCGGCGCACGATGGACAAATATGCCGCGGCAATTCGCAAGATCGAATCGACGGGGCGCTACGGCATTACCGCCAACGCCGGCGGCGGGCGCACGGCGCTCGGCGCCTACCAGATCCTCGATACCAACCTGGCTGCCTGGTCGCGCGCGGCCCTTGGCCGCTCGGTGAGCCGCGCCGAGTTCCTGCGCTCGCCGCATCTCCAGGACCGGATCTTCCATCATCGCTTCGGCCAGTATGTGCGCAAGTACGGCGCCCAGGGCGCGGCGCGGGCGTGGCTCGGAGGTGAAGGCGCTGCGCGCAGTGGTGGTGGCGTCGATCGCTTCGGCAGCACGCCGTCGTCCTACGCCAGCAAGTTCCTGCGCGAGGCCAGCCGGTGAGCGCCCGGTGAGTGCATGGCGCCGGCTGATCCAAGACCAGCCGCACCATGACGATCGCCATGGCAACGGTGCCAGGCCCTGGGTCTGGCACCTTTTTTGTTCCGGCAGCGACGAGGGTGGCAGCGTGCTCGAAGGCGTCAAGGGATGGCCTGGAGGCTTCGGCGCGCGAGGAGAGGGGATCGCAGCGGCCATCCTCGGCCTCTTCTGCGCGCTGCTGAATAGCTGTCATGCCGGAAAGACGCAAAGGAACGTCGAAAGGCCGTACCCTCGGACACCAACAAGCTCAGCGCACGCTGCACGGACCGAGGGCGCCAAGCTTCGCAGTGCCGAGACGGCCACGCCTTGCTCACCTACGCCCGCCGCCGCACCAGCCGCCGTGCCAGTCCGACCAGCCAGAACGCCACCGGCCACAGCAGCGCCGCGATCGTCAGGGTCGCGAGGATGGCGGCGACCGGGCGGCTGAAGAATGGCAGGATGCTGCCGTCCGACTTGATTAGCGAGGTGACGAGGTTCTGCTCCACCATCGTGCCCATGATGATGCCGAGCACCATGGCAGCCACCGGAAAGCCGTTGCGGTCCATCACGTAGCCGATGGCGCCGAAGGCGGCGACGACGAGCACCGAGAACAGGTTGTTGCCGGTAGAGAAGGCGCCGACCGCGCACAGGAGCACGATCACCGGCATCACCGCTGCGCGGGGCGCCCGCAGCACCTTGCTGGCGATGCGGATCATCACGATGCCGAGCGGGATCATGATGATGTTGGCGAGGATGAAGATGATGTAGAGCGCGTACATGCTCGACGCGCGCTCGCTGAACAGCGTCGGCCCCGGGTTCAGGCCCTTCATATAGAGCACGCCGATGGCGATGGCGGTGATGGTGTCGCCGGGAATGCCGAACAGGAGCGCCGGCACCCAGCCGGAAGCGAGCGAGGCGTTGTTGCTGGCGCCGGCCTCGATCAGGCCCTCCGGATGGCCGCTGCCGAACTTCTCGGGCGTCCTGGAGAAGCGCTTCGACATGGCGTAGCTCACCCACGCGGCCATGTCGGCGCCCGCACCGGGCAGCACACCGATGATGATGCCGACAATGTTGCCCCGCACCTGCGGCTTGACGTACTCGCGCGTAAGCCGCAGCTGGCCGGCAAGGATGCTGCCGAAGCGGCGGTGCGGCAGCTTGGGCGGCTCCGGCGTCGCCATCGCCCGCATCACCTCGGCGACGGCGAACACGCCGACCAGCGCCGGGATCGCCTCGATTCCCCCCAGCAAATTGGTGAGGCCGAAGGTGAAGCGCGGCGTGCCGGCGGGGTTCTCCATGCCGATGCAGGCGACCAGCAGCCCGATCAGCATGGCGGCGATTGCCTTCACCGGCGAGGAGCGCGCCACCAGCGTCGCGCACATCAGGCCGAGGAACGCGAGCCAGAAATACTCATACGTGGAGAAGCTGAGCGCCATCTCGGCCAGCGGCGGTGCCAGCAGCATCAGCGACAGCGTGCCGGCAATGCCGCCGAGCGCGCTGAACCACAGGCCGATGCCGAGCGCCAGCTCCGGCTGGCCGTTGCGCGTCATGGCATAGGCCTCGTCCGTATAGGCGGCGGAGGCGGGCGTGCCGGGAATGCGCAGCAGCGCACCGGGAATGTCGCCGGAGAAGATCGCCATCGCCGAGGCGGAGATGATGGTGGCGACCGCGGCGATCGGCGAGAGATAGAACGTCACCGGCACCAGCAAGGCCGTGGCCATGGTGGCGGAGAGGCCCGGCAGCGAGCCCACCACCAGGCCGTAGACCGAGGCGAGCAGGATGGCGAGCAGCACCTCCGGCTGCATCACCATGGCAAACGCGTCGAGAACTGTGCCCATTCCGTTTCACCTCACCACGGCAGCGGGATGAGGCCGATCGGCAGCGGCACGCGCAGCAGCTTGGCAAACATCAGATGCACGAGAAACGGCGTCACCAGGGCGAGCGGAACGGCAAGCCGCAGACGCGCCCCAAGCGCAACCGCGGTGCTCAGCACCATGATGGCAGCCGTTGCGATGAAGCCGAGCCCATCGACCGCGAGAACGTAGAACGCCAGCAGCCCCGGCGGGACGAGGACCGCCAGGCCGCGCCACCATGGCATGGCCTGCGGTGCCGCCGCTTCATCAGAATGCGCGGCGAGGTCCGCCTCGGCCTCCTCCTCGAAGTGGTGGCCGATGCCCAGCGCAATCATCGCCCCGCAGAGGACGAGGCCGATGCCCACCACCATGGGAAAGACCTCCGGCCCCACCTGCTGGCCCGGCACCGGCGGCAACAGCGAGCCGGCATAGGCCGCCGAGGCGCCGAGCACGATGAGAAGTGCGCCGGAAAGTCGATCCGATAGCTGCATGAGACCTCGGAAGGGGCCAGAGCCCGCGGTGTTGACCCGCGCGCAAATCGATGTGTGGTGTCCAGACGATCGCCAATTGCGGTGCGGCGCATGGGGTCAGACCCGCAGGGTCTGACCCCGCGAGCCCTCACACCTTCGCCAGCCCCGCCGCCTTCATGGCGACGCCCATGGCGGCATCGCCTTTGGCCATGAAGCTGCCGAAGTCGGCGCCGGGCGCCCAACGGACACCGAAGCCGCGGCTCGCCATGAAGTCGCGGAACTCCTTGGACTCGTTGACCTTCTTGAGCGAGGCGGTGGCGGCAGCGGCGATCTCCGCGGGCAGGCCCTTGGGTCCGGCAATGCCGCGCCAGGCCCCGGTTGTATAGTCGATGCCCATCGATTCCTTGAGCGTCGGCACATCCTTGAACGCGGGGTTGCGCTCCGCCGCCATGATCGCAAGGCTTCGTGCCTTGCCGGCCTCGATGATGGCGCGCCCTTCCGGAACCGAGCAGGTGACGATGTCGAGGCCGCCGGCGGCCAGGTCCTGCATCGCCGGCGCCGCGCCGTTGGAGGGCACCCAGGCGACATGGTTGGGCTTGAGCCCCATCGCCAGCAGCCAGCCCACCAGCGCCAGGTGCCAGATGCCGCCCTGGCCGGTGCCCGACGCCTTCAGCTTGCCGGGAGGCGCCGCCTTGATGGCATCGGCCAGCTCCTTGACGGTCTTGTAGGGGCTCGATGCGTTCACCTGGATGCCGGGCGGGTCCTCGTTCATCAGGGCAAGCGGCGTATAGCTGGCCGGCGTCAGATTGGTGAGCCCCTGCCAGTGCAGCATCGAGATCTCGACGGTGAGGATGCCGAGCGTGTAGCCGTCCGGATTGGCCGCCGCGATCGCCGCATGCCCGACGACGCCGGATCCGCCGGTGCGGTTCACGACGTTGACCGGTTGCTTCAGGTCCTTCTCCATCACCGCGGCGATGATGCGGGCCGCCGCATCCGTGCCGCCGCCCGCCGCCCACGGACAGAGGATGGTGATCGGCCGGCTCGGCCAGGTACCCTGCGCGCGCAGCACATTCGGAAAGCCGATGCCGGTGGCAGCCGTTGTGGCGGCTCCTGCCGCCGCGGCGCCGCCGATCAGGACGGCGCGACGCGTATAGCCCTGCTTCATGGGTTTCTCCTCCGTTGGCGACTTTTTCGCTCTTGTTTCGATGATAGCGAATTTGCCGGGCGGTGCACCCATGCTTTTGGCCGGAGGTTGCATTGCACGGAACGCGCCTGGCTGGCGAGCGAGCGGGAGTCCCCTCGCCTCCACGGCGAAGGCAATCCCGCCAGTCCAGCCGAGAAGTCTGGCACCGTGTACACGGCGCGCGTCTACAGCCCGACTTCGGTGCTGCTGCCCGCGCGCTGCAGCACGTCGGCAATCAGAGAGGGGCGCCAGGGGGCCGGCAGCGCGACGTCATCGCTCAGCGCCGCGTGCACGCTGTCGAGCGGGTTGGGGTGCTCGAACTCGAAACCGGCGTCCAGCAGGCGCTGCGGAACAATATGCTGGCGGTTGTGGACGACGTCGGCCAGCGCACCGATGTAGCGCCGCAACGCAAGGCGCGGCAGGGGCACACGCACGCGCCGCGGCGTTGCCTCCTCCAGCAGCGCCTTGAGATCGGCGGAGCGCAGCGGCTCCGGCGTCACCGCGTGCACTGGGCCGGCGACGCGGCGCGCCCGCGCCAGCCATGCGAGCAGAGCGACGGCGTCCTGCAGGTCGATGACCGGCAGCACGGCATCGGGATGCGGCGTGCGCCAGGTAAGGCCGGCGGCGTGCAGCTGCCGCAGCGGATCCGGGAACCCGCCGGGTGTGATCACCAGGCCCAGCCGTACCGCGGTGACGGTAGAGCCGCCGGCGGCAATCTGCTCGGCCTCCTCCTCGCACCCGACAAGGGACAGGGCCAGCTTGCTCTTGGGACGTGCCAGCGCGCTCGATTCGGTGACGGGCGGGCCGGCGCCAAAGCCGTAGACCGATGCGCTGGAGGCGACGATGAGATGCACTTTCTGCCGTCCCAACGCCTCGGCAAGGCGCCGGGTGGCGATGCGGCGCGAGGCCTCGACGCGCTGCCGCGCCTGGCGCGTCGCCGCCGCGTGGATCGGCTCGCCCATCAGGTGGATGACCCGCTCAACGCCCTCCAAGGCTTCCGGCGGAAATGGCTCCGTGCGCGGATGCCACTCGAACGCCAGCACGCGGCCACGATAAGCCTCGAACGCCTGCAGCACCCGGTGCGGGCGCCGCGTGATGACGCGCACCTCCGCCGACTGGGAGAGTAATGTCTGCGTAAGGGCACGGCCGATCACGCCGGTGGCCCCGGTTATCAAGATCGTCATTGCCCCTCGTCGGGCCCCCGTTGAGCCCCTCGCCGGTCCCTGCGCATCCCGTTACGCTCCGCAGGACTTTATCCCGATGGGGCAATACGGCATGAGCATGGCCGGTGCAAGGGTGGGGTCATCCGCGCACCCCGATACCTGCACGATACCTGGTGGTATGGCGCCGAGCGAGCGAGCGGGATCAGACCCCTCGCCTCCACGGCGAATGGAATCAATCCCCACAGCCCAGCCGAGGCGTCTGACCCCGTATCAAGCTTGCCCCGGCCCTCGCGATCAGCCGGATACGACGCTCACGGCGCCGAATCGGCGATCAGGCCATCACGCTTGAGCACGGGAGCCTGGATGAGACGGGGCGCTGCCGCCGGCGAGGCGGCAACCGGCGTTGCAGCCGGGCGCGCCGCGGCGCGCTTCGCCTCGGCACGCTTCGCCTCGGCGGCCTTCTCCTTGGCGAGGCTGGCCGTGGCGGTGGCGAAGCAGCGGTCGATGTTGCCGCAGCGCCGGGCGCCGGAGGGATGCGTATCGGTGGCGGGGCCGCCGCCGAACGAGCGGCAGACCTGGGCCAGGCCTTCACGCGTCAGCCAGCCGTCGCGCACGCCCTGCTTCACGGCCCAGCAATCGGAGCCCAGCTCGCTGGCGCCGACCTTGTGGTGCCCGCACTCGTGGTGGAAGACGAACAGGCGCACGGTATCGGACCATTGGCCCAGCTCCCGCGGGTTGAAGACCAGCACGCCCGGCGCCGCGAGCCCCAGGTTCGGCAGGCGCCGGTCCAGCACGTTGCGGTTCTTCCCACAGCGCAGAGAACGCCCGCCGATCAGCAAGGTGCCGTCCTTCTGCTTGGTGATCGCAGCGCGCTTGAGAGCGGCCGGTGCCGGCGCGGTGAACGCCCTGCCGCGGAGTTGCTGAGAGGTCGGCTCACCCCTGGCACGGCTCGCCGCCCACGTCGGAGCTGCGTTGGTGTTGAGGAGCGTTGCGCACAAGCACAACATGGCGGCCAGACCGCCCGCGCGCCTTCTTGACACTGGAAATTCCCTCCAAGTCTCGCGCGCCCCCCAAGGCGCGCCAGCCCGGGTGCTACATGCAAGGTTGGGCTCAATTTCGGCAACTAAAGCTTGAATTGACTGGAGGTTAACAACCAAAGCTTGAGCGCTGCCGGAGGACGGGGTCAGAGGCTTTGCAAAACTGCCGCGTAAAGCAATCCCAAAGCCGAAGCGGAACCATGCCAGGCGGCGACGGTTTGCCTCGCGTCATCCAGCAGCGCTCATCCAAGCCAAGGAGGCAAGCATGCGCTCGATCAGATGGGTTGCGTCGGGGACCGTATTGGGAGCGGCACTTGCGAGCTTCGCCATCATCGGCGGCAGCTCGTCACCGTCCTTCGCCCAGGGCATGTACGGCGACGGCTACCGATACAGGCCGGCTCCCCGTTCGTACGGCTACGGCTACGGCCCGAAGGCGCGGGCATATCGCCCGCGGGTGCAGCGCCGCTACTACCGCCCGCGGCACTACTACCGCAGCGTCGACAAGAGCGGCAGCTGCGGCCTGTACAAATACTGGGACTACGGCAAGCGCAGCTGCCTCGACGCCCGCACCTCGCCACCGAATCTGAAGTAGGGTGCCATAAGCCAGCGCATTGCACCGATGGCGCACGACACGGTGCAATGCGCGTTCGGCCTATCGCACCCTACATTTCCTCCAGCTCCAGCAGCGCGACGTTGCCGCCGGTGGCGGTGATGTCGGTGCTGCGCACGCGCTCGGTGGCGAAGCGGGTGAGATAATTGGGACCGCCGGCCTTGGGACCGGTGCCGGAGAGGCCCTCGCCGCCGAACGGCTGCACGCCGACCACGGCGCCGATCTGGTTGCGGTTGACATAGAGGTTGCCGACGCGGGCGTGCTCGGCAACGAAGTCAGCCACCGCGGCGATGCGGCTGTGCAGGCCCAGGGTGAGGCCGTATCCACTCGCGTTGACGGCATCGATCACCTGGTCGATGCGACCGGCCGGGAAACGCACCACGTGCAGGATCGGGCCGAACACCTCCTCCTTTAGCACGCCCGCGTCAGCGATCTCGAACACCGCCGGCGTCACATAGGTGCCGCTCTCGCACTCGGGCGGCATTGGCAGATCAACAAGCTGCGCCGCCTCCTTCTGCATGCGCAGCTTGTGCGCCTCCAGCCGCTCCATTGCCTCCTGGTCGATCACCGGGCCGATGTCGGTGGCGTAGTCGAGAGGGTCGCCGACATCGAGCGCCTCGACGGCGCCCACCAGCATGTCGAGCATCGGCCGCGCCACATCCTCCTGCACGAAGAAGAGGCGCGCCGCCGAGCAGCGCTGGCCCGCTGAATCAAATGCCGAGCGCACCACGTCGCGGATCGCCTGCTCGGGAAGGGCGCTGGAGTCGGCGATGAAGGCGTTGAGCCCGCCGGTCTCGGCGATCAGCGGCACCATCGCCGCGCGCCGCTCCGCCAGCGCCGACTGGATCGCCCAGCCGGTGGCGTTGGAGCCGGTGAAGGCGACGCCGGCCACGCGCAGGTCCTTCACCAGCGCGGCGCCGATTGCGCCGTCGCCGGGCAGAAGCTGCAGCACCCCGGGCGGCAGGCCGGCGGCGTTGAGGAGCTGGACCGCCAGGAACGCGACGATGGGCGTCTGCTCGGCCGGCTTGGCGAGCACCGGGTTGCCGGCCGCCAGCGCCGCGGCGATCTGGCCGGTGAAGATGGCGAGCGGGAAGTTCCATGGGCTGATGCAGGCGAAGGGCCCGCGCGCGCGCAGCTCCAGGGTGTTGCGCTCTCCCGTCGGCCCCTTGAGGTCGACCGGGCCGGAGAACAGCCGGCGCGCCTCGCTGGCATAGTAGCGCAGGAAATCCACCGCCTCGCGCACGTCGCCGAGCGCATTCTCCAGCGTCTTGCCGGCTTCGCGCACCAGCACCGCCATCAACCGCGCGCGGTTGCGCTCATAGAGGGTCGCGGCAGCCTCGAGCATGGCCGCGCGCGCCGGACCGCCGAGCCGGTCCCAGGCGTGCGCCGCCTTCTGGGCGCCGGCGATGGCCTGCTCGACCGTTGCCACGTCGGCCACACGCACGGTGCCGACGTGCTGGCCAAGGTCGTGCGGACTGCGCACGACCTGCCCGGTGCCGCGGTCTGCGACAGTGCTGCCGTCGACGATCGGCGCCGCGGCGAACGGTGCCGCCAGCGCGGCCTCGATATCGGCGATCAGCGCCCCTCGCAAAGCCGGCTGATCGAGCGCCAGCCCGGAGCTGTTGCGGCGCTCGGGCGCGTAGAGCTCGGGCGGACGCGGCAGCAGCCGTGGCACGGCCCTGGCTGAGCGCTCGGCTTCGACCACCGCCATCGGATCGCGCACGATCTCATCGACCGGGGTTTCCGCATCGGCCAGGCGATTGACGAACGAGGTGTTGGCGCCGTTCTCCAGCAGGCGCCGCACCAGGTACGACACCAGGTCCTCGTGCGGGCCGACCGGCGCATAGATGCGGCAGGCCACATCCTGCGCGCCGTCGTCGATCACCTCCTGGTAGATCGCCTCGCCCATGCCGTGCAGGCGCTGCAGCTCATAGGCCTTGGCGGAAGGCGCCGTGGCGGTAACGGCGGCAATGGAGAGGGCGTTGTGGGTGGCGAGCTGCGGCAGGAACGCGTCCGGATCGGCCATCATGAGGCGCATGCAGGCGAGCCACGACAGGTCGGTGTGCACCTTGCGCGTCAGCACCGGATAGTCGGAAAGGCCGCGCTCCTGCGCCCACTTGATCTCGCTATCCCAGTAGGCGCCCTTGACCAGCCGCAGCGGGATCGGCTTGCCCTCGCGCCGCGCCAGCCGGCGCAGCCAGCGCAGAACCGGGATCGCCCGCTTGCCATATGCCTGCACGGCGAGGCCGAGGCCGGGCCAGCCCTTGAGCGCATCCTCGGCGAACGCCGCGGCAAACAGCGTGAGCGTGAGGTCGAGCCTGTCCTGCTCCTCGGCGTCGATCGTCAGCATCAGGCCGTTGCGGCGCGCAGCGATGGCAAGCTCGATGAGGCGGGGCAGCAGCTCGTGCTTGAGCCGGTCCTCCTTGCCCGGATCGAAACGCGGATGCAGGGCGGAGAGCTTTACGGAAAGGCCCGGCCGCGCCAGCAGCGCCTGGGCGTTGGTAATGCCGCGGCCGGCGGGGTGGGCGCGGCCGATGGCATCGGCCGCCGCCATGTAGCGGCCGAAGTATTTGTCGGCGTCGGCGGCGGAGCGCGCCCGCTCACCCAGCATGTCGTAGGAGAAGCGGTAACCCCTGGCCTCCATCGGCGCGGCGCGCGCCAGCGCCTCCTCGATGCTTCGCCCGAGAACGAAGCTGTCGCCCAGCACGCGCATGGCCTGGCGAACGGCCTGGCGGATGACCGGCTCGCCCGAGCGACTGACGAGGCGCTTCACGATGGCGCCCGGCCCCGAGCCCTTGTCGCGGCCGAGCCGTACCACGCCGCCGGTGATCATCAGCCCGAAGGTCGAGGCATTGACCAGCAGGCTGTCGGAGCGCCCCAGGTGGCGCAGCCACTGCCCGTCGCCGATCTTTTCGGCGATCAGGGCATCCACCGTCTCCTTGTCGGGGATGCGCAGCAGTGCCTCGGCAAGGCACATGAGGATGACGCCCTCGTCGGTGGAGAGGCCGTACTCGGCCATGAAGGCATCGATGCCGCCGTGCTTGTGGCGGTTGGCCCGTGCGGCGCGAACGAGCTGTGCCGCCTGGTTGGAAATGCGGGCGCGCTCGTCTGCGGTGAAGATCGCCCGTTCCATCAGGCTGTCCACCAGCCTGGTCTCGTCGATCAGATGATAGGCCGCGATCTCGTCGCGTGGCGCCCCCTGACTTGCCGTCCCGGGTGCGGCACCGGTTGTTGCAGCACCGGTCTTGGCAGGGGCCGTGGTGGGCGAGGACATGTCGGCGCTCCGCGGCTGGCTCCGGTTGAGCAGCAGACTCGAAATCGTATGGTAGCAGGAGTGGCTTTGGGTGTCAGACCCCAGGAGAATGAAAAGGGTAGCGTCGCCGCCGAAGCTCCAACTTGGGTTGAGAATCGGTTCGCGCATCATACGCCGCCCGGATCCCCTCCCCCCGCTTGCGGCGAGAGGGCCAGGGTGAGGGACAGCAAAAATCGCTGCCCTCCTCAGCGCGGCGCAGGGAGAGGCTGCCCTTGCCGTGCCGACGGCGGGCGCCGTATTTTGCCAACGCCAATGAACCAGCCACCCGACCGTCGGCAGCAGCAGGAGAGCGAGAGCATGAGCGGCGCGGTTCCGATAGCGCGGTGCCTGGTGCCGCTGCGCTCCCAGGTGCGCGACTGGCGCGCGGCGGCCGAAACGGTGGCGCTGGTGCCCACCATGGGCGCCTTGCATCGCGGGCACCTGGACCTGGTGCGGCTGGCCAAGGCGCGCTGCCAGCGCGCCGTCGTGTCGATCTTCGTCAACCCGACCCAGTTCGCCCCGAACGAGGACTTCGACCGCTACCCGCGTGACGAGACCGGCGACCTCGCCAAGCTGGCCGCGGCCGGCTGCGACCTGGTGTGGGCGCCGGACCGCAGCGAGATGTACCCCGAGGGGTTCGCCACCCGCATCGTGCCGGCTGGCGCCGCCGAGGGCCTGGAGAGCGATTATCGCCCGCACTTCTTCGGCGGCGTGGCAACGGTGTGCTGCAAGCTCTTCACCCAGGTCGGGCCGGATATCGCCGTGTTCGGCGAGAAGGACTATCAGCAGCTCGCCGTCGTGCGTCAGATGGTGCGCGATCTCAATCTGCCGCTGGAGATCGTCGGCCTGCCGACGGTGCGCGAGCCGGACGGTCTCGCGCTCAGCTCGCGCAATGCCTATCTTGCCCCGGCTGAGCGCGAGGTGGCGCCGCGCCTGCACCGTGTCATTGCCGACGTCGCCCGTATTGCAGCCGAGCGGCGCGACCTTGCCGCGGCTCTCGCTGAAGGCAGGTCTGCCCTTGAGCAGGCCGGCTTCAAGGTCGACTACCTGGAGGTCCGCGACGCCGAGACATTGCAGGCCGCGACACCCGGCGCAGGACGGCCGCTGCGCGTGCTGGTGGCGGCGTGGCTCGGCAAGACACGCCTGATCGACAACGTCGCCGTGTAAATATAGGCCCGCCGGCGGATCGAAGCACCGGATGCTCCTGCTCCTCAAGATCGCCGTGACGCCGCTGCTGGTGGCGTTCGTTTCGCTCGCCCAGCGCTGGTGGGGGCCGACGATCGGCGGCATCCTGATCGGCCTGCCGTGGTTCACCGGGCCGGTGCTGTTCCTCCTGGTGCTGGACCAGGGCGTCGCCTACGGCGCGGCGGCGTGCGTCGGCGTCGAGCTCGGCATCGCCTGCGTCAGCGCCTTCATGCTGGCATACGGACTGATGGCCGCCGTGAGCCGCTGGCCGGCGAGCCTGGCGGTGGCCGTGGTCGCGTTCTTCGCCGGCGCCGCCGCCGTTACCGATCCGCGCCTGCTCGGCTGGATGACGCCGGCCGCCATGGCGCCGCTCTGGACCGCCGCCGGCATCGGCGCCGTTAGCCTGTGCACCGTGCTGGTGCTGCTGCCGCGGCCGCGCGCCGAGGTGCTGCCGCAGGCGCCGCCCTGGTGGGATATTCCGGCGCGCATGGCAACCGCCGCCGTGATCGTCGCCGCCGTGACGGCGAGCGCGGATGCCCTGGGGCCCCGGCTCGCCGGCGTGCTGGCCACCTATCCGATCGTGGTGACGGTGATCGGCACGTTCACGCATCAGAGCCGTGGGGTGGAAGCCGTGCGGCGCGTCCTGCGCGGAGCCGCAGCCTCGCTGTTCGGCTTCGTCGCCTTCTTCCTGGTCGTTGGCCTGGCGCTTCCGGGCATGGGCGCTTTTGGCGCCTACGCCCTTGCCGCGGCGGTTCAGCTTGCCATCACCGCCGCCCTGGTCGCCACGCATGGCGTGCGCCAGCGCCGCATCGCCCGCTCCGACCCTGCGGCGGCGGCATGACTGCTGGGCATGCGCGGCGGACCGCCGCGGCGCATCAAGCGTGTGTGAGACCGTCTTCCCGCTTGCGCCGGCCGCCCCATATCGCCGGCAAGAAGGAGGCCAGCCGATGCTCATGCCCACGAGACTCCAGCTCATCCGATTCATGCGAAGCCGGGAGAGCGAGATCATAGCCGCCGCCTTGTTGACGCTCGCCGCCATGGCGACGGTCTCCGCTCCGGCCGGTGCCGATGCGCGCGGCCAATCGACAATCCTGCAGGCGGTCGTAACGATTGCCGACGGCGGGCTGCCGGACAGAGGGCTGCCGCCGTCGCCCGGTCCCAACAATCCGAACGGGCCCGCTTATTAGCCCGCCGCCGTCAGCCGATGTTGAGATGATGGCGCCGGCCGCATCCCGACCGCCTCGGTGGATCAGCCGCTCGCCGCGCCGGATGCCGGCGCACTGCCGCGCCTGCGACGTCCGGCCGGGCGATCACGGGCCTGTCATTCGCTCCGCAGGCTTTCGGCGCTAAGCTGCGGCCGCTTGCGGGGGGCTCGGAGCCACCGCGGTCTGCTGCTACATCAGGGAGAGCCGGATGCTGATCGCCAGGAGCGCCGGAACGTCAGCCGGAGCGCTACGGATGCTCGCCACGGTCGCGCTGACCGCGGCGTTGCTCATGCCCTTCGCCGCTGCGCAGGAGGCGCCGGCACGGATACGCGGGACCATCGAGCGCGTGGACGGCGGCGCCTATCACGTCACGTCGCGCGAAGGCACCCGCCTCGTGCTGCGGCTCGCGCCCGGCGCCAGCGTCACGGCGATCAAGCCGGCCGGGCGCGCCGACATCAAGGCCGGCAGCTACATCGGCGTCACCGGCATGCCGATGGCGAACGGCAACCAGCGGGCCGTCGAGATCCACGTCTTCCCGGAGTCGATGCGCGGCGCCGGCGAGGGCTTCCGCGCATGGGATCTGCAGCCGGAGAGCACCATGACCAACGCCAGCGTGGAGGCAACCGTGGCGTCCACCGACGGCCAGGTGCTGACCTTGAAGTACAAGGGCGGCGAGAAGCTCATCCTCGTGCCCGATGGCATCCCCATCGTCACCTTCGCCCCCGCCAGCACGAGCGACCTGAAGCCGGGCGCGCAGATCTTCGTCGCTGGCGCACACAAGCTGCCGGACGGCATGCTCGAGGCAGCGCGCATCAGCGTGGGAATAGGCGTCGCGCCGCCGATGTAATCGTGGGATACGCTAGAATAGGCGTTCGCACTGAGCCTTTGGCACCTGGCACATCTATCCCCACGCTGCGCCCATGAGCAGCCCCGAGATCTCGCCGCCCCTCAGTGTTGCGGCCTTGCTCCAGGCCATCGCCGCGGGGTGGGAGCCGGACTATCTGCTGTTCTGGGGGCATACGCCGAAGAGACCGGGGCTCGGTAAGCACGTGCTCAGCCAATGGTGGCCGGCGCGCTTCGTCGTCGCCGGCGACAGCTACGCGTCCGCAGAGCACTTCATGATGGCGGAGAAGGCGCGCCTCTTCGGCGATACCGCCATCCGCGCCGAGATTCTCGCCGCCGGCACACCCGCCGAGGTGAAGGCGCTGGGGCGCAAGGTGCGCGG
>DASURA010000192.1:0-11450 GCA_036280295.1 Hyphomicrobiaceae bacterium
ACATGCGCTCTGGCTTGTCGTGGTCGATGAAGCGGTCGGGGAGCGCCATCGGCCGCACCTTGAGGCCGCGGTCGAGCAGGCCCTGGCTCGCCAGGAACTGCAGCACCTGGGCGCCAAAGCCGCCGATGCTGCCCTCCTCGACGGTGATCAGCACCTCGTGGTGGCGGGCGAGCTGGCGCACGAGATCGGCATCGAGCGGTTTGGCGAACCGGGCATCGGCCACCGTGGTGGAGAGACCGTAGCCGGCGAGCTGATCAGCGGCCTTGAGGCATTCCGCCAGCCGGGCGCCAAACGACAGCAGCGCCACCGTGGTGCCCTCACGCAGCACGCGGCCCTTGCCGATCGCCAGCGGCATGCCCTCCGCCGGCAGCTCTACGCCAACGCCGTCGCCGCGCGGATAGCGTAGCGCCGACGGGCGGTCGTCGATTGCCGCTGCTGTCGCCACCATGTGCTTGAGCTCGGCTTCGTCGGCTGCCGCCATCAGCACGAACTCCGGCAGGCAGCCGAGATAGGCGATGTCGAACGCGCCGGCGTGCGTTGGCCCGTCCGCGCCCACGAGCCCGGCGCGGTCGATGGCGAAGCGCACGGGCAACCGCTGGATCGCCACGTCGTGCACGACCTGGTCGTAGGCGCGCTGCAGGAAAGTGGAGTAGATCGCCGCGAACGGCTTCAAGCCTTCGGTCGCCAGGCCGGCCGCGAACGTCACCGCATGCTGCTCGGCAATGCCCACGTCGAAGGTGCGGCGCGGGAACTCGCGGGCAAACAGGTCAAGCCCGGTTCCGCCCGGCATGGCCGCGGTGATGGCGACAATCTTGTCGTCCTTGCGTGCCGCCTCGATCAGGCTTTGGCCGAACACCTTGGTGTAGCTTGGTGCGTTGGACGCGGCTTTCACCTGCGCGCCCGTGATGACGTTGAACCGGTTGACCCCGTGATACTTGTCGTCCGACGCCTCGGCCGGGGCGTAGCCCTTGCCCTTCTTGGTGACGACGTGGATCAGGATCGGACCGCTCTTGGCATCGCGCGCATTGCGCAGCACCGAGAGCAGCAGCCGCAGGTCGTGGCCGTCGATCGGCCCCACATAGTAGAAGCCCAGCTCCTCGAACAGCGTGCCGCCGGTCCAGTAGGTGCGGGTGTACTCCTCCGCGAGCGCCGCGCGCCGCTCCCAATATTTCGGGAGCCGCTTGGCCAGTTGCTTGCCGATGTCGCGCAGGTGCAGGTAGGTGCCGCTGGAGGTGATGCGCGCGAGATAGTTGGAGAGCGCGCCAACGGGCGGCGCGATCGACATGTCGTTGTCGTTGAGGATGACGATCAGCCGCTCGCTGCGGGCGCCGGCGTTGTTCATCGCCTCGTAGGCCATGCCGGCAGACATGGCGCCATCGCCGATCACGCACACCACGTTGCGGTCGCCACCAGCCAGATCGCGCGCCACCGCCATGCCGAGGCCGGCCGAGATGGAGGTTGAGGAGTGCGCTGCGCCGAACGGGTCGTACTCGCTCTCGGCCCGCTTGGTAAAGCCGGAGAGGCCACCGCCCTGGCGCAGGGTGCGGATGCGGTCGCGCCGGCCGGTCAGGATCTTGTGCGGATAGGCCTGGTGGCCCACGTCCCAGACGATGCGGTCGTGCGGGGTGTCGAATACGTAGTGCAGTGCCACCGTCAGCTCGACGACGCCGAGCCCTGCCCCGAGGTGTCCGCCCGTCACCGAGACGGCGTCGACCGTCTCCAGGCGCAGCTCGTCCGCGAGCTGGCGCAGCACCGCCTTGGGCAGACGCCTCAAGTCCGCTGGAACCTTGATGGTGTCGAGCAGCGGGGTCCTGGAAGCGTGGCTCATGGGCTTTCCTGGGCGTTCCGCCCGACCGATCCGGCGCCACCCGACCGCCCTGGTCGGGCCCACGCCCTGCAGTCAGCTAATATAGTGCATTGTCCTGGCGCAAGCGCAGACTAAGCGTCGCGGTGGTGGATTCCCTCCCGGCTCTTCGCGGAGAGAGGGGACGCGGCGCGTGCTTAGAGGCAGTTTTCTCCCTCACTCCTGCGGCCGGAACGGCTCGCTGCCGTTGGGGGTGCCGTTGGGGCCCAGCGTGAGCTTCTCGACCTTCGCCTCGGCCTGGCGGAGCAGCCCGTCGCAATGCTCACGCAGCGCCACGCCGCGCTCGTAGATGACGATGCTCTCCTCCAGCTCGACGGCGCCCTTCTCGAGCCGTTCGACGATGCTCTCCAGCTCCTTGAGGGCGCGCTCGAAGCTCATGGTGGGGATCTCGGTGAGCGGTCTGGCATTGGCCATGGGTCGATCCTCTTCATCGTCTGGCGGTGAAGAGGGAAGTGGAGAACGGGGTATCGGGGACGGGGAAGATGGCGGCTCGGCCACTCCCCACTCCCATTCCCCGCTCCCTGTCCCCTCTATCTCCCCGCCTGCATCAGCACGCCGACATGAACGCCGACCGACTTTGCCAGCGCGGCGAGGTTGTAGCCTCCCTCCAGCATCGAGACCAGCCTTCCCCGGGCATGCTTCTCGGCCACCTCGGCAATTCTGGACGTGGCCCAGCCGAAGTCGGGCTCGATAAGCTGCAGGTTCGCCAGCGGATCGTCCTTGTGGGCGTCGAAGCCGGCCGAGATGAGGACGAGGTCCGGAGAGAAGTTGCGCAGGGCTGGCAGGATGCGCGATTCGAACGCCTCCTTGAAGGGGTCACCACCGTCGCCGGGCCGCAGCGGCGCGTTCCAGATGTTGCCGACACCGGTCTCGCCCAGTGCACCGGTGCCCGGATAGAGCGGCATCTGGTGCGTGGACCCCAGGAACAAGTCCTTGTCGCTCCAGAAAATATCCTGGGTGCCGTTGCCATGGTGCACGTCGAAATCCACCACGGCGACGCGCTCGACGCCGTACGCCTTGCGGGCGTAGAGGGCGGCGATGGCGACGTTGTTGAAGATGCAGAAGCCCATGGCGCGCTCGTGCTCGGCGTGATGGCCGCACGGGCGCACCTGGGCAAACGCATTCCTGACCCCGGAGCTGTCGTCGAGCACCTGGTCGACCGCGCGCAGCCCGGCGCCCACCGCCCGCAGCGCCGGCTCCCACGACGTGGGCGACAGCACGGTATCGGGGTCCAGCCGCACCGGCTCCTCGCTTCGGCTCGGCCGCACGCCCTTCACCCAGTCGATGTAGCGCTGCGGATGCGCGAGCGCGATCATCGCCTCGACGTCGTCGCGGAGCGGCGCCTCCTCGCGCACGAGATCATTGAACATCTCGTGTGCGAGCACCTTGTCGATGGCGCGCATGCGGTCCGGTCGCTCAGGGTGGCAGAGGCCGGTATCGTGCTCGAGAAACGAGGGGTGGGTCAGAAGCAGCGTGGACATCGGAGTTGCGTCCGCAAGGCGAGGGGTGAGGGGCAGCACCGGGCTGTTGCCCAGACTAGGCAGATCGATGCCTGCATGTCACCGATAGATTGATGGCCACTCTGGCCCGCGGATCGCCGGCGGTCATTCGCTGCTGAGGTTCAGTTGGCAAAGATATTGATCTCCCGGCGCCGGCGTCCGGCGTAGGCGAGAAGCGTGGCGATGAGTCCAAGCAGGCCCCAGGTTGGCAGCTGAAGGACCTCGGCGGCGCCATACTCCCACAGCAATGGATGGGTTCTCGTTTCCACCGCCTTGCGCGCCATAGCCAGCGTCTTGGGCGCAAGCCTTGACCAATGCTCCTGTGCGGAAACTGGTGCCACCGCGTGCCCGGCGGCGAGTGAGCGCGTCACGTCGTTCACCGCGGCGATCACGGCAACCAACAGCAGGACGCCAGCGAGAAAGCGCAGGAGGCCTTTCAGCACGTGCAGGGTTCCCGGATCCCGAGCAAGCCGATCATGCAGGGCGCAGACAGCGCGGCGCCACAACCCCAATGACACGTGGCGCCCGGCCGGGCAATCCCTCATTGCTCGGCATCGTAATGCGCAGCGCCGGGGCGCGGCTACGTCTTGTTTTCACCGCCGGTCGCTTACTCGCGCTCGCGCTGGGCCCGGTCGTTGCGTTGCTCGGCCGCGAACTCGCGTTCGAGCTGATGCTCCAGCTCGACGAGGTCATCCGGCAGCGGCATCCCATAGGCCTTGAGCTCATTCAGCTTTTGCATGATCTCCAGATACAACTCGTGCTTGTCGCGCGGGGGATCCCGGAGCGCCCCCATCAGCAGATCGATCTCGGCCTTGGTGTTCTCGAAAGCCATGATTGCCACCAATCTCCTCGTGGAAGGTGACGGACCCCGTAATGATTTGCATAGTCGTGGCCGGAGCCCCTTGCGCCAAGTCAAAGGTGCGCCGGACGGGCGCCTATCCCTTCCCGCCCGACTTCAGCCGCTTGTTGCATTCGCTGTAGTAGCCGCCGCCCTTCTGGACCCATTTGAGCCCGCCATTGGCGTCGCTGGCCCTGTTCAGCTTGTACTGGTCGAGGCAGGTCCGCCGGCGGGCCTTGCCCGGGACCTCGTCGGTGTAGCCGGGCGCGATGGTCGTTGGGAACACGGCGCGGCCGCCCGGCAGGTAGGCGCTGCCGCGCGGCGCCGGGCCCCGGGTGTCCCCACCGGTGGCTCGGTTGCGGGCGCGGGTTTCAGGAGTGGTCGCACCGCCGCACTTGGCTTTGCGGAATGTCCGCCAGCTCATGCCGCCGAGGGTGCCGGACCTCTTCGCCGCCTTGAAGGCGGTGCTGCACTCACGCATGGTGAGCGCCTCCGTCGGCGGTGCTGCGAGCGCTGCCGCCGCCAGCAGGCAGGCAACGCCAAAGCCGATTCTGGTGAACGCCATGCTGTCCTCTCTCCACCCACAAGGTCCGGAAAAGCACGGGAAAAGTGTGCCAGGGCTGCGCTGAGGCTGGCGTCGGGACATCACCCCATAGCGGCGGGCGTCGCCCCTTAGGGTTGCAGGATGCTTAATGCGGCGGTCGCGGCAGGGGATTCACGCCTGCGCTCCGCGGCCACTGCTCAACCGCGGCGCACCAAGCAGGCTTGCGCAGCGCCGCCAGCCCCTATATTCCCTGCCGCAGCCCGGAGGGATGGCCGAGTGGCTGAAGGCGCACGCTTGGAAAGCGTGTATGCGGGCAACCGTATCGTGGGTTCGAATCCCACTCCCTCCGCCAAAGACCCTTGAAAACATTGGATTTTCTGGCGTTCCTTGGTTTTTACCCACAAGCCTTCGGACGCTAGCCCTGTACAACTCTAGGCGTTGGTGGCTGGCAAGCGAACGGGCAACGTGCTGGCGTTCGCGAATCCGGCGAGCGCGCTTTGATGGGCGCTTGATGGTTTCCCCAGCATCTCATGTGCCATCGATTGACGTCGCGACATTCTCCATCCAGCCTGCATCAGCTGATTCTCTCTGTGCGTATTATCCGAGGAGCCATTATGCGACTAGATACCATCGAAGAGCTCAAGAAGGCACCTCAAGATACTGAGGTGCTCTGGTGCCTGCGGTGCGGCCAAGTGAGACGAGGTCCAGATCGCAAGTTGCAGGAAGGCGACTACCACTGCCTGGAAGAGTGAGTTCCGCGGCACTCCACATCAGTGCACCGACGCGTTCTCGAACAGGCCTCCGCCGAAGCCTCGATGAGCACAACGAAGGCCCCGGCCGGGATCACCGGCCCAGGACCTCATTGGCTCCATAGGAGTCCGGCCTTGGCAGCGCATCGGGCTCTGGTGAGCTTGGGCAGTCTCCGGGCGGCCTACACGCGCCCCTCGGAGACCAGCTCCAGCGCCGTGTCGACGGTGCGCAGGGCCGTCTTGAGGCGGGCCTTGTGCGGCTTGTCCAGGCGATCCGGGGCGACGCGGGTCGAGAGCGGCACGCCGGTCTCGGTATCCACCAGCTGCTGCGACAGCACCGAGGCCAGCAGCATGCGCTGCGCCTCGATAACGGCATCGACGGCGCCCCACGCCGCGGCACCCTTGGCAGCCACGCCACGGAAGCGGTCGGTGCTGGAGCGCGTGCGCACGTTGTGGCGTATGGACAGGACGCGGGCGGCCGTGAACAGCGGCATCAGGCCGTATTTCTTGAGGTCGATGCGGCCCTTCTCGTCCACCCTGAAGCCGCCGAACATGGTGAAGGGGTTGTCCCGCTCGCGCGCCGTCTCGACCAGCAGGTTCTGGAAGTCGATCGCCGCGTGCGCGCGGTCGTAGGCGTGGCCCCAGACGCGGTCCGCCAGGGCGGCGATGCCGTGCACCGGCACGGCATCGAAGAAGATGTCGACGTTGAGGAGGTGGGTGGCACGCTCGCCCGTCATCCACTTGTCGACGGTGGCCTCCCAGTCGGCCACGCTCTTACGCCAGGCCCGGTTCTTCGCCATCACGCCGCCCTTGCAGAACGGTACGCCCGCCGCATCCAGCGTCTCGTTCATGTACGCGGCGAGCTGCTCGAAATAGCGATCCTCCGGCCCGCCTTCGTCACCCTCGGCATAAACGATGGCGTTGTCCTGGTCGGCCGCGAGCTGGCTCTCGCCGCGGCCGCCTGAGCCCAGCACCAGCACCGCGTAGGGGACCGGCGGCGGGCCGCGCCCCTCGTCGCGCATCGTCTCCTCGGCCAGCTCGGCGGCGCGCCGGGTCATGGCGCAGATCTCGGCGCTGATCACGCCGCAGACGGTGCCGGGACCGACGTGCTCGTCCATCAGGCTGCGCGCCATCAGCGTCAGGCGGCCCCAGGCCGCGGCCAGCTGCGGAGCCGCGGTGGCGCTGTCGATGGCATCGCCCAGCACGATGGCCGTGGTGGCGCGGTGGCCGAGAAGGTTGCGCGTCGTCACCGCGCCGACGATCTCGCCGGTCTGATCGGTGACGCCGAGGTGGCGGAAGCCGAGCCGCTCCAGCCGGCCGATGGCGCGGTAGAGGAACGCGTCCTCGGGCAGCGTCTGCAGCGGCACGCTGGCGATCGTCCCGATGGGGCCCGCGAGCGCCGCCTCACCGCCGGTGTCGATGGCGCGCAGCAGATCGCGCTCGGTGACGATGCCCATGGCGCCCCCGGCGGCGTCCGGCACCGGGGGCACGAACAGGCTGCTGATGCGCCTGTCGATCAGCGTCCGCATCGCGTCCCGCACCGTGGTCTGCGGCGGCGCGAACGCGGCCGGCGCGCTCATCACGTCACGCAGGCGGTGGCGGTAGGGGAAGCTGTCGACCCGCGCCAGAATCGGTGCAACATCCACCGTGGCCTGAGCGGCCGGCAGATAGTTGCCAGCGCTCGCGGCATCGCGCTCTGCCAGCGCCCTGCTTGCCGCCTCGGCCTCGGCCAGGGTGCGGATGCTTCTGGCACGCAAAAGCGGGAGCAGAGCCAGGAACACCTCGCCGGCGGCGGTGGCATCGCCGAGCGCCGTGTGCCGGCCGGCGATCCTGACGCCGAGCCACTGGCACAGCGCCTCCAGGCTGTAGTCGGCCAGCGACGGCGTCGCCAGCCGGGCCAGCGTGCGCACGTCGAGGGTGCGGAAGCGGGGCACGGTGCGGCCGGCGAGGCCGAACTCCCGCTCCAGGATGGCCACGTCGTGGTGAATGGCGTAGCCGATCACGATCGCTCGGCCGATGTAGGCCTCCAGGTTGCCGGCGATGTCGCCGAAGGTGGGCGCCTCGGCGACCTCGGAGTCGGTGATGCCGTGCACCTCGGTCGAGGCCTTGGGAATCGGCACGCCGGGATTGATCAGGTGCTCGAAGCGGTCTGCCCGCCGCATGCGGCCGGCAGCCATCGGCAGCGCCGCGATCTGGATGAGGCGTGCCGAGCGCGCATCGAGCCCTGTCGTCTCGGTGTCGAGGGCGATGGCATCGAGGGCAATCAGCGGCGTCGAGTGGGATATCTCGGGCAAGGTGGCAGCTCTCCACGTCAGTCGGCTGCGGCACCGGCGAGGCTGGCGGCGCCGATCGGCAGGACGGCAGCGAGCGCGACATGCGCGATGCGATGCATCATCGCGCCTCCTCCCCTCCCGCGGGGCAGGCTACACGCTTCTACCGCGCCCGGCCATGCTCGCGCTCCGTCCCGCCGGTTCTCGCTCCGGGTCCGGCGCGAGGACTCCGTGTCCGTCCGTCAGGCGATCGGCTGCGCGCCAGCCACCGCAGCAGCAGCCAGATGTCGTTCGTGCCGCCGGTGGAGGAAGACGAGCCAGCCAAATGTATCCGTGACGGCGCTGGCTTCCTTGGCAACGTCTTTGAGGGCGCCCGCGACCGTATCGAGGCCATGGCCAATAGTGGCGCTGGCTTCCTTGGCGACGGTGCCAACGCTGGCGCTGGCCTCACGGGCGCCGGCGGCGGCTGCGCCCGATGCGTGCTCGAGGCCGGTGCCTAGCGCGTTGCTGAGTGGCGTCCGCTCGCGTGGGCGGACCCTACCGCGCGATCTGCTGGACCAACAGCCGCCTAGGATCGACGCCGAACTCGGCCGCCGCGGCGGCGATCGCCTCGTCCAGATCGCGGCCATCCACATGCCCGAGCAGCTCAGCCTTGGCGCCACGGATCCTGTAGGCTAACCAGGTAGGGGGTCTTGAACGCTCAGGGGTGCGGACGCTCATAATCGAGCGAGTGTATATGCATGCCCGTCATCCATCAATCCGAGCCCACCACCCGGTACGAGGTCTCGCGCTCCCGCCGGGACAACCGCATCGCCGTAATCTGCCGCGATGGCCGGTTCTACGGCGAGGACGTGCCCGACTGGATCCGGCACCTCGGGCCCTGGATCGGCGTCGGCCGAGGCGACATCGAGAAGTTGAAGCCGGCCTATCGGGCGCTGCTCGCCGAGCAGGGGTTCGTGCTCATCTACCAGCATCCGCTGGAGTGGCAGCCCGAGGCGTAGCGCTTGCGCTCGATTGCAGGAGGCTGTGGAATAAATTCCACGGCTGCCATGGAATGGAAGCTGTGCCTGATGCCGTCGGCGCCCCGGGCTGTTATTGTGGCGATGCCGTACCGCGTCGCTTCCACCCTCCCTGCAAACGACGCTGGCGCCATGCTGTCCAAGCTTTCAAGCTACCTGAAATCCAAGCCGATTGATGCCTCCAGCGTCGTTGAAAGCGAAGCGGCGGACCACACACTGTGTGCGGAACCAGGCCCACAGTGTGGACTCGACCGGGCCGTTATTCACGCGGTAGATCAAATACTTGCGGAGTGGAAGGCGGCGGATATTCGCCCACAGTGCGGGAATATCCATCCACAGTGTGTGCAACACCTTGCCGTGGAATTCTGCCGCGATCTGCAACGGTTCCCCGCGCTCGCCGGCAAGCGGGTGCATCACACCTGGGTCCGCACCGTTTACCCCTTGTTTTGCTCGTCGCGTGGAATGGAGCCACCCGCGTACAAGGGTTTCGCCAAGGCCCTCGCAGAGAGCATGCCGAGAAGCCGCGGCGAGGAATGGCGTCGGAGACGGCGCGTCACCTTCACGCGTTATCTGGTGCCAGTCGCCGAGACCGGCACGAACGTCGTGCCGCTCGCGGAACGCGCGAGATGAACACCTACGACACTGCCGCCGAGGCTCTAGGCGGGGGCCTGTCAGCCTGCTGTCGCCCATACGGGTTGGCTGACATCTCTCGGTTGTCGCCCGAGCGCCGCACCTTAGACAGCAAATGGTGCGCAGCGCGTCAACCATTGGCGAGCGCATTCCACAGGATCGGCGGAGACAGGGCGTCGTAGGGATTAGACCCAGGAATGGCAGATGGTAGTCTCGGGAACGGGGGCCGGTAACCCTGGCGCCCACCGTGCGCTACGCCACGGCCTCAGATGCCGCTGCGGCAAGCACCGCCCTCTTGGTAGCCGGCGCCAGCTCCTCCGCCGACCTGAAGCGCGCCTTTGGGAACAGGTAGTCCTCTCCCGATTCGTCGATCACGCGGATGAGGCCATCCTTCTCCGCTTCGGGGTCGGGGATGCAGACATAGAGTTTCCGCAGCTCCAGCGATGCTGGGTAGCCTTCGTTGTTGATGCAGACGACGAGGGACCGCTTTGCCATGGTTACAGCAGACGCTTTATCTTGAACTCAACTCGCCCGATCCCGCTGGCCTCGTACCAGTGCAACTCGACGAGGCGCACCGCCCTGCTGGCATTCAGGCGCACCCGGGCGACACCCTTCCTCTTGAGCCACCGGCCGCTGCCGTACATCTTCCGCAGACGGGCTCGATCCCGGACACCCGTACCCTTGGCGATGGTCTCAACCTGCTCGATGTCGCCGAGGATATTGAAGTCCATGGGCGTTCACTCTACAGCCGAGTCTGACAAAGAAAAACCCCGCCGCAGCTTTCACCGGGCGGGGTTGGATAGTCACCTGTCGTTTGCCGCGACCAGCTTGAGCGCAGGGCGGTGCGTGCCCATCGCCTTGGCCGGGCGCCGGCGGGCTTCCGAGGTGCCCGCTTCTGCTTCCGCCGCTTCGCCTTGGGCGCCGGCGCCGGAGCTTTGGGAGCACCGAGCGCGAAGCCGTACGCGAGCACGATCGGGGCTGCCAATTCCAGCCACAAGGGCAGGCCCAGCAGCGTCACCAGCTGGAAGGTCTCGGCGTGCGGCCCCAGGATCGAGACCACCTCAGTCATCGACGTGGCGCACCAAACGTTGCTTGGTCCGCAACGATGGCGCATCTGGCAACGTCTGATGCGTCGTGACTTGGATCACGTCCGCGCCTCCCTGGCGCTCAGGATCTCGCTGGTGATGCAGACCGCTAGCGCGCAGTGGACGAGCCGCTCCGCGTCGGTTGGGTCGACATCGGCATCCCCGCGGGCGACCGCCAGCAGCGCCTCGATGGCGTGCCACGGCAGCCGCTGGGCGACGGGGTGGCCCAAGATGTGCTCGGCGATGCGCGCCGTGCGCTGGGTGGAGGCGTTTGCCTCAATCTCCTGGTCTGTCGTTTGCCTCATGGCTCGTAACGGCCGCTTTCCATCAACATGGGTTCTTCTGGATGCATCTGAGCGGCTAGGGATACCAGCCGGAGGCCGATCGTCCCGAGGCGCTCGGCGATCTCAAGCTGGTACGCAGGTTCCAGACCGGCGATCTCCTCGGAGGAGAAGCTTTCTCCCATTCGCGCTCGATCGATGATCTGCGTGATGGCATGCTCACCGGTCACCGCGCCGTCCTGACGCAAATGGCTCCGTGATCGATGCGGGCAGCGGCTTGTCCATCAGGCAGCCTCCCCATCGCGCTCGGCAATGTGCTCTCGCTGCCACTTGGCGATATCGCTTGCGAGCCAGCCGGAGGCCCGCGGGCCCAACTTGAGGGGGGGAGGAAACCGGTTCTCCCGGACCATCTCGTAGACTGTCGGCGCGCGCAGGCCAGTTAAGAGCTCGACCGCTTGCATCGTGTTGTCCGACCCGGACACATGGTGACAGGCCGTACCTAAGACATAGGTGATAACCTTGGGGCGAACGGGTTGTGTCCGACCCGGACACATAGGTAACAGAACGTAGCTCGCGGGCGCCCCAGTGGGGCTTGTCGCGCTTGGCCTGAACGATGGCGGCCTCGAGCTGGCTGGGCAGCTGGTTGGCATAGCGCACCGGGCGACGCGATC
>DASURA010000193.1:0-4938 GCA_036280295.1 Hyphomicrobiaceae bacterium
TATGCCGATGCGCTTGGCATGCATTCGGCCTGGATCGGCGAGCATCACTTCAACAGCCTCGGCGTGCTCTCGTGTCCAGACCTCGTGCTCGCCTATATCGCAGCGCGAACGAAAAACATTCGCCTCGCGCCGGCCGTAACCGTCCTTCCGCTTCATCACCCGATCCGCGTTGCGGAGCAATGGGCCACCCTCGACCTGCTCTCGGGCGGTCGCGTCGATTTTGCCGCCGGGCGAGGCTACGACGCGCGCGAGTATCTGCCGTTTCACATGCCGTTTGCGGACAATCAGGGGATGTTCGAGGAGGGCATGGAGCTTGTGAGGCGGCTGTGGGAATCGAGCGGGCGCGTCTCGCATCACGGCAAGCACTATTCGTTCGATGACGTGCGGCTGACGCCGCGTCCGATCCAGCAGCCGCTGCCAGCCTACGTCGCGTCGTTCTCCAAGCCATCGATCGAGCTTGCCGCGCGGCTGGGCTGCGGACTGGTTGTTGCGCCGTTCGCCGCGGCGATGAGCTTCGGTGGCCTCAAGCAGGTCGCCGATCTGTACAAGGAGACATGCGCAAAGCACGGCACCGTGCCCGGTCGCTTGATCTGCAGCTATTTCACTCATTTTGCCGACACCAAGGCGCAGGAGGATGCGCAGCGGGCGCGCCAGATCCGATACTACAGGGAATGCGTCATACCGGCCTTTCCCGGCGATCCCAGGACGGCCCCTCCGAGCTATCGCTATTTTATCGACATGGTGGAACGGCTTCAGAAAGTGAGGCCGGAGGACCTTACCGAGAACTCGGTATTGATTGGCCCCCCCAGTGGCATCGTCGAGACGCTTCGCAAGGTGAAGGCGGCGGGCTTCTCTGAGGTCATCCTCTACTTCAATGTCGGCATGAAGCCGCACGTGCAAGTGAAGGAGGAGATGGACCGCTTCATGCGCGAGGTCGCGCCCCACCTCAAGTGAGCAACACACGGCCAATAAGGCTTTGCCGCGGGCGGGCGTCATTCCCGCGGAGGCGGAGCCCAGGCCACCTTCCCACGGGGGATCGGCCGGTCGCACCGCGCTCCACCTCCTCCCGTCACACAAGCGACCGGCGCGCGCGCGTCTGTCGCGGGCTGGCGCAGCGAGCGCTCCCCTGCTTATCAGTGCACTGGGTCCCCGCCTTCGCGGGATGAAACCGCTGATTTCGTCCCACGAAAAATCGTGGTTCGCTGTCAAGACTCTTCAATGCTGCCGCCGAGCATGCGCGCGTACCCCTCGCTGAGCACCGCATCGAGCTGCTGCCGGTAGCCCAGGGCGCCGGCGCGGTCGGCGGCGATCTCGCCGAGCTGCAGACCGCAGAAATCGTCGCGCCGCGCATACACGATGGGGGCACTGACCGGCACCAGCGCTGCGCCGCGCTTGTTGAGCGTGGTGATGATGCCCTGCATCATCCCCGACGGCCCAAGGGCGGAGACCATCACCATGCGCATCGCTCCCTTGGTCAGCGATACCAGGTGGATGAACGCCGCCGACGCGGGGATGTAGAGCCGGCCACGGTGCACGTACGGCTTGTCGGGACGGTCGCGCTCCTGGAACAGCAGGCTCGGCCAGTCGTCGTCCCAGACGATGTCGGTGCGATAGGCCATCACCCCGCCCGCGACCGAGAAGGAAGGGCGTAAGGTCAGATAGCTGCCGATGTACTCGTCGACACCGGCGCGCGTGTAGGCGCCCATGTAGGCCGGCGCGGCGCGGGCTTCCACCGGAGCGCTCGGCTCGGGAGCGTTGCGGGCGGCTTGCGGCAGCCTGCCATCAGGCCGGCCGCCTTTCACCCTGTTGAAATCGAGCCCCAGCACCATGCACACGTCAAACAGGGTCTGATCGCGCACCGGCTTGCCGGCGAGCAGGTTCTGGATAGTCTTCTCATGGATGTCGGCGGCATCGGCCAGCTCGGCCTGCGTCATCTTCTTCTCGATCATCGCCGTCTTGATGAGCGAGAGCTGCAAGGAAGCCCTGGCCGAAGGCCTGCCATCCTTGAGCGAATACTTCCCGTCCATGCGCATGGCGCCGCGTCGCAAGAGCTGCCCGATTCTGCCTCAGGCTACTGAAACAGCAGCCGGGCGGAAAGAGGGCCGGCCTCCCAACGATGTGGTGGGAGTCGCTTCATCCGGGCGACACGAACGCCCCCTACGGCAGCAGCAGGCCGGCGCCCGGATCATTGGCGAGGTGGAATGGCCGGGCTTGAGCCGCACCGGTCCGGGGCCGGGTCCCTGTTTTTAAGCCCTCTTTTTAAGCCCCGGTCTTGGAACTGCACTGTGCGTTAGCGCGTTCCCGCTATGCTCATTCCTTGCCTTGTCTGTCAGAGGGGGATCACGTGCATACCACGCTCACGGACAGCGATGCCGAGTTGCGTGCGGTTCTGCAAGCCTTGCAGGGGCTAAGGGCCGGCGACGACACGGTGCAGCTGCCGGAGGACTGGAGCGGCACCGCCGGTGAGGTCGCCAGGCTCGTCAACCAGATGGCTCAGCAGCAGCGCCTGACAGATGGCCACGGCCAGCTGCGGGTGCGACCGCGGGCTCCGCGCAAAGCCCCGGAGCGCGGCACCTCGGGGACCGGCTTGAGCGAGGCGCAGACGCTGGCGCTGCTCAGCGCCCTTCACGCGCTGAGGCGCGGCGACGACACGGTCAGGCTGCCGCTCGATTGGCAGGGGATGTCGGGCCGGGTGGCAGACGCCTTCAACGCCGTCGTCGAGCTGAACGCCCGAAAGCGCCTGGAGCTGGCGCGGCTGAGCCGAATGGTCGGCAAGGAAGGCAAGATTAGCCAGCGCGCCTCGATGGGCGACGTCAGCGGCTTCTGGCGCGACTCGGCCGACGCCATCAACTCCCTGATCGAGGACTTGGTGTACCCGACCAGCGAGGTGGCGCGCGTGATCGGCGCCGTGGCCCAGGGCGACCTCTCCAAGAGCATGGCGCTGGAGATCGACGGCCAGCCGCTGCAGGGCGAGTTCCTGCGTACTGCGCGCACCATCAACACCATGGTCGAGCAGCTCAAGACCTTCGCCGGCGAGGTGACGCGGGTGGCGCGCGAGGTCGGCACCGAGGGCAAGCTCGGCGGCCAGGCCGATGTGCAGGGCGTCTCCGGCACCTGGAAGGACCTCACCGACAGCGTCAACTCGATGGCCGGCAACCTGACGGCCCAGGTGCGCAACATCGCCGACGTGACGACGGCGGTGGCCCGCGGCGATCTCTCCAAGAAGATCACCGTCGACGTGAAGGGTGAGCTGCTGGAGCTGAAGGACACCATCAATACCATGGTGGACCAGCTCAGGTCGTTCGCCGCCGAAGTGACGCGGGTGGCCCGCGAGGTCGGCACCGAGGGCAAGCTCGGCGGCCAGGCCGACGTGCAGGGCGTGTCGGGAACCTGGAAGGACCTCACCGAGAACGTCAACAACATGGCCGGCAATCTCACCGACCAGGTGCGCAACATCGCCGACGTGACGACGGCTGTGGCCCGCGGCGACCTCTCCAAGAAGATCACCGTCGACGTGAAGGGCGAGCTGCTGGAGCTGAAGAACACCATCAACACCATGGTGGACCAGCTCGGCGCCTTCGCGCGCGAGGTGACGCGTGTGGCCCGCGAAGTGGGTACCGAGGGCGAGCTCGGCGGCCAGGCCGAGGTGCCCGGCGTCGCCGGCACCTGGAAAGACTTGACTGACAGTGTCAACTCGATGGCCGGCAACCTCACCGACCAGGTGCGCAACATCGCCGACGTGACGACGGCCGTCGCCAGGGGCGACCTGTCGCGCAAGATCACCGTCGATGTGAAGGGCGAGATCCTGGAGCTGAAGAACACCATCAACACCATGGTGGACCAGCTCAGTGCCTTCGCCGCGGAGGTAACGCGCGTGGCCCGCGAGGTCGGCACGGAGGGCAAGCTCGGCGGCCAGGCCGACGTGCAGGGCGCATCCGGAACCTGGAAGGATCTCACCGAGAGCGTCAACTCCATGGCCGGCAACCTCACCGGCCAGGTGCGCAACATCGCTGACGTGACGAAGGCCGTGGCCGCCGGCGATCTCTCCAAGAAGATCACAGTGGACGTGAAAGGCGAGATCCTGGAGCTGAAGGCCACCATCAACACCATGGTGGACCAGCTCAGATCGTTCGCGGCCGAGGTGACGCGCGTGGCGCGCGAGGTGGGCACCGAGGGCAAGCTTGGTGGCCAGGCCGACGTGCCCGGCGTAGCCGGCACCTGGAAAACGCTCACCGACTCTGTGAACTCCATGGCGGGCAACCTGACAGCGCAGGTGCGCAACATTGCCGACGTGACGACCGCCGTCGCCCGCGGCGACCTTTCCAAGAAAATCACCGTCGACGTCGAGGGCGAGATCCTGGAGCTGAAAAACACCATCAATACCATGGTGGACCAGCTGCGCTCCTTCGCCGGCGAGGTGACGCGCGTGGCGCGCGAGGTCGGCACCGAAGGCAAGCTCGGCGGCCAGGCCGATGTGCAGGGCGCGGCCGGCACCTGGAAGGACCTCACCGAGAACGTCAACAACATGGCCGGCAACCTCACCGACCAGGTGCGCAACATCGCCGATGTCACCAAGGCGGTGGCCGCCGGCGACCTCTCCAAGAAGGTCACGGTGGATGTGAAAGGCGAGATCCTGGAGCTGAAGGCCACCGTCAACACCATGGTGGACCAGCTCCGCACCTTCGCCGGCGAGGTGACGCGAGTGGCCCGCGAGGTGGGCACCGAGGGCAAGCTCGGCGGCCAGGCCGCCGTGCAGGGCGTCGCCGGCACCTGGAAGGACCTCACCGACAGCGTCAACTCGATGGCCGGCAACCTGACGGCCCAGGTACGTGGCATCGCCAGGGTGGTGACCGCGGTCGCCAACGGCGACCTCAAGCACAGGCTCACCGTGGAGGCCAAGGGCGAGATCGCGGCTCTCGCCGACACCATCAACGGCAT
>DASURA010000194.1:0-8170 GCA_036280295.1 Hyphomicrobiaceae bacterium
CCGCGGCGGCTTGCATCGCTCTTGACTATGCTTTCCTCGTTATATATCGTACTAATTATATAACGGAGTTGCAATTTTATGACGAACCTGGACGCCGCCTTCTCCGCGCTCGCCGACCCCACGCGCAGGGCCATCTTGGCCCGGCTTGCGATGGGCGAGGCTACGGTGATGGAGCTGGCCGCTCCGTTCGAGCTGACGCAGCCGGCGGTCTCTCGGCACCTGAAGGTGCTCGAGGGAGCGGGGCTGATCGTGCGGCGCGTGGAGGGCACCAAGCGGCCCTGCCGGCTCGCTCCCGATGCAATCGACGAGGTCGATCGGTGGCTCGACGTGCTGCGGAAGGCACTGACGAAGAACTACGACCGGTTGGACGCGGTTCTGGCCGGAATGCAACGGGGAAAACGGAAGGACAAGCGATGAGCGAGCTGACCCTCAGGACGGAAGGCGACCGCCATGTGGTCGTCACCAGGCGCTTCGCTGCACCATCAAAGGCGGTCTATCGCGCGCATACGGAGCCGGAGTTGATCCAGCAATGGCTGCTCGGTCCCGACGGGTGGACCATGCCGGTCTGCGTCTGCGAGGCACATCCGGGCGGCAACATCCGCTACGAGTGGAGCGACGGACAAGGCGGCGGCTTCTACCTGACGGGCGAGTTCATCGAGCTCGTGCCGTTCAGCAGGATCGTGCATATCGAGCGCATGCACCTGCCGGAGGCAACGCCCGATAATCGCGTCGAGACGCTGTTCGAAGCCGACGGCAAGGGAACGCTGATGACCATGCGCATGACGCTGCCCAATGCGGAGACGCGTGCGGCGATGCTCGCAACCGGCATGGAGCACGGCATGGAGGCGAGCTACGCGAGGCTGGAGGCACAGATCGCGGCGGGAGCGTCGGCGCGCGGCCTCGGCGAGGCGGCGCGCCCCTAAGCGAGGACGGCATCGCCACGAAGAGGATACGCGCGAACAGCGCGCCATCATCCACTGGCGAGCCTGCTGCAGAGGATGCTTAGCGCCCGTCAGCGAGGTTGAACCTCGTTCCGGGTGACAGTGGAAACCCACGCAGCAGCTCCGCCGCAGCCATCGGCTTCTTGCCAGCGCGCTGCAATTCCAGGAGCTGCACGGCGCCCTCGCCGCAGGCCACGGTGAGGACGTCGTTGAGCACCGTTCCCGGTACGCCTGACCCCGATGCAACGCGCGTGCGCAGCACCTTGATGCGCTCGCCCTTGCCCTTATCGGTGTTGCCCACACTGAACCAGGCACCGGGAAAGGGCGACAGCCCGCGCACGTGGTTGTGCACCTCCTGTGCCGGGCGCGCGAAATCGATGCCGGCCTCGGCCTTGTCCAGCTTGGCGGCGTAGGTGACGCCCGCCTCCGGCTGCGGCGTGCAGCTGAGGCTGCCGCGCTCGATCGCCGCCAGCGCCTCCACCATCAGCCTTGCGCCACGCTCGGCGAGCGCGTCGTGCAGCTCGCCCGCGGTCATGTCCGGTCCGATCGATATCGGCTCGCTGAGACAGACGGGGCCGGTATCCAGCCCCTCGTCCATGCGCATGATCGCCGCCGCCGTTGCCGCATCTCCCGCCATCACCGCGCGCTGGATCGGCGCCGCGCCGCGCCAGCGCGGCAGCGCAGAGGCGTGCAGGTTGAGACAGCCGTGGCGGGGCGCATCCAGCACCGGCTTGGGCAGGATCAGGCCGTAGGCCACGACCACACCCACGTCGGCCGAATGCGCAGCGAAGGCCTGCTGTTCCGGCTCCAGCTTCAGCGATCGCGGCGTCAGCACCGGCAGGCCGGTGTCCTCCGCGTAGGTGTGAACGGGAGACTTGCGCTCACCCATGCCGCGCCCGGCCGGCTGCGGCGCCCGCGTGTACACCGCCATGACCTCATGCCCCGCCGCCCGTATAGCGGCGAGCGTCGGCACGGAAAAATCCGGCGTACCCATGAAGACGATGCGCAGCATGGCTGGGGTGCTTTCCCTCGGCTATCGGGATCGGAGGCGTAAGGCAATACGGCAGTAGGGCCTATGCGGAGGAAGGCTGCGACTGCCTTACAGGCCTATTGCCATACTGCCTTACCTTACGGCGCTTGGTCAGCCGCCGGGTCCGTTGCCGACGTCCCCGCCCGCGCCTGCTTCTTGAACTTGCGCACGACGATGTCGCGCTTCAGGCGCGAGAGGAAATCGATGATCAGACGGCCGTTGAGATGGTCGATCTCATGCTGGATGGCCGTCGCCAGCAGCCCGTCGGCATCCAGCTCCTGCGGCTTGCCGTCGCGGTCGAGGTAGCGCACCTTCAGCGTACCCGGCCGTTCGATCTCCACCCGCACATCGGGGATCGACAGGCAGCCTTCCTCGTGCACCCGCATCTCGGAGCCAAAGGTGACGATCTCGGGGTTGATGAGCACCAGCGGCTGGCGCTCCTCATCCTTGCCGGACGCATCCAGCACGATCAGGCGGCGCAGCACCCCCACCTGCACCGCAGCCAGGCCGACGCCCGGCGCGTCGTACATGGTCTCCAGCATGTTATCTGCCAGTCGGCGCAACTCGTCGTCCACGCGCTCTATGTGCGCGCTCGTCTGGCGCAACAGGGGGTCCGGAAGGGTGATGATCGGAAGCAGGGCCATGCTCATGAAATAAGGCGCCGGCAAGGTCGGGTCAATTCCCCGGCCTGCCAGTGCGGTGGCCCAAAGCCGTCGTCGCCCGCACCGAGGCACGGCTCCAGCTCCCTCGCGCGTTTGCCCGATGTTCACCACGCCGCAGCCCCGCCGTGGCGCAAAGCCACCGATCAGCTATTATCCGCCTGCTGCCAAGCAACATCGTCATCGTGCCGATCCTACCACGGAGCACACATGTTGGGCAGTCATCGTGCGGACCTCGATCTGCGCTTCCCGCGCCAGCCATCAAGCGGCGCCACCTCCCCCGCCGACCATCCACAGCACCTCCGCCGCATTCTCGAGCACACCGTCGCACCGGTCTTTGCCGTCGCCTCCAGCGCGCTGTGGCTGCCGACGCGCGGCAGCAGGGCCGAGGCCTTCGCCCGCCAGGTCGCCATGTATCTGGCCCACATCGGCCTCGGGCTGAGCCAGCGCCGGATCGCCCGGCTGTTCGCCCGCGACCGTAGCACCGTGGCGCATGCCTGCGCCCTCATCGAGGACCGGCGCGACAGCGCCTTGCTTGACCGCTCGCTCGATCTGCTCGAGGGCGCCCTGCGCCTCGTCTCGCCACGCCCGGTCTGAGCGAGCCCATACCCATGAAAAAAACCAAGTGTGAAACGGCGCGGCGCGCCGCAGGCCCGGCTGCGTCCGCGGCCAAGGAGACCCCGCTCAAATGGCTGCGGCGGCGCAAGGACAAGGACGGACGTCCTCTACTGACGGACGCCCAGTTCCAGGCCGGCGAGCAGCTGGCGGCGGACTTCTGGCACGCCCAGCTGGAGCCTCGCGTCACCGCCAACTGGTCGGTGCTCGCCCCTTCCGATCGCATCCGCCGCTCGGCGCCCGGCGTCGGGGTCGAGATGCGCGACGCGGTGGTGGCAGCGCGGCAGCGCTTCCACAGGGCGCTCGATACTGTCGGCCCCGGTCTCGCCGGCCTGCTCCTTGATGTGTGCTGCCACGATATCGGCCTCGAGGCGGCCGAGAAGGCGCGGGCGTGGCCGCCGCGTTCCGCCAAGGTGGTGCTGGACATGGCACTCACCGCGCTCGCCCGCCACTACGGCCTGATCGCTCCGGAGCGCCCGCTATCACAGCGCCTGCGCCATTGGGGCGATGCGGACTATCGGCCGACGCTGGAAAACTGGAGGTAGGCCTGGCGCTATTCTACCACCACAACGCCCTTCATCCCGGCCTCGTAGTGGCCGGGGATGAGGCAGGCGTACTCGAAGGTACCCAAGCTGGTGAAGCGCCAGACGAGCTCGGCGGTGGTCTTGGGGTCGAGCACGCGCCCGTTCGGCTCCTCGTGCGTCATGTCCGGGTTCTGCGCCATGGCGGCCTTGTGCTTCAGATTTCCTTCGGCGGAATCGAGCACCAGCTCGTGGCGCAGCTCGCCGGCGTTCCTCATGACCAGCTTGATCTGCTCGCCCTTGCTGACCGCGATGCGACCCGGAGCGAACGACATGGTGCCATCCCCCTCGCTCATGACGATCTCGACGACCCGGCTGGGAACGTCAGGATCACCGGGCTCGCCGGCGGCGAATTTCTGGGCGTGCCCGTGGCTGTGGTGACCGCCGTGACCATGCCTGTCCGAATGAGCGAGAAGAGCGGATTGAGGCGCGAGGGAAGCAGCACCGGCGATGACCGCGGCGACTGCGATACGACGAAGAAGGCTTGGCAATGGTCGTCATCCCGCGGAAAGGCGCAGGCCTGCCTGCCCGCGCCGGCATCGTTGATCACTGGCCTTGCGGCGCCTTGTGGCAGCGGGTGGGCGCAATTCTGGCGGCCCAGGAGGACTGACGCCTGCGACATGGCAACGCGCCGGATCAGGCGACGGTTGCGGCTGCCGCCTTTGCATCCGCGCGGATGCGCTCGACCATGGAGAAGAAGCCGTTCGAGCGCTGCGGGGTGAGGTGCTCGCCCAGGCCCAGCTCGGCAAATACCGCCTTGGCATCTGTGCGCAGGATCTGATCCGCAGTCCGGCCCTGCACCAGTGCGAATAGCACCGCGACCAGGCCGCGCACGATGTGCGCATCGCTGTCGCCCTGGAACTGCAGCACGGGCACAGCTGCGGTGCCGCCGTGCTTGACCGAGCTTGCCAGCCACACCTGGCTGACGCAACCGCGCACCTTGTTCGCCTCCGTGCGCAACGCATCCGGCAGCGGCGGCAGGCCGCGGCCCAGCTCGATCAGGTAGCGGTAGCGGTCCTCCCAGTCGTCGAGCAGCGCAAAGTCGGCACGGATGGTCTCGATGGTCATGATGGCCGGATTATTGGGATCGGTTCGATATCCTCCATATGGCGGCCTGCCGTCGCGCACGCAAGGCGCGTGTTCAGTAATAGCCCTCCCGCGGCGGCCGCATGGGGCCTCCACGCCACGCGGGACGGCGGTACAGATCCGGCGGCACGCCGCGCGGGGGAGGCCTGCCATAGCGCCTCCCCGGCGGCGGTCCAGGCGGCAAGCCCGCTCGATCCGGGCGCCCGTTGCCGGCACCGATCAGGTCGCCGACAAGCCGGAGGCCGAACTCGGCTTTCCTGACGAAGCTCGCCCACAGCCCCGAGGCTGCGTCGCAGGTCCCGGGGTTGCGGTCACAGAACGTTGCGGCGCGCTGGTAGGCGCCGTTGGCAAAGTGGCCGAAGCGTGCCTGCTGCTGTGCATCGGTCGGCAGCAGCAGAACGAGGAGGGCAAGCCAGAACGCCAGCCTGAGGAGGGACATCGTCCTTTTCCCAGTTGCCTCGCTTCATCTCTTCTGCTTTGCGCCAATCTCTTGCCGGCATGGCCATACCTTTGGGTGCGAGTGGCACCTACCACGAGCCTTGACCTAACACGCGGCGACCCGGCAGCCGCCATTGCCACCTCCGGCTTGGCTAACGCGATCAAATTTATTCCATTATTTCAAAGCATTGACCTTGAGCGATCGTCACTCGTCAACCGGATGTACACCATCAATGCAGGCCCACGCCCGCCACCCACAGGCCCCGTTACCGCGCCTTAAGCGCGCCCTCGCCACGATCCCACCCATGCCCCTATCCCGTGTTGTCGGCGCTGCATTGCTGCTCCCGGTGCTCGCCCTCGCTGCGTGCGGCGGCGGGCCGAGCTTTGTCGCGCGCGACGAGCCCTGGCGCGAGGAGGAGGAGCGGGCGTGCCTGGCATCCGGGTTGGTGCGGGAGACCGCGTTCGTCACCGAGCGTGCGAGTCTCGGCGGTCCGAGCGTGTGCGGGGCGCTGAAGCCCTACAAGGTGGCCGCCGCCGACGGCGGCAAGGTGGCCTTCCAGCCGCCGGCGCTTGTGCGCTGCCCGATGGTGCACGCCCTGGACACCTGGACCGAGCAGGTGGTGATGCCGGCAGCCCGGCGGCATCTGCGCACCGGCGTCACCGGCGTCAAGGTCGCAGCATCCTACTCATGCCGGCCGATGAACAACGTGAGCGGTGCCCTGCTCTCGGAGCATGGCCACGCCAATGCCGTCGACGTGGCGGGGTTCATGCTGGACGACGGCCGTGTGGTGACGGTCAAGAGCTGGTGGAGCGCCACCGCGCCGGAGCGCGATTTCCTGCGGGAGGTGCGCCAGGGCTCCTGCACCATCTTCACCACCGTGCTGGGCCCCGGCTACGACCGCCTGCACGCCGATCACCTGCACCTGGACCTGGCGCGCCATCACGGGAATGGGCGGATTTGCAAGTAGCCCAAGCCGTAGAACGTAGGGTGCAATAAGCGAAGCGCATTGCACCGATCCACGTGACGGCACCTGCGGCCCCCGTTATCGGCGCAACGCAACTGCCCCTTGTTGCGCCCTACGGTCCACCATCGCCGTCGCCAGCCTCAGCACCACCTGATCCAATACGATACGGCCGGCAGCGGTCGCGCGCACTCGCTCGCCCCGGTGCTCGACGAGCCCCGCGGCAACCAGATCAGCCATCGTCGCCGCGTTCGGAGCGAATCCGGTCATCGCCTCCAGCCGCCCGAGATCGATCCCCTCGTCAAGGCGCAGGCCCATCAGCAGGGCCTCGTCGGTTTCCTCCGCGGGCGTCAACTCCACCGTCTCGGCCAGCCCGTGCCCCCGCTCCTCGACCAGCGCCGCCCACCGCTCCGGATGCCGCTCCGTCGACGTGGCCCGGCGCACCTCGCCGATGACGGCCCGGCTGTGGGCGCCGGGGCCGATGCCGGCGTACTCGCCGTAGCGCCAATAGAGCAGGTTGTGCCGACATTCCTCGCCCGGCGCAGCGTGGTTGGAGATCTCATAGGCCGGCAGGCCGGCGCCGGCGGTCAGCTCCTGCGTGAGGTCGTAGAGGGCACGCGCGGTCTCGCCCTCGGGTACCTTCAGCTTGCCGCGCGCATAGAGCTCTGCGAAGGCCGTGCCGGGCTCGATGGTGAGCTGGTAGAGCGACAGGTGCGATCCGGCCAGCGCAAGCGCGCGCTGCAGCTCCTGGCGCCACGCCTCCGGCGTCTGGCCGGGGCGGGCATAGATCAGGTCGAAGGAGAAGCGCGCGAAGGTGGCGCGGGCGGTCTCGATCGCCGCCAGCGCCTCGGCCACCGTGTGCAGGCGCCCGAGCGAGCGCAGCACCGCGTCATCGAGGGACTGCACGCCCATCGACACGCGATTGACGCCGGCATCGCGGTAGCCGCGGAAGCGGGCCGCCTCCACGCTCGAGGGATTGGCCTCCAGGGTGATCTCAGCGGCGGCTTCAAGCGGCCAATGGCGGGCGACCGCATCGATGATCGCGCCCACCGTGACAGGACTCATCAATGAGGGCGTGCCGCCGCCGAAGAACACACTGGAGACCGTACGGCCGGGTGTCAGCTCGGCCCAATGCGCGAGCTCGCCGAGCAGAGCGGCGCGGAAGCGCGGCTCGTCGATGCCACCGCCTGCTCCGCCGCGGCGCACATGGCTGTTGAAGTCGCAGTAGGGGCACTTGGAGGCGCAGAACGGCCAATGCACGTAGACGCCGAAGCCGGCCTCAGCCTGGGCGGCCGCGCGCCCGGCCAAGGAGACTGCCGGAATGTCAGACAAGGCAGCTTTGTGAGAACAGCGCGAAGGCGCGGGCGCGGTGCGAGATTGCATGCTTCCTTGCGGGCTCCATTTCGCCGAAGGTGAGACTCTGGCCATCGGCGACGAACATTGGATCATAGCCGAACCCCTTGTCGCCGCGCGGCGGCCAGACCAGGTGTCCGTAAACCTTGCCTTCGAAGGCTTGGGCAGTGCCGTCGGGCCAAGCCAGGCACAACGCAGCGGCAAAATTGGCTCGCGGCTCCGGGTCGGCGGTCCAGGCCTCGCGCGCCGTGAGCTCATCGAAGATGCGCTGCATGGCAAGGGCGAAGTCCTTGGCCGGGCCGGCCCAGCGCGCGGCGTAGATGCCGGGCGCGCCGCCGAGCCCTGCGACCTCCAACCCGGAATCATCGGCCAGCGCCGGCAGCCCCGATGCTTTGGCGGCCGCCAGAGCCTTGAGCTCGGCATTGGCAATGAAGGTGCTGCCCGTCTCCTCCGGCTCGGCAAGCCCAAGCTCGCCGGCCGAGACCACTTCAAGGCCGTAAGGCGC
>DASURA010000195.1:0-14935 GCA_036280295.1 Hyphomicrobiaceae bacterium
CACGCGCCCCCAGCCGGTCGGTCCGGCACCGAACAGCGACCAGGCCAGATTGGCGAGATGCTCGGTATCGCAATATCGGCTGCCGAGCAGGTAGACGAGCACGTCTTCGGGCAGGGCCTCGACCGGCACCTGCTCCGCCTCGGGGACCACGGCATCAGGCAGGCCGCTGTCATTGACGATGAAATCGCCCGCGATGGTGACAGGTCCGGCGGGGGCCCCGATGCGGGTGCAGACGTTGCCGTAGAGGTCGCGGTAATGGCATGCGGGAAGCTCGGGCACGAGCACCATCGGAGCCGGCGCCGCAAGGTCCGCCATCCGGCTCGGATGCACGCTCAGCATCAGCACCATCGGTGTCGGCCGCGGGCACTCATAGGTGATCCTGTAGCCGCAGCGAATCTGCATTCCCGCTCTCCCTGCATCCCATCCGGAAGTATGCAGGATCGCTGCCACGGGAGCCGACGACGGAGCCACCCCCTGGCGCGCCGCATCGCTTGGAGCGGTTAATGTTTTCACGCACCGCGATGTCCGCTGAATGGCCAGCTGCCGAGCGGGGTGCTGACCGTGCCAGTCATGCTATCGCCGTTGATTGTGCCGGTCAGCTCCAAGGTGAGCGGCATCGGATTTTTGATGTCGGCTTTCCAGGAGAGGCGGTTCCCAGCGAGCGTGCCGGCATAGATATCGGTTGTGTTGCCTTCATCCGAGGTCATCCGGCCGGTCAGCATGTCGTCCGTCGCCGCCAGGGTGACTTCAGCCGTCCTTTCCCCGATCGGGGTTTGCAACACCAGCCTCCAGGTCCCGTTTGCCGACATCGTCGCTCTCCTTCGCTGCGGCCGCTTTGGTGCTGCGGCGTGGCAGTTTATCCTGTGGCGGTTCCGCTGCCTATCGGTGCTGACGCATTTTCCCGTCTCGAGGACCTGGGCAACGCCGACCATCGTTGTGCGTCATTCAGATCTCCCCCTTTTTGCCCCATTGGGACGCATACGGCTTGAGTAACAAGCGGGCCATACACCCTTCTTCCCACCTTGACGCATGCGACGCACCTGGGCTAAAGCGGCACTGCTTGTCGCGAAAATGCCACACTGGCACGGTCAGTGTGACTGCTTTGCTGCAGACTGGGGCACAGCTTCTGTGATGCCGGACGACATCGTCTCTCGGTTGCAGACCGCGGCGGGCACCGCCCGTACCGTGCTGCGCGCTCTCGGGCGTCGCTGCGGTCACGCGGCGCGCCATGCCTGGGGCATGAGTGGCGCTTGGCTGGGGAGGAGGCTGAGGTCGCTCGGCGCCACGCGAATGGGCGCCGCTGCGCTCGACCCCCTGATCGAGGAGGAGGCGCTGCTGCCCGGCACCAGCGACCGGGCCTTCCGCATCGGCCTTGTGGTGGTCAGCCTGTCGATGATCTCGGCGCTTGCCACCTACCTGATCCTCAGCAACCTGACGCCGATCTCGCCCAGCAATGATGTGGTGCTGAGCGTCCTGCTCGTTAATGCGGCTCTGGTCGCCGCCATGCTGGGGGTGATTGTCGCGCAGGGAGCCGGGTTGTGGCGTGCCTGGAAGAGGAAGGTCGCCGGCGCCCGGCTGCATGTGCGCATCGTTGCCCTGTTCAGCCTGATCGCCGCTCTGCCAGCGCTATTCTTGACGCTGGCGGCCACCAGCACGTTCTCGCGCGCCCTCGACAGCTGGTTTGACGAGCGCACCATCTCCGTCGTGCAGGGCGCCACCGACGTCGCCAAGGCCTATCTGCTGGAGCACGGACCGATCATCCGCACCGACGCTGTCAACATGGCGCGGGACCTCGACGAGGCGGCACCGATGGTCGGCGGCGATGTGCGCAAGTTTCGCACTCTGATGGTGGCACAGGCCGCCCTGCGCGACCTGCCGCTCGCCTACATTGTCGACAGCACGGGCGCCGAGAAGCTCGCTGTGCTGGAGAACCAGAGGATACCGTTCGTGCGGCCGTCGGAGGCCGTGATGCGCGAGGCCGACAGCGGCCGGGTGCCCCTCTACATGCCGACCAAGTCGGCGGGGCTGGACGATCCGCACATCCCCTACGGCGAGCTGCCCGCCCAGCTGGAGCACGATGCCATGCTCGGCCGCGTCGCGGCGGTCATCAAGCTGCGCGCCTATCCGGGCTCCTACCTCTACGTCGCGCGCGGCATTGACATGAGCGTTGTGCGCAACCTGCGCCAGCTGAAGAACTCGGTCGCGGCTTTCAACGAGCTGAAACAGAAGCGGTCAGGCCAGGTGCTGGCGCACGCGCTGATGTACTCCATGATCTCGCTGACGGCGCTGTTCGCGGCGATCTGGATCGGCCTGTGGTTCGCCGGCCTGTTTGTGGCGCCGATTCGGCGCTTGATCAACGCCGCGCAGGAGGTGACGCGCGGCAACCTCAAGGTCGAGCTGCCGATTCGCCGTGGCGAAGGCGATCTGCGCCGCTTGTCGGTCAACTTCAACGCCATGACCAAGGAGCTGGAGAGCCAGCGCACCGAGCTGGTCACCGCCAACCGCCAGCTGTCCGAACGTCGCCGCTTCATGGAGGCCGTGCTGTCGGGCGTTTCTGCCGGGGTGATCGGCCTCGACCGCGACGGCAATGTCACCCTGGTCAGTCGCTCGGCGGAGAAGCTGCTGGCTTGCGACGGCGCCGACCTCATCGGCCGCCCGCTCGCCGACGTGGTGCCCGAGTTCGGCGACCTGGTGCAACAGGCCCTGGACCCGGCCAAGAGCCGGCGCCAGCAGCAGATTGCGCTGATCATCAACGGCGAGGAGCGCAGCTTTTCCGTGCGTCTCACCGAGCAGGCACCGAGCGATGAGGAGGCCGGGTCGGTCGTTACCTTCGATGATATCACCGAGCTGGTCTCGGCCCAGCGCACCTCTGCCTGGACCGATGTGGCGCGCCGTATCGCCCACGAGATCAAGAACCCTCTCACGCCGATACAACTCTCGGCCGAGCGTCTGCGCCGCAAGTATGCGCCGCATATCACCGAGGACCGCGAGACGTTCGACCGCTGCACCGAGACCATCATCCGCCAGGTCGGCGACGTGACGCGCATGGTGGACGAGTTTTCTGCCTTTGCCCGCTCGCCGAAGCCGCAGATGGAAGACCACGACATCCGCGATATCGTGAAGGCTGCGGTGATCGACCGCCAGATGGCGAGCCAGGACATCGTCTTCGACACCAAGGTCGGCACGGAGCCGATCATCGTCACGTGCGACCGGCGGCTGATCTCGCAGGCCGTGATCAACCTGGTGAAGAACGCCCAGGAGGCGATCCAGTCCTATGCGGAGAGCAAGGACAGGGAGCCAGGCTGGGCCGGACGCATCGAGACCAGTCTACGCCGCAACGGCAATCGCGTGGACATCGAGGTGATCGACAACGGGCCGGGTCTGCCGAAGCAGCACCGCACCCGGCTGACGGAGCCTTACGTCACGACCAAGGGTGCCAAGGGCACCGGTCTCGGCCTGGCCATCGTGCAGAAGAGCGTGGAGCAGCACGCCGGCGTGCTGATCCTGGAGGATCCGCCCCCGGCGCCGGGGCGTACCCACGGGGCGCTGGTGCGCATCAATCTGCCGGCACACCCGCCTCAGCCGCTGGTACGACAGGAGGCCCGCCGGGCCGCCATCGTCGGTGGCGAGGCGTAGGCCAGCCCAAGATCCCGAGAATTGTAAACGTCCAGAGTCCCAACAGTTCTTCAGTTCAAAGTCTGCCAAGGAGCTAGCGATGCCTTCTGACATCCTGATCGTCGATGACGAGGCGGACATCCGCGAGATGATCGCTGGTTTCCTGCAGGATGACGGCCACCGTACACGGACGGCGCGCGATTCCGACGAGGCGCTGCGTGCCATCGAGGAGCGCCGCCCGCAGCTCGTCATCCTCGACATCTGGCTGCAGGGAAGCCGGCTCGACGGCCTTGAGGTGCTCAACATCACCAAGAAGGCCCACCCGGATCTGCCGGTGGTCATCATCTCCGGCCACGGCAACATCGAGACCGCGGTGACCGCCATCAAGCGCGGGGCCTACGACTACATCGAGAAACCGTTCAAGGCCGACCGCCTGATGCTCGTGACGCAGCGGGCGCTGGAGGCCTCCAGGCTGCAGCGCGAGGTGCGCTCGCTGCGCGACCGCTCGATGGTGAGCTTCGAGATGATCGGCCATTCCGCCGCCATCAATCAGCTGCGCACCCAGATCGAGCGCGTTGCCCCCACCAACAGCCGCGTTCTGATCCGCGGCGCCGCCGGCTCCGGCAAGGAGCTGGCCGCCCGCGTCATGCATGAGAAGTCGCACCGCAAAGACGGCCCGTTCGTGATCCTCAATGCCGCGGCGATGGCGCCGGATCGCGTCGAGGAGGAAATGTTCGGCGTCGAGGACCACTCGGGCGGTGCGCGCAAGGTGGGCGCGCTGGAGGAAGCGCACACCGGTACGCTCTACATCGACGAGATCGCGGACATGCCCCTGGAGACGCAGGGCAAGGTGCTGCGGGTGCTGGTCGAGCAGAAGTTCCAGCGCCTTGGCGGCGGCCCCAAGGTGGCCGTGGACGTGCGCATCATCTCCTCCACCAGCCGCGACCTGGAGCGCGAGATGACGGAGGGCAAGTTCCGCGAGGATCTCTATCACCGCCTCAATGTGGTACCGCTGCGGGTGCCGGGATTGGCAGAGCGCCGCGACGACATCCCCCAGCTGATCCAGTTCTTCGTCAAGCAGGTCGCGCAGTCCTCGGGGCTGTCGCCCAGGAAGATCGGCGAGGATGCCATCGCCGTGCTGCAGGCGCACGACTGGCCCGGTAACGTGCGCGAGCTGCGGAACAACATCGAGCGCCTGCTGATCCTCTCGGGTGGCGACCCCGATGCCATCATCACCGCCAACCTGCTGCCCGAGGAGATCGGCTCCAACGTGCCGCTGCCGGTGAACGGCGGCGCCGAGCACCTGATGTCGCTCCCCCTGCGCGAGGCACGCGAGATCTTCGAGCGCGAGTACCTGCTGGCCCAGATCAACCGCTTCGGCGGCAACATCTCGCGCACGGCAGAGTTCGTCGGCATGGAGCGCTCCGCGCTGCACCGCAAGCTGCGCGCGCTCGGCGTCAGCTCGCAGGAGCGCACCGGCACCGAGCCGGTGCGGACGCCGGCGTAGCGGTGTCGGTGTCAGACCCTCCGGGTGTGACACCATGACTCCCAGGCCAGGCTGGGCGACGGGAGCGCTATTGTGGCGCCTTCGTCCCGCGTTTATCTAGAAAGGCATGCCCAGCATGCCGGATCCAGTCCTGGAGAAATCCCGCGCCGCAGTCGCCGAGCACTTCGGCGACCGCCTGGAGCGCATCGTGCTGTTCGGCTCCCGCGCCCGCGGCGATGCCAGGGCTGACAGCGATTATGACATTGCCATCTTCGTGCAAGATCTGGGCAATCGCTGGCGCGACTTCGCAGGCATCGCTCCTGTCGCCGTTGACCTGCTGGACGAAGACGATGCGGCCGTAAGTGCGATGCTCTATTCCGCCGGCCACTGGCGCGATCCGCCTTCGCGGCTCATTCACGAGATCCGCAAGGACGGACTGGAGTCTACGTGACGATGGACTAGGCGTGGATGATCGGGCGGCGCCGACCAAGGCGATTGCCGAGATCCTGGCCTGAGTCCGCAATAACCCCAAGCTACAGCAAGGCCCCCCATGACCCGCAGCATCTACGTCAACGGCCGCTACCTCCCGTACGCCGAGGCGGCCATCCATGCCGAGGACCGTGGCTTTCAGCTCGCCGATGCGGTCTACGAGGTATGCGAGGTGAAAGGCGGGCGGCTCGTCGACGAGACGCGGCACATGGCCCGTCTGGTCCGCTCGCTCGGCGAACTCAGGATTCCGCAGCCGATGTCCTCCGGTGCCTGGGCGCGCGTGCTGCGCGAGACGATCCGGCGCAACCGGGTGCGCGACGGGCTGGTCTACCTGCAAGTCTCACGCGGCGCGGCACCGCGCAACTTCCTGTTCCCACCGGCCGATACGCCGCCGACAGTGGTGTGCCTGGCGCGCAGCGCTTCGCCGGCCGCACAGGAAGCCGCCGCCGAGGCGGGGATCGGCGTCAAGACCATGCCGGACCCGCGCTGGGACCGCTGCGATATCAAGACCGTGATGCTGCTTCCCGCCGCGCTGGCCAAGGAGGCGGCGCGCGCCGAGGGTGCCAAGGAGGCATGGTTCTTCGACGAAGGTGGCTACGTCACCGAGGGCGGCTCCTCCAATGCCTGGATCGTCGACGCGGAGGGACGGCTCGTCACGCGCCAGGCCGATCAGGCGATCCTGCGCGGCATCACCCGCACCACCTTGATCGATGTGCTGCGGCGGCTGGGGCTGGAGCTGGTTGAGCGTCCGTTCACCGTGGCCGAGGCGAAGGCGGCGCGCGAGGCCTTCGTCACCTCGGCCACCAACATCGTCATGCCGGTGGTGGCGATCGATGGCCAGCCGGTCGGTAACGGCGCGCCTGGCCTCCTCACGCAAAGACTGCGCTCGGAATTTCATACCGCGGCTGAGATCGCCGAGTCCTGAGTCTGCCCTGGGCTCGATCGGGCAACGCATCCTGTCGGAGAAGCGGCAACCTTGCGTTATCTCTCGGCAGCCGCAGGCGTTGCTTAAGAGCGAATTTTCTTGTGCAAAGCAGCACGATACAGCATGTTTCCCGCCTGAACGGGGGTGGTGGGCCAAATCGCCAAGCTGGGGCCCTCGGCGGCACGATGCCAACTGAACAACAACAATACTGACGGACAACAACAATGGCCGAAAAAGCCCAAAGCCTTCAGGATACGTTCCTGAATCACGTGCGCAAGAACAAGACGCCGCTCACGATCTTCCTGATGAATGGGGTCAAGCTGCAGGGCGTTGTCACTTGGTTCGACAACTTCTGCGTTTTACTGCGTCGCGACGGCCACTCGCAATTGGTGTACAAGCACGCCATATCCACCATCATGCCAGGACAGCCTGTGCATCTGATGGAGACCGACCCCGCCGAGGGGCAGCAGGGATAACCACCACGACCGACACGCTGAAGCCGAAGCCCGCTCGCCGCGGCCGCGTTCCCGTCGAGAGCCGGGCTGCGCCGGTGCGCGCGGCCGTACTGGTGCCGCTGCGCACTTCGCATCGTGCCGCAAGCAGGGGTGCCGCCGGTAACGGGGCAGCCCTTCCGGCCGGCGGCAGCACCCATTCCCCCGAGGACCGTCTCGCGGAGGCTGCCGGCCTTGCGCGCGCGATACAGCTCGATGTCGCAGCCGAGGAGATCGTGCCGTTGCCGCAGCCGCGGCCTGGCACCCTGTTCGGTACGGGCAAGGTCGATGAGCTGGCTCGGCTCCTGAAGGAGCGCGAGGTGGCCCTCGCCATTGTCGATCATGCCCTGAGCCCGGTGCAGCAGCGCAATCTGGAGAAGGCGTGGGCGTGCAAGGTGCTCGACCGCACCGGCCTGATCCTGGAGATCTTCGGCCAGCGTGCCCGCACCCGCGAAGGCCGTCTGCAGGTGGAGCTGGCGCATCTCACCTACCAGAAGAGCCGGCTCGTGCGCACGTGGACCCACTTGGAGCGTCAGCGCGGCGGCTTCGGCTTCCTCGGCGGTCCCGGCGAGGCGCAAATCGAGACCGACCGCCGGCTGATCGACGAGCGCATTGCGGCCATCCGCAAGGAGCTGGCCGTGGTGGTGAAGACGCGTGGCCTGCACCGCACCGGCCGCAGCCGTGTGCCGATCCCGGTGGTTGCGCTGGTCGGCTATACCAACGCCGGCAAGTCCACGCTCTTCAACCGCGTCACCGGCGCGGCGGTCTCGGCCAGGGACCAGGTGTTCGAGACCCTCGACCCGACCATGCGCGAGCTGAAGCTGCCCAGCGGGCGCAGGACAATCCTGTCCGACACCGTCGGCTTCATCTCCGACCTGCCGACACAGCTGGTGGCGGCATTCCGCGCCACGCTGGAGGAGGTGGTTGGCGCCGATCTCGTGCTGCACGTGCGCGACATCTCCCACCCTGAGACCGAGGCGCAGCGCCATGACGTGGAGGCGGTGCTGACAAGTCTCGGCATCGACACCGAGGCCGGGGACGGCCCGGTGCTGGAGGTCTGGAACAAGGCCGATCGCCTGAGCGAGGCAGAGCGCGCCGACGCCGAGCGATCAATCGTACGCCGCGGCCATCGCGCCGTGCTGGTCTCGGCGCACACGGGCGAAGGTCTGCCGCCCCTGCTGGACGCGATCGATCGCCGCCTGGGCGCCGGCGACGAGATCATCAGCATCGAGGTCCCCGCCGGCCACGGCCGCCTCTTGAGCTGGCTCCACGCCCACGCCGAGGTGCTGGAGGAGGCGACGGCCGAGTGCGGCACCATCACCGCAAGAGTGCGGATCGCGCCGGCGAACCGGGGGAAGCTGGCCGGGGAGCTGCGGCGGGCGGGGTTGGGATAGGTCGCGACATGTCACCCGGTACTTGTTGCCGAGGTTCAGCGCCACGTCGGCGCCGGCAATTGGTGCGGGCATGACGACGATAGGCTACACCGGGGCCATGTCGACGCCGAGCACCTGCTCCAGCACGCTGGCCGGGTCGCCATCCTTCATGAGCGCGGTGCCCATCAGCACGCCCATGGCACCGGCCCCACGGAGGCTCTGTAGGTCTTCAGCCGTGCCGAAGCCGCCCTCGGCCATGGCCAGCGCCTCGGCAGGGATGAGCGGCAGGAGTTCCTCGCAAGTGCCGCGCTTCAGCTCGAAGGTATGGATGTTGCGGTTGGTGACGCAGAGGCACCCCGCGCCCGCCGCCAGCGCCTGCTCGATCTCGGCCCCCGTGTGCACCTGCACGATCGGATCGAGCGCCAAAGATGACGCGTAGCTGACGAACTGCGGCAACTCGTCCCCGAGCAGGCACGCCGGCAGCAGCACGGCATCGGCGCCGGATATGCGCGCCTCGATCACCTGATAGAGGTCGACGACAATGTCCTGCGCGAGCACCGGAAGCTGCACGGTCTCCAAGACGGTCGCGAGGTCGGCATAGGAGCCGCCAAGGACGCGCCGCTCCACCGCCACCGACAGGCAGGTGGCACCGACCGCCTCGAAATCCTCCGCGAGCGCTTTGTAGGGTACCGGCCGCCGGAACGACCTGTCGAACACTGATCCGCCCTTCAGCTCGGCAATCACACATGGCTTGCCGGTGGCTTGGAAGTGCGCCGCGAGCGCGTTCCGGAAGCCGCGCGGCATCGGCATGCCGCCGAGCTTGGCTTGCAGCTGTTCCAGGGAGCGCCTGGACTTGCTGTTGGCGATGTCGGCGAGACGCTGGGTGAGGAAGGCCTTGAGCAGGCTCCCTTCGGGCAGCTTGACCACGGACCTTTCCCCGCGTGCAAATGACCGATGTTGGAGAAATGCGTAACGCGGGGCCAAGGCGACGCCAAGCGTCGATTTCCTTCCTGCGCTTCAGGGCCGGCTTTGCGGGCCTTGACGAACTCTCTTTGGGTCGGTCGAGGCGGAGGTCGCCGAGGACATTGCCGCTGCTCGCATTTATTGCAATGCCGTCGCAAGGTGCCTGACGCATCGCCGCTGCAAGGAACGATACCTCGGCGTGCTGGGCGTGAGTCGGCCTGGGCCAATCTGATCCGCAAGGCGGAGCTCACGCTTCGGCCCGGTCTCTACAAGCCCTGACGCCGCGACCTTGATGTCGCACGCGCGTCGCAGCCTTCTGCATCGGTTGCTGCCCTGCGGGTGACAAGCTAGCTTGATGGCGATGATAGGGGAGGAGGCTCGCATAATGCGCATTGCATCTGCGTCGGCCCGCCAGACGGCCTGTCTCATTGGGGGAGCGCGATGCGGTTGACGAAATCGGGGCTTAGTGCTCTAGGCGGAAGCTGCTTGGCCCTGGTCCTCGTCTTTTGGTGTCAGCCGGCGATGGCTGCAGCCGGGGCTGCGCCCGGCGCGCCGCTCTATCTCCTTGGCATCCCCGTTGACTTCATCCTGTTCGGCCTGACGCTCATTGGCGTGGCTGTGCTTCACCACCACACCCTGCCGGTCGCGCTCACCGGGCTCGGGGCGATCCTCGCCTACAAGCTCGCCTTCGCCGGCTTCAAGACCGGCGCCGGCCTCGCCGGCCTGGCGCTCCACATGCAGCACGAGTGGGTGATCCTCGCCAACCTGTTCCTCCTGCTCATGGGCTTCGCCCTGCTGTCGCGGCATTTCGAGGAGAGCAAGCTGCCCGACATCATGCCGGCGATCCTGCCCGACGATTGGAAGGGCGCGTTCGCCCTTCTGGTGATCGTGTGCGTGATGTCGAGCTTCCTGGATAACATCGCCGCGGCGCTGATCGGCGGCGTGATGGCGCGCGAGGTGTTCAAGGGCAAGGTGCACATCGGCTACCTTGCCGCGATCGTGGCTGCCTCCAACGCCGGCGGCGCCGGCAGCGTGGTGGGCGATACGACGACCACCATGATGTGGATCGCCGGCATCAGCCCGCTGTCGGTGGTAGAGGCGTACGTCGCGGTGGTATTCGCCATCTTGATCTTCGGCATCCCGGCTTCAATTCAGCAGCAGCGCTACTCGCCGATCATGAAGGATGTGCCGGCCGGCATCAGGGTCGACTGGTCGCGGGTGGCCATCGTGTTCGCCATCCTGATCGTGGCGATCCTTTCGAATGTTGGCGCCAATCTCGCCTACCGCGAGTTGCTCGATCTGCTCCCGGTGATCGGCATTGCCGTGTGGGTGGTGCTGCTGGCGCTCGCAGGCTGGCGGCGTCCGGACTGGGGCGTGCTGCCGGAGACCTTCAAGGGTACGATTTTCCTGCTGTCCCTGGTGCTGTGTGCCTCACTGATGCCGGTTGAGGAGCTGCCCGGTGCGAGTTGGCAGACGGCGCTGGGCCTGGGCTTCGTCTCGGCCGTGTTCGACAACATTCCGCTGACGGCGCTGGCGATCAAGCAGGGCGGCTACGACTGGGGCTTCCTGGCGTACGCCGTCGGTTTCGGCGGCTCCATGATCTGGTTCGGATCGTCGGCTGGCGTCGCGCTCAGCAATCTCTATCCCGAGGCGAGGTCGGTCGGCTCGTGGGTGAAAAACGGCTGGCATGTGGCGGTGGCCTACACGGTGGGCTTTTTCCTGATGCTGGCGATCGTCGGCTGGCATCCGGACGCGCCGCACTGAGGCGCTGCAGGGGGCAGACCTGCTGGTCTGAGCCTACCTACCCTACCCGCTTGCGCAGGAACGCCACCGGCAGCCAGCACGCCGGGCCGAATGCCTTCACCCCGCGTGAGGCCTCGGTGTAGCCATGGTACTCGAAGAACGGCACGGCGTTGATGGTGGCGCTGGCGCCGAGGTGGTCGAAGCCTGACTGGAAGGCGCCTGCCTCGACCTCGGCCAGGAGGCGGCTGCCGATGCCGAGCCGGGTGAACATCGGATGCACGTAGATCGAGGCGATGCGCGCGGTCTTGCCGTCATCGCCGTTGACGAGCCAGGAGGCGGTGCCGACCAGCTGGCCCTCGAAGTAGGCACCGTGCAGTTCCTCGGCGCGCAAGCGGTCGCAATAGTCGGGCGAGCCCACGAACGTCAGGAACGCCGCCAGCTCCGCATCGCTGAGCGAGTCGCCGCACTGGGATCGCATCGACTGGGCGTGCAGGTAGCGCACGTCGGCATGATCGTCGAGGCCGACGCGGCGCAGGGAGACAGGGCTCTGGGCGGCACCTTCGGGGAAGGTCATGCACATCGTTGGCTCGCCGTGCTGGCACCCGCCCTGGTGCTGAAGCCGCCTCCGGCCGGGCGGGCGATGGGCCTATCTCTTGGCGCCGATCTTGATGCCGGCCGCCGGTGCGCCAGCCGCCGGCTCGGTCGCTGATGGTGCGGCCTCGGCCTTCTGCTGCTCCATGGTCGCCGGATTGTACTCCGCCTGCTTGCACGAGCAGCCCCGCACGAACTCCTTGCGGTAGCGGAAGGCCGATTTCAGGCTGGTGTAGGGCTGTTGGGCGCCGAACGACACCATCTGCTCCACGGAGCCGCCCGGGTTCTGGTGGTAGAACAGCTCGGCCGGTGCCGCGCACTGCGATTGGCACAGCTGGGCATCGCGCTGGAAGTGGTTCGGCAGCGTCGAGAAGCTGACGGGGAAATAGTAGCCGTCGCACAGCCGCACACACAGTGTGCGATAGGTGGCGAACGGCAGGTTGCCGAAGTTGTCGTTGGTGGGCCCACGCGGTCCCTCATCCTCGCCGCTGCCGAACAGCATGGCGAAGGGATTGCTGGCGTTGTCGCGCTTGCGCGCCTCGCGGACATACTGATCGCCGCAGCCATTGCGCGCCAGCTCGCGGATGATGTCGTCCTGCAGCGAGCGGTCCTCGGAGCCCAGGATCTGGCCGCGTTGACGGTCGAGGTCGGCGAGGCGGTGGCGTGCGTTCTCGACGTCGTCGTTGAGCGCCCGGCAACGGGCGGAGTTGCGCAGGGTCTTGGAGAACAGGAACGTATCCCAGCAGTCCGAGCGCTCCAGCCGGATGGAGTTTGTGCGGAGGCTGCGCTCAAGCTCGCGCATGTCGGCCTCGATCTTGGGCAGCATCTCGCGGCCCTGGCCGGCGCCCTGCACCTCGGCCACCAGGCGTTGCTCAAGCTGGAAGCAGATGTTGCTGATACCTTGCTGCGAGCCGTAGCTCGGACCGGGCTGCGAGCCGAAGCCGCCAGGGCGCTGCGGAGGCGCCGAGGGATCAATTGCCGGCGGCTGCTGCTGGCCGCGGGGCGGCCGCACCGGCTCGCGGGGAACGGGCGGGCGCTCCTCCTGATTGCCGAATGGCCACCACTGCGCCGCGGCGTCGCCCACCGTTATGGCCATGCCCACCGTGGCCAACAGGGCCGCTGCAAGCAGCGGCCAGCTGCGCTTCTGTGATCCCCCAGTCGTCATGCGGAGCCCGTTCCACGCTCTGATGTCGGCCCAGGACGTGGTGTCGGGCCTTGATGTTGTGCCTTGGCGCACAGGAGTTGACGCGTGAGCCTCGGCGCTGTCACGAGGTTGCCAGCGCACCTTTGTCATCAATTATGGGATTGTTGCGGCAGGGTCAACGCGATCAGGGGACGATATTCGAGGATCGGGGATTGCCATTGCGCTGGCTTGACGCGCCTGGAGAAAGCTTCGATAACGCGGCACGCTCCTGGTCAGGCTGCGGCTGGGTCACGACACATGCGCAACACTCTTTGCTGTAGGATTGGCACTGGCTAAGCGGCCCCAAGCTGGCACGGCCGCCGCACCTCCTTTCGTGCCAGGCAGCCGACCGCAGCAGGGACCACCACAGTGACGCGCCACCCAGTGATACTGACGCTCTACAACACGCTGACGCGCCGCAAGGAGCCGTTTCAGCCAATCGATCCCGGCAATGTGCGCGTGTACGTGTGCGGGCCGACGGTCTACGACTACGCCCACATCGGCAATGCGCGGCCGATCATCGTGTTCGACGTGCTGTTCCGGCTGCTCCGGCACATCTATGGCGCCGAGCACGTCACGTACGCCCGCAACATCACCGACGTTGACGACAAGATCAACGCGCGTGCGGCAGAGCAGGGCATCGACATCCGCACGCTGACGGAGCGGACGACCAGGCAGTTCCACGAGGATATCGCCGCCCTTGGCGTGCTGCGACCGACGGTGGAGCCGCGTGCCACCGAGCACATCGCCGAGATGCAGCGGCTGTGCGAGGCGCTGGTGGCGAACGGCCATGCCTATGTGGCGGAAGGCCACGTGCTGTTCGACGTGGCCTCGATGTCGGACTACGGGCGCCTCGCCAACCGCTCGCTGGAGGAGATGGAGGCCGGCGCCCGCGTCGAGGTGGCACCCTACAAGAAGGGGCCGATGGACTTCGTGCTGTGGAAGCCGTCGAAGCCCGGCGAGCCGGCATGGCCCAGCCCATGCGGGATCGGGACGCCCGGACGGCCGGGCTGGCACCTGGAATGCTCCGCCATGTCCGACCGCTGGCTGTGGCAGGAGCCCGAGCTGAAGGGGCTGCTGTCGGCGGCGGGCTTGGCCCGGCCGCATGTGTTCGACATCCACGGCGGCGGCATCGACTTGGTGTTCCCGCACCACGAGAACGAGATCGCCCAGAGCCGCTGCGCCCACGGCACGGGGGCGATGGCCAACTATTGGCTGCACAACGGCTTCCTGCAGGTCGAGGGCGAGAAGATGAGCAAGTCCCTCGGCAATTTCGTGACGATCCATGAGCTGCTGCAGGAGTGGCCGGGGGAGGCCATCAAGCTGGCGATGCTGTCGGCGCATTATCGCCAGCCCATCAACTGGACCCGGCACGCCCTCGGCGAGGCCAAGCGAACGCTTGACCATTGGTACGAGCTGACGGAGGCGGCCGACGACGGCTCGCCGCTGTGTGCCGATGTGATCGAAGCTCTGGCAGACGATCTTAACACGCCGCAGGCGATCACGGCGTTGCACGCTCTGCGCTCGGAGGCGGCCAAGGGCGTGAAGCCTGCCGCGGCCTGCCTCAAGGCATCGGCCCGCCTGCTGGGGCTCCTGCAGCTAGATGCAGCAACATGGAAGGCGTGGCGACCGGCGACTCTCGCCATTGATGATATGCAAGTGGAGGCGCTGATCGCCGCCCGCAACGCCGCGCGCAAGGCCAAGGACTTCAAGGAGGCTGACCGCCTGCGCGACGAGCTGGCCGGCATGGGCATCCAGCTCAAGGACAGCAAGGACGCGGCGACCGGCGAGATCAAGACGACCTGGGAGGTGAGGCGGTAGGGTCGTCGTGCAGCCTGCGCTGTCAGCGAAGACCTGCCACATTCGGCAGCGGCCGCGGTCACAGGCTCCGAGCGCATCGGCGCAATGCGCCTTCGGCTTATTGCGCCCTACGTTCTGGCGGAGCTGGGGCTGAAGGCGAAATCGTAGAAAGCGTAGGGTGCAATAAGCGAGCGGAGCGAGCGCATTGCACCGAGCACCGAGCCGCAAACGGTGACGCCCGTTATATGGTCCGTCGTTGGTGCAATGCGCTTCGCT
>DASURA010000196.1:0-2358 GCA_036280295.1 Hyphomicrobiaceae bacterium
AGCTCGCGACGGCCTCCTGGCCGAAACAGGCGCTGCCGTCCTCAAAGCTGAAGAAGATCGCGGTCGGCACGGAAACGCGCCCGGGCTCGATCTCGACCAGCCGCGGCGCGGCGCCAACGAAACGTCCGATCGACGAGTTCGACGTGCCGAAGTCGAGCCCGCAGAACGTGCAGGGAGACGAGGTCATGATGCTTCGGTGGGTTGAGGAAGGGGCGGCCTTCTTACGCCATGTCCAACGCCGCCGTGAAGCGGTTCCCTCGCACGGCCCTGCACGCGAGGTCGCGGCCGCCGCCGCTTGGTGGTGCCCCTCAGGGGCCGATCAGTGTGCGCGGTCCGCCGGGTGGATCATAGCGGCGGAATGCGGGCTGCGCCCCAATCCGGCGCCGTCACGGCAGCCCCGCCTCCTGCCCCTGGCCAGCCTCGGGTGGCGGCGGTGGTGGCGTCGGTCGGCCCTGGAACACCGAGCGCAGGAACGCCGGGCCATCGGTAGCCAGCCGCGTCACGACGGCGGAGACCTGCTCGACATTTCGGATTGCGCTCTCGCCGCGCCGCAGCCGCCGATCCAATGCCGCCATGGTGCGGGCGCAGCCTGGGTCGTCATCCTCCAGCCAGGTGCGGAACACCGAGGCATAGACGGCGGCGAGGCCGGTCACGCGCAGGCTCCCGGCAGCGCCGTCGGTGCCGATGCCGGCGGCCTCCAGCATCCAGCGCATGGAATCGAGCACCGGACGGGCCAGCGCCAGATCGGCGGGGCCGGAGGCCGCGATTGACTGCAGCGCCTTCTTGTAGGGGCCAAGCACATCGAAGCGCGACATGACGATGTCGAAGAGGGCATCGCGTGGTGACTGGCCCTCCGTGCGCTTCGGCGCGTGCTTCAACACCTCGTCGTCGACGGCACGCAGCAGGCCGGCGATGATATCGGTCTTGGAGCTGAAGCTCTTGCGCAGGTCGGTGAGGGGCAGCTTGGCGGCGTCAGCAATATCGAGCAGCGTCACGTCGCTCCAGCTCTTGGCGGCGGCGCATTCCAGCGCCGCAGCAAGAACGCGATCCCTCGGGCTGACTTGGTCGAACATGGAACGGCTCCTTTTCTCAACGCAGAGTAGCATATCCGGGTTGCGGCCCGCCAATCGTTGCGCAGGACGTAGGACGTAGGGTTGCAATAAGCGAAGCGCATTGCACCGTTTCGACCCGTCCTCGGTGCAATGCGGCTATCGCCTTATTGGACCCTACGAGCTCGGCTCATCGCCCTTGCTGCTCACGCCCAGCCCTTCCAGGTAGACGAGGGTCGCGGCCTCCAACAGCTCCTCCGGGCTCATTGGCACCGGGCGGCGCGCCGCGTCGCCGCGCGCGAACAGGCTGGCGATGCCGTGCGCCAGCGCCCAGATGTGCAGCGCCATCATCATCGCCGGCGGGCGCTTGGCGGCAGGCATGCTGGCCACCAGCGCCTCGCAGGCGCCGCGCAGCACCGCCAGCGCGCGGTCACCCGCCTGTTGCAGCTCACGATGCTCGGTGAGCGACAGGCCGGACTCGAACATGGCAGCGAAATAAGCGGGCTCGCTGCGGGCGAAGGCAAGGTAGGCCTTGCCCAGGCGATCGAAGGCCGCCGGCTCCGTCGGTCGGCCTTCGTCCCAGGCGGCGGCGAGCTGCTGTTCGAAGCGCTCGAAACCGCGCTGCGCCACCTCGGCAATCAGGGCATCGCGGTCGCGGAAATGCCGGTAGGGCGCCGCTGCGCTCACACCAGCCTGACGCGCCGCCTCGGCGAAGGTGAAGCCCGCGGGCCCCTTCTGGCCAATCAGGTCGAGGGCCGCCTCGACCAGGGCTTCCCGCAGATTGCCGTGATGATAACTGCGCCGCCCGCCGCGGCCATGCCCGTGCCAGCTCATAGGGCCGCAATCTAGCTCAGGTTTCAGGTTTTAGGGATTGGGTTTCGGGTGTGGGCCGTCGGGTTGGAGCCGGGTAACGACATCCGAAATCCGACGCCCGACCTCACACTGGTCCCTTGAAGACGAAGAACGCACCGAGCGCGATAAAGGCGAAGCCGATCAGGTGGTTCAGCGTGAAGTCGGCCTTCAGGTAGAGCACCGAGAATACGGCGAAGACGGCCAGGGTAATCACCTCCTGGATGGTCTTGAGCTGGGCCGGCTCATAGATGAGAGCACCATATCGATTGGCCGGGACGGCGAGGCAATACTCGACGAGGGCGATGCCCCAGCTCGCCAGCACCACCAGCCACAGCGGGCGGCCGGTGAACTTCAGGTGGCCGTACCAGGCAAACATCATGAACACGTTCGACAAGGCGAGGAGGACGATGGGGGCGAAGGGCGTGGCGAGGAGCTGGGGCATGGGGGGCCTTGGCCG
>DASURA010000197.1:0-28154 GCA_036280295.1 Hyphomicrobiaceae bacterium
CTCCCAGCAGCGTGACAGAGAGCAGGATGCCGGTGACGGGAACGCCCAGCATGGCCGTCGTCATGGTGGCGGGAGAGAGCCAGGTGCTGGCGCCGTTGACGGCGATGAAGCAAAACGCGGTGGCGACGGGGCCGACGTAGATCAGCGTCAGCCAGAAGGTCGCCGAGCCGTCTGCCGTGAACGGCCCTTCCACGATGCCCGCAACGATCGCAAGGGGCAGGGCAGCGAGCAGCATCTGCCAGGGTGCCAGCCGGTAGGCGGTGGATGGACTCTTGAAGTAGCGCAGATGCAGGATGCACACCGACCACAGCAAGGATGCGGCCAGCAGCATCAGGTGCGCGCCGAGCGCGGTGGGATCGCTCCAGTCGACCGTGGCGGGGTTCATGAGCACGATGACGCCGATGAGCGCGAGCCCGGCGCCGGCGAGGCGCTGCGGCACCACCGGCTCCCGGAACAGCAGGATGGACGCCGGCACCACGAACACCGGCGTCGTGTAGCTCAGCATGGCGGTGCGCCCCGCCGGCAAATGTGTCAGTGCGACCATGACCAGCGCGGTATTGAGCATCATGTGCAGCAGGCCAACCGAGGCGACGAACGGCCAGTCGGCGCGCTGCGGCAGGCGCAACTCTCCGCGCACGGCCTGCAGGACAAGCAGGCAGGCGCCGCCGAATGCGAAACGCAGGAAGGAAAGCCACAGCGGCGTAATGTGCTGCAAGCTGAGCTTCAAGGCCGGCCAGTTCAAGCCCCAGAGCACGACCGCGGCGGCCAGCGCCAGCATGCCGGCCCTGCGGCCTGAGCGCCTGGGGAATCGATCGCGCAGTGCGGTAGGCGCTGCCAACCACCTCGTTTTCGACATGAGAAAAATCCTCGCAAGGCATGCGCGCCAGAGTGATCGAGAACGGCAAGCCGTGCGATGACATTTGCCGCCCCAAGGGCGATGGGTCGCGGGCGTCCCACCCTGCTTGCCACGACTGCCTGCCATCGCATTAGGAAGCCAAGCGCCGTGCGTCCGGCGGCTGTCCGATCAAAGGCTGGGTGATCGGCGCCGCCCGCGTGTACACGCTGCCCGGCAGGCGCAACTATGGCCGCATGCGGGCCAGGACATCATGCGGGGACCGCTGGTTCTGTTCCGGGCAGGAGGCCGCTCGGCGGGGTTCAAGGCGGCGCGGCAGGGGCAGCCGAGCGAGAGCTATGGGGGAACCAGGTACCAGTCACGTCAGGCGCGGGGGCGCGGGTGCGGCGAAGTCCACATACGCAATCCGGCGCCCCGCCCGCTCAGTTCATCGAGCTCGGCAGCCAGAGCGAGATTTGAGGGAACGCGATCAGCAGGGCCATGATGAAAACCTCCGCACCCAGGAACCAGTAGCAGCCGCGATAGATCGTCTTGAGCGGGATCTCGTTGTTGGTGGCGGTGGCGACGACGTAGATGTTGAAGCCCACGGGAGGCGTCAGCAGGCTGATGCCGATGTACTTCACCACCAGCACGCCGAGCCAGACCAGGTCCATCTTCAACGCGGCGAACATCGGCACGAACACCGGGATGGTGAGAAGGATCATGCCCAGCGGGTCCATGAAGGTGCCGAGCACCACGTAGATCAGCGAGATGGCGATCACCAGGAGCAGCGGATCGACGGCCCACGACCCGATCAGGCCGGTGAACATGTCGGCGGTGCCGATCAGCGCCAGGAACTTGGTGTAGACAACCGCGCCCATGCCGACAAAGAACAGCTGTGAGGTTGTGGTGATGGCGTCCTTGAAGCTGTCGATGAGCCCGTCCCAGCTCAATTTCCGCTGCACCAGACCGATCGCGATGGCGAGCAGGGCGCCGGCAGCGCCGCCTTCCGTCGGGCTCACCCAGCCGAAATAGAGCCCGCCGATCACGCCCATGATCAGCACAATGATGGGCCAGACCTCGGCGAGCGAGACCCAGCGCTCGCGCCACAGCTCGGCCTTGTCCGCATATACGATCGGCGGAGCCAGCGACGGCGTAATCCAGCAGCGGATGACGATCATCGCCATGTAGACCGCTGCCGTCAGGATGCCCGGCAGGATGCCGGCGATCAGCAGCTTGTTGACGGGCACCTCGGCAAAGATGCCGTAGATGACGAAGGTGATGCTGGGCGGGATCAGGGCATCGAGCGTGCCGCCGCTGGCGCAGACACCGCTGGCAAGCGCCTTGTCGTACTTGTTCTTCAGCATCTCCGGCACGGCGAGGCGCGCCATCACCGCCGCCGCCGCGATGCTGGAGCCCGACGCCGCGCCGAACCCGGCGCAGGCCCAGTTGGTCGCCACGGCAAGGCCGCCGGGCATCCATCCGAACCACGCCAGCGCGCAGCGGAACAGGGCCGTTCCGATGCCGGTATTGCCGGCGACGGCCCCCATCAGCAGGAACATCGGGATCGCGGACAGATCCCAGCTGGCCGCAAAGGAGAACGGCGTATCGCGCAGCACGGTCATCGCGATGTGGAAATTGCGGACGTACCAGAAACCGAGGAACGCAACCGCCCCCATGGCAATGCCGATGGGCAGCCTGAGAGCGAGCAGAAGCAGCAGCAGGCCGAGGCTGCCAAGTGCGAGTGTCAGCGGATCCATGTGCTCCCCCGGCGATCAGCGCCGCCACTCGCCGCCGAGGTCGGCGACCAGACGCAGGGCCATGTAGACAGCCATCAGGCCGCCGGCGAACGGCACGGCCCAGCGGCTGGGCCAGATCGGGATGAAGCCGCCGGCCGCCTCCCAGACTTCTCCGGCACTCGTCTGCAGGATGGCCTGGACCCAGGTCTGCCACGTGAACACCGCGATGAAGATCAGCGTTGTGAGCTTGACGAAGACGTTGAGCCAGAAATTGAATCTTGGCCCGCCAAGGTGCTCGAACATGCCGGCGACGATATGGCTGTTGCGTGTCTCCAGCCAAGCCCAGGGCATGAAGGCGATGGCGACCATGTACCAGCCACCGACGATCTCGGTGGTACCCGAGAGAGGGTGGTTGAGCAGGGTCCGGGCGAAGACATCGACCCCGACGTGCATCATCATCAGGAAGCCCGCGATCAGCCCCAGCCACAGCATGAGGTTGATTGGGTATTCGAGCCACCGCAGCACAACTCTGATTGCGGCCATTGTCCCCCCGGACGGAATGGTGAACTGGAGATATCGGAAGAGGGGAACAGGAGCGGGCATCCCGGTTCCACCGCGATCCGCCTCTTCACGTTCCCCGTTCCCCAAGGGGGCAGGCCCGGAGGGCCAGCCCCCCCACCGCTCTCAGAGCTTGGTCAGATCGATCTTGGAGAAGACATCGCGCATGAGCACCGCGGCGAACTTGTCGATGTCGCGGCCGATCTCCTTGGACCGTCCGCGCCACGCCTCGATGGTCTTCTGGTAGTCGTCGATGATGGTGCCGGGGTCGGCGACGCCGAAGCTCTTCGCCTTGGCGACGTTGCGCGCCCGATCGCTCTTCTGGAACTCGGCGATCACGCCCGCCCAGTCCTTCGGATCGGTCTTGAGCACGGTGACGCCCTTCTCCTTGACCAGAGTTGCGAGCGTCTCGTCGTTGGCGATCATGAAGTTTCCGATCGCCATCTTGGCGCTCATCCACGCGGCCTGCTTGATGTGCACCGCCTTCTGCTCGGGGGTGAGCTTGTTCCAGGTCCCGCGGTTCATCACGAAGCCAATGGCCGGACCGGTGATGCCGAGCGGCTGGTCGGCGACGTACTTGGTGAAGTCGGCGTAGCCGAAAGTCTTGAGCCAGTCGGCGACGCCGTGCTGGCAGTCGAGGCCGCCGCGCTGCAGCAGGCCGACAGCATCGACCAGCGTGACATTGACCGGCACGCCGCCTGCGGCGCGCATCAACTCGCCGTTTCCGGCCGTGGCGCGGACCCGCTTGCCCTTGAGATCGGCTGGTGATTTCACCGGCGAGGTGCACGCGAGCACGTAGGCCGCGCTGTCCCAGCCGCCGAGCGGCACGGCGTTGTTCCGCTTGAACTCCTGCAGGCAGGACGGGCAGCGCAGATACATCACCTCGAGCGCCGCGCCGGTCGCGGCCACCACATCACTGTGGCCGAGGATCACCGTGGAATAGATCGCATAGACCGACGGAATCGTGTTGGGCGAATAGGTGACGATGCCCATGCCACCCTGCATCAGCCCGTCCTTGACCGCCGCGAATGTGCCCTTGCCGTCGGCGATGGCCCCGCCGGGAATGAGCTTCCACTTGATCGCGCCATTGGTCGCCTTCTCGATGTTCTTGAACATCTCGGGCATGACGTGGACGTTCTGGTACTCGCGCGGTGACATCCAGGCGCCATACACCAGTTCCTCGGCCGATGCAGCGCTGGGGCTGCCGGCAAGCACCCCGCCAAGCAGGGCAGCTGCCGCAAGCCATGACATGCGGATTGACATTCGGACTGACATTGAAGGGCCTCCTCCTGGGCTTCCTCATCGGCCTATTTATTTGCACGTGCGCGCAGCCTTGGGTGCGCACGCTTGGCCGCCGCCCATTGATCGGGTGGCGGCATGCCCTCGTTTTTTTAACGAGTGCAAGGATCAACCTACCAGCGCCGAGATGACGCCTTCAAGCTGGCAAAACCGAGCAAACCTGCCCAACGACGGGTCCGCCACCGGAATCCATCGGCCCGAGCGCCGTCGCGTCGGATCCCGAAAGGGTGTCACCCACGCGGCCTGCGGGCCTACTTCCCATGGAGGCCGGCTTTCTTCAGCAGACTGGCGTAGGCCCGCGCGTCGGCCTTGATGATCGCATCAAATTCGGCCGGCGAACTCGGCGATGGCAACGAGCCCAGCATGCTCAGTCGACTCACCACCTCCGGCATCTTGAGCACGGCGCGCACGTCGGCATTGATCTTGTCGACCACCGTCTTGGGCGTGCCCTTCGGTGCCAGCAGGCCGAACCAGGGGGAGTATTTGAACCCCTTCACGCCGGCCTCGACCACTGTTGGCACCTTCGGCACATCCTTGGAGCGCGTCGCCGAGGTAATCGCCAGCATGCGCGCCTTGCCACCCTCGGCCTGGGCCGATGCATCGGGGATCGGAGAGAAGTAGAAAGCCACGTCGCCGCGCAGCACCGCCGTCACTGCCGCCGGCGTACCTTTAAAAGGCACGTGCACGAGCTGGATGCCCGCCGCCTGCCGTAAGGTCTCACCCGCCAGGAAGCTCGTGCTTGCCACGCCGGCGGAGGAGAAATTGTATTTGCCGGGCTCCTTCCTGGCCAAGTCTATGAATTCGGAAAGCGTCTTGGCCGGAAGGCTCGGCGGCACGATCATCACGAACGGCACCTCGACCAGCCGCGTGATGCCCACAAAGTCCTCGACTGGATCGAACGCCACGTTCTTGTTGAGGGTCTTGGCGATGACGTGGCCGTTCGAGGTGACCATCAGCGTGTAGCCGTCGGCCGGTGCTTTCGCCACCGACGTCGTCCCCGGCAGGCCGGGGCGGTTCTCCACCAGGACGGTCTGCTTCCAGATCGGCTGCAGCTTGTCGGCCAGGACACGCGCCAGCGTATCGGTGACGCTGCCGGCGCCGAACGGCACAACAACCCTCACCTGCCCGCCGGGATAGGTCTGCGCGTGCGGGGGGTCCGTCAGGGCCGTCGTCACGGCCATCAGCGCCGCGGCGCCGAGGCCGAGAATGATACGCAACCTCATGTGCGTTCTCTCCGTATCGGCAACGTCCGGGCGCGCTGCCTTATGATCGTTGGTCATGTCGAACTGGGCCGATCTGGCGGTCAGCCAGGGCAAATAAATGCAGCAATGCCACCAATCGGCGCTCGGATCTCATAGTACCTCAGCGCGTGAACGCGACCGATATTTGCCCCATGGGATCGAGGGCGTAGGCCACCGCCGTTTCATCCGGCTCGATCAGCAGCGGCGGCACCACCGAGCCGGCGATGATGATATCGCCGGCCGACAGCTGCTCGCCAAAAGCCGCGAGCACGTCGGCGACGTGGCGCACGATGTCGACGATCTTGCCGGTGGCCGCCTCCGGATCGTCCGTGCGGGCGGCTTCCGCATCACGCCGCAGCACCCGCGCCAGCAGGCCGGCCGTATCACCGCCCGCGCGCGAGCGATCGGGCTCACCCAGAATCACGTGACGCTGGAAGATGTTGCCCTTGAGGATCGCCTCCGGGTCCTCGAACGGCAGGTCGGCATCGGCGAGCTCGATCGCCTGCCCAAGCGCGGCGATCGCCGCTGCCGCCTCCGCCCGGTCGCCTCCGCCCGGCAGGTCGCGGCCGATATGCACCGCAATCTCCGGCTCGGCGATTGGCTTGGCCCAGCCCGTCAGCGAGGCCATGCCGCCGGACGGGATCAAGGCGCCGTGCATCAGGTAGCCGACCAACGGCGCGCTGATGCCGAGCTTCTGCATCATTGCCGGGGCGCCGAAGCCCACCTTCCAGCCGAGCGGCGCCTCGCCCGCATCGATACGCGCCCGCCGCTGCGCCAGTTGATCCTTCATGCCCCGCGCGATGCGGGCATCGTCCCATGCGTTTGCCATCTCGGACCTGCCGTAGAGGTGTCGGACCGAAAGGGTCTGACGCGGTTCTGAAACCCACGTTGGAGCCATGGTGTCAGACCCGGAGGGTCTGATGCCATCATTCCCTATTCCCCACTTCCTCTTCTGGCACCTGGTAGCCCGACGCCTCGATCGAGCCGGCGCCCATCCAGCCCCACACCAGCACGACGTCCTCGTCCGAAGTGTTGTTGAACCCGTGCCAGCAACCGCACGGGGAATAGACCACATCTCCCTCGCTCGACGGCTCCAGGCCGTGGTCGGTGATGATGTGGCCCTTGCCCTTGAGGACGATGAAGAACTCGTCGCAGTTGCGGTGCAGGTGCTGCTCGTGACTGGCGCCGGGCTTCAGCACGGTCCAGCCGACGACGTTGTCGGCACCCGCCGATTTCTTGTCGATCAGGAACTGCACCTGCATGTCGATCCAGCCGTCCTCGCGTCTCAGGCCCTCGACCTTGGGAACGTCCTTGAGGTTGGTTCGATACATCTGGCTCATCTGGATTGGCCTCCCAGGCGGCGATAGACCTGATGTGCGACGACGAAATCGTTGGCATCGATGCCGAGGCCGCGGCAGGCGTTCATCAGCTCATTGGCGGCGGCCGCCAGCGGCACCGGGCTGCCGAGCTTGCGGCCGAGAGCGAGCGCCAACAGCATGTCCTTCTGCTGCAACGTCACGTCCGCCAGCGGCACCGGCGGCATCCTGCCCTCGAGGATGAACGGACCGCGATAGCCGAGCACCGGCGAGGCGGCGACGCTCTTCAGGATGGCATCCACCGCCACCTCGCGCTCCACTCCGCCCTTCTCGGCCAGCGCCACCGCCTCGCCGAAGCAGATCACCTCCACCATCAGCAGCAGGTTCACGGCGATCTTCATCTGGCAGGCGAGCCCGTTGCCGCCGATACGCGTCACCTTGGGGCCGATCGCCTGCAGCACCGGCCTTGCCCGCTCGAACGCCGCCACATCGCCGCCGACCATCACCGAGGCCTGCCCGACCTTCACGGTGACCGGGCTGCCCGAGATCGGTCCGTCGAGCATGAACGATCCGGCCTTTGCGAACTCCGCCGCCACTGCGCGGCTGGAGTCCGGATCGATGGTGCTCATGTCGATATAAATGCCGCCCGGCTTCAGGCCGGCGACTATTCCTTCCGCCCCCAGCGCGACCGCCTGCACCGCATCGGCATCGGTGACACAGGAGAAGACGATCTCCGACCTCTCGGCGACGGCGCGCGGCACCTCGGCGAATTGCATGCCGGCGGCTATCAGCGGCTGCGCCTTCTCGCGTGATCGGTTCCAGCCCGTCACCGCATGCCCCGCCTCCATCAAGCGTGGCACGATCAGCGCGCCCATGGCGCCGAGCCCGACAAATCCGATGTTCATGGCTCCCTCCCTTGCCGTCTCAAGGCACTGCCTCCCGGCCACGCCGCCGCATTATCGAGCGCGTCGAGTCGCGCGCGACCAGATCGACAGGCAGCATCAGGTGGCGCGGCTCGGCGCTGGCGTTCTCCAGGACCTCCACGATCAACTCCGCGGCTTCCACGCCTGCCCGGTAGTGGTTGACGCGGGCCGTCGTCAGCGCCGGCGACAGCCGATCCGCGAGCGCCATGTCGTTGAAGCCGGTAATGGAGATGTCGCGCGGGCAGTCGATGCCGTGCCGGCGCAGCGCGGTGATCGCGCCGACTGCAAGCCGGTCGTTGGCGCATACCAGCGCCGTGAACCGCCGCCCGGCGGCAAGCAACTCCCCGGCGCAGCGCTCGCCCTCCTTCTCATTGAAGGTCTGCGCAAAGACGACCCGCTCCGGATCCACCTCAGCGCCCAGCTCGGCGCCATAGCGACGGAAGCTTGCGTAGCGGACGTGGCCCGTCGATACGCTTTGCGGTCCGGCGATGGCGGCAAGGCGCTGGTGCCCCAGCATCGCCAGATGCTCGACAATGCGGCGGATGCCGTCCTCCTCATCGTGAACCACCGACGAGAAGCGCGGCTCATTGCTGCGCCGGCTCACCGTTACCACCGCCATGCCGGCGGTAAGCCGGGCCAAGTGCGCGTCGCTGCGGGCAACGCTGGCCAGGATCAGCCCGTCGGCGCCGCGCAGACGCAGTGTCTCGATGGCCTGCACCTGCCGCCGCGCGGCACCGTCGGTATTGACCAGGATGGCCACGTAGCCGTGCCGCGCCAGCCCATCCTCGATGCCGCGGATGATGGGCGGGAAGACGGGATCGGTGATGTCGGGAATGACCACGCCGACCGTGCGCGAGCGGTTGGTCTTGAGCATCACCGCCGCGGCGTTGGGCGTGTAGCCGCGGCGCTGGCTCACGCGCCGGATCTTGCGCGCGAGACCCGGCGAGACGGCGTGATTGGAGGTGTCGCTAAGAGCGCGCGAAATTGTCGAGACGTGAACGCCCACGTCGCGCGCGATGTCCTTCAGCGTCGGGCGTCTGTCTTTGGCCACTCGCTTCTCCGCAGGTTCGGCTAGTCGCGCAGCGGCGCAACCCAACGATTCCTCTCCATCGTGGTGCCAATTGTCGGGTCACGCGCTGCGCGCCGACCCGACCTGCTGCTGCGCCTATTGTGCCTTCTCGAAGGGATAGATGAGAGTGCCCGCCTTGTATTGCGGCGGGTACACGACGACCTGCCGTGACCAGTCGCGGAACTGCCCGATGTCGCTCCCGGTGATGCCTTGGAACTGCAGGCAGATGATGCGCGGTTTGATCCACTCGCCATCCGGGCCGAACGCGATCGGCCCGATCACGGTGTCGAACGTGGTCTTGCGCAGGAAGGCGGCCAGCGTCTCGTCATCGAGCGACCTGGTCTCCGTCACGGCACGAGCCAGGATCTGCCCCGCTGCATAGGCATACGGCGGATATGTGTAGCCCAGCGGATCGATGCCGGCTGCGGCCGCGCGTTTCTGATAATCGGCCATCATCGCCTTGGTGCCGGTGAACTGCAGGCTGGGCGCGGGGATGTAGAACTCGTTGGAGATGTAGCCGTTGGTCAGCGGGCCGAGCTGCTGCTTGATGCCGGTGACGAGCAGGCCTAGCATGGCGCCGCCGATCATCTTGGGCTGGAACTTGATCTCGCTCGCCGCCCGCACGATGCCCACCGTGTCGACCGGCAGGGTGGCGGCGAACACCACCTCCGGTTTGGCCGCCTGCATCGCGCGCACGATCGACGTGTACTCGGTGGTGGCAAGCGGATAGGTGCGCTCGAACACGATCTTCAGCCCGTGCGCCTTGGCATTCTCGCGCGCGCCGTCGAGGGCGTTGCGGGAATACTCCACATCGGCGCCGATCAGGGCGACCGTCGTGGGCTTGGGCGTCTGCTCCATGGCGAGGTCGAACACGCATTTGGAGTAGTTGGCCGGCGCCGGACCCTGCGAGTTCATCGAGAAGTAGCGCGGGTACTTGAAAACCTTGTTGGCGCCCAGGCCGAAGATGCCGATAGTGGTGCGCTTTGCCTGGATGATTGACGGCAGCGAGGCCGCGATCACGTTGGTGCTGTAGGGGCCGATCAGCAGATCGACCTTGTCGACGCCCATCAGCTTGGCGTAGATGCCCGGCGCGTTGGCCGGGCTGCCCTGGTCGTCGTAGTAGACGAGCTGCACTGGCCGTTCCAGCAGTCCGCCCTTGGCGTTCACATCGTCACGCCAGATCTGGAGCCCCGCAAGCACCTGCTTGCCGGCCGGCGAGGTAGGCCCGGTCATGGAGATGCTGAAGCCGATGCGGATCGGCTCTGCCGCTGCGACAGCGCCCACAGCCGCGGTCAGACCTGCGATCGCTGCCGTGCTCACGGCGCAAACGGCCCCCAATCGGCGCCAGAATCCCCGCTGCCAGCCCATCGTTTCTTCCCTGATTATCTTTGTTTGGTTGTAAGCCTACCGATTACCCGCGTTGTTGGCAATCGTTTGCCGAGATGATACGGCTTGACGAAGACGAGCGCCGTCGCTTGTGCGGTGCGCAAAGACTCAGGCCAACAATCAGAATTGCGCAAATTTGCGCCAAGGGGAGTGCGCCATGCTCAAGGGGTCTGCCAACGTCACCCTGCCAACGTCGATCATCGGCTCGCTGCCGCGGCCGTCCTGGTACACGGCCGTGCTGGGCACGCGGAGCTTCCTGGAGGCGATGGTCAACGCCCGCTATCGCGAGCAGTACGAGGACGCGGTTTCGTCGTTCCTGCGCGCCCAGGAGACGGCAGGCATCGACATCGTGACCGATGGCGACGCGCACTACGACGAGGAGATCGCCGGCATGAGCTGGCAGAGCTATGCGCCGTCGCACATGGAGGGCTTCAGCAAGGAACCTGAGCCCACCAGGTACGACGTCGGCGCCGTCGCCTATCCGCGCGGGCACATCCTGCACGACTTCCTGGAGGCCCGCGTGCTGCCGCGCATCGTCGGGCCGGTGAAGCGCGGCAATCTCCAGTACACCGCCATGTGGAAGACGGCGCAGCGCATGACAGGGCGCCCCGTGAAGTTCGGCACCATCCTGCCCGAACTGCTCGCCGCCTCCGTGGCCGACAGCTACTACAAGGACCCGGTCGAGCGCACCATGGCGCTCTCCGAGGCACTCAATGCCGAGCTCAACGAGCTCGCCGATGCCGGCTGCCCGGTGATCCAGATGGAGGAGCCGCAAATCCACATGGTGCCAGTGCGCGGCAAGGCATTCGGCAAGCTCGACGTGAAGGATCTGGTCGGCGTGTTCAACAACACCGTGAAGGGCCTAAGCGGCAAGACCGAGGTGTGGTGCCATACCTGCTGGGGCAACCCGTGCCAGCAGCGCATCTTCAAGGAGGTGCAGAGCTACCAGCCGACGCTGGATGCGCTCAACGAGGTCGATGCCGATGCGCTCACCTTCGAGACCTGCTCGTCCGGTCCCGGCGACCTGAAGGCGATCGGCGAGGTCATCAAGGACAAGAAGATCGTGATCGGTGTCGTCAACCACCACTCCCTGCAGGTGGAGCGGCCCGACGAGGTGGCGGCGCTGATCCGCGAGGCCTTGAAGTACATCCCCGCCGAGCGGCTTGTCATCTCGTCCGACTGCGGCATGGGCCGCGAGGGTATGGGCCGCCGCCACGCCGCCTACAAGATGGTCTCCATGGTGCTCGGCACCAATATCGTGCGCAAGGAGCTGGGGCTCCCCGAGGCCCAGTGCCTCGCCGCCGACCCGCGCTACTCGCTCACGGTGACAGCGTCGTAGGGTGCAACAAGGCGTCAGCCGCGTTGCACCGATCAACGCTGGATCGGTGCAACGCGCTGCGCTCATTGCACCCTACCCCGGAAACATCTTGAAATGCGGCTGCGCCTCCTCGAGCACACGCGCAAACGACGGACGCTGCATCAGGCGGTCAAGATAGGCCGCCGCGCTCGGATGCGTCTCGCCGAATGACATCACCTTGTCGGCATAGAAGAGCGCCGGCGCGGCGGCGCAATCGGCCATGGTGAAAGCCGTGCCCATGGCCCACGTCCGGGAGCCCATCTCCTTGTCGATCATGGCCAGCGACGTGCGCAGCAATGCCCGCGCTTCCTTGACGCCGTGCGGGTCGTTCCTGCCGGCCGGGCGGATCCGGTCGGTGACGATCTTCTGCATCGGCTGATGCACATAGAGATCGTAGATCCTGTCATGCAGACGCGTCTGCCGGGCGTGGTCGAGATCGGCAGGCACAAGGCGAGTTGGCCCCGCATAATGCTGGTCCAGGTACTCGATGATGGTGCTCGATTCGGGCACCGTCTCGCCTCTGGCATCGTCGCGCAGGACCGGGAATTTGCCGATTGGCCAGACCTCCCTGAATGCCGCTGCCGAAGCCTCGTCCATCAGGTCCACGATCTGCCCCGAGAACGGTATGTCGTTCTCATAGAGCGCGATCAGCACCTTCCAGCAGAACGACGCCAGCGGATGATAGTAGAGCGTCAATGCCATTTCGCATTACCCCTTGGTCAGCACCACGTGCGTCGCAGTCTCGGTGGGGACGTGCTCGGCGACACGGTAGCCGAGCCGCGGCAGGTCGAGGCCGGCGAGCAGATGCTCGCCCGCGCCGAGCAGCACCGGCGAGATGGCGAGGTGCATCTCATCGATCAGGCCGGCGCTGAGGTACTGCCGGATGGTGGCGGCACCGCCGCCGACACGGATGTCGCGGTCGCCCGCCGCCGCGGTGGCGCGCTCCAGCGCCTCGTGGATGCCGCCGGTGACGAAGTGGAAGATGGTGCCGCCCTCCATCTCCAGCGCGGCGCGCGGATGGTGGGTCAGCACGAAGACCGGGCAGTGGTAGGGCGGGTTGTCGCCCCACCAGCCCTTCCAGCTCTCGTCCCATGGCCCGCGCGCCGCCGTGAACATGTTGCGCCCCATGATCCAGGCGCCGATGTTGGCGAACCCGCGTGCGGTAAAGTCATCATCGACGCCCGTCGATCCGCCCTCACGACCGAATAATTGCCGGAAGGTGCGGGTGGGGAGCATCCACTTGTGGTTGTCGTGGCCCCCGACACCCAGCGGATTGTCGAGGCTCTGATCAGGACCGGCGCCGTATCCGTCGAGGGAGATGGAGTAGCAGTGGACTCGAAGCCTGGGCATGGGTTTCGTTCTCCTGTTACATGCCGCGATGGGTGTTCAATTCGTCAGTCGGCTGCCGCCGCGGCTACGCGTCTACCAGCACCTCGAACCCACCGTAGATCATGCGCTTGCCGTCGAACGGCCAATCCTCATTCTTCTCCATCATTGGCTTCATCCGCGGGTCCTTCATCACCAGGGCGTTGATGCGGTCCCGCTCCGCGCGCGAGGCGTAGACGATCCAGGAGAAGACGACCGTCTCGTCGGGCTGGCAGACGACGCTGCGCGGAAAGGAGGTGACCTCGCCCATCTTCACGTCCTCGGCGACGCACTCCCGGAACTCCAACGCACCGTGCTCGCGCCAGACCTTGCCCGCGGCCTGCGCCATGTGACGGTACGCCTCCAGCTTCGCCTTGGGGACAGGGACCACGAATCCATCGACATACTGCGGCATGTGGCGGCTCCTATGGTGATTGCGCTGCGCGTCGAAGGTGCTTGCATTTAGCAACCGGTTTCCTAATTAGGATGGACTGATATAAAAATGCAAGCGGTTTAGCGTGAGGCTGAGCTGGGGCTGTTGAGGAGATGAGCGACACGAGCGGAGTGGAGCACCGGTCGGGCTGCCCGATCAATCTGACGCTGGAGGTGGTGGGCGACAAATGGAGCCTGCTGGTCATCCGCGATATGATCTTCGGCAACAGGCGTCATTTCCGCGAGCTGCTGGCCAGGTCGGAGGAGGGCATCGCCTCCAACATCCTGGCTGATCGCCTGAAGCGCCTCACCGAGCAGGGCATCATCAGCAAGGCCGACGATCCGAGCCACAAGCAGAAGGCGGTCTACAGCCTGACCGAGCAGGGCATCGAGCTGTTGCCGGTGCTGGCCCAGATGTCGGCGTGGGGGCTCAAATACCTACCCGTCACGGAGGAGCTCGGCATCCGCGCGCAGCTGCTCCAGGAAGGCGGCCCGAAGATGTGGGCGGAGCTGATGGACGAGCTGCGCGAGACCCACCTCGGCGCACCGCGGCGACGCAAGAGGGGACCGTCCGTCATGGCGCGATTGCAGGCCGCATATGAGGCGGTGGTGGCGAAGCGCATGTCGGGTTAGGCCCGCAGGAGCCGCAACCCAACCTGACCTCGGCACCGTGTTGGGTTACGCTCCTGCGGCGCTACCCAACCTGCGTCTGCCTACTCCGCCGCGACGGCGTGTACGCCCTGCTGCGGCCGGGCGGTGACGCCGAGCCGCTCCACCGCGGACTGCAGGATCTGGCCCAGCATCTCCGAGTAGCGCAGGCCCTGGAAGCCGGCCATCAGGTTCATCTTGCCATCCCAGCACCAGCCGGGATTGGGGTTCACCTCCAGCAGCTTGATCTCGCCCCTGGCGTCGGCGCGGAAGTCGAAGCGGGCATAGTCGCGGCAGCCCAGACGCTCGAACAGCCGCGTCGAGCTGTCGATCATCTGCTGCTGCTGGCGATCGCCCAGCGTCGCCTCGCGGTACTTGATCTGGGTCCAGTAGGGGCTGTCCGGCAGCCACTTGGATTCGTAGCCCAGGATCTTCGGCAACCCGTCATCGAGCCTGGAGTAATCGACCTCCAGGATCGGCAGCGCCCTGAGGCCCTGGTCCGGGTTGCCGATCAGCCCCACCGAGTACTCGCAGCCGGTCAGGAATTCCTGCACCAGCACGCCGCGCTTGGGAAACTCCACGCGCAGCCGGTCGAGATAGTCGAGCAGCGCCTTCTCGTTGCTGACCACCGAATCGACGGTGATGCCCTGGCTGGAATCGCCCTGGTTCGGCTTCAGCAGGGCCGGAAACACCGATGGCAGAGTTGCCCCCTGGTCGCCGGGGCGCACATAGCTCTCCAGCGGCACCGGCACGTCGAGCGATTGCGCCACCGCGCGCACCAGCCCCTTGTCATAGCAGGCCGCCAGCGCCGACGGACCGGCACCCGTGTAGCCGATGCCAAGCACCTCCAGGAGCGCCGGAACGTGCAGCTCCTTGAACGGATCGTTGTTCCAGCCCTCGTCACAGAGATTGAACACCAGGTCGGTGCGCAATTCGCCCAGGTCGCGCTCCAGCGTGCCGTGGTTGTCCAGGAAGCGGAACCTGTAGGCCGGCAGCTCGGCGAGCCCGTCCTTGAGCTTGCGGATGGTTTCGATGTCCTCGGGATTGAACGTGCCGCCGCGCTTCACCTGGTCCGGCAGGCGGTGATCTCCCAGCAGCACCGTGACATCCAGCGTCTGCGGCTTGCCCTTGCTCTTGCGGGCCGGCAGCAATGGGGCGTCGGCACTCAGCAGGAGTCGGCGCGCCATCATGCCGAGGTCCTGGTCACGGTCGGAGAGAGCTTCGGCGTGGCCGTGCTGGCGGATGTTGCGGAAGCCCGTCTTCTCCAGCAGCTTGCCGATGCTCTCGCGGGTGTAGAGCCGCTCGGCATAGAACTGGTCGGCAATAACGCCCATCTCGTCATGAACGATCACTTCTCTTGAGATGAGCCTCTCACCGTCCTGGCTGATCGAGCGCTCCCGGCACACGAAATGATGCTCGTCGATCCACTCCCAGGACCGCCGCTCGAAGTTCTCGTGCATGTGGCTGCCGTCGGTGATGTCGAGCACCAGCTGGCCGGAGGGCCGCAGGATCTTGCCGACTGCCATCAGCACCTTCTCGTCGTCCTGCTTGTTGGAGAAGTAGCCGAACGAGTTGCCCATGATGGCAACGCAGTCGATGCTGCTCTCGGGCAGCCGCGGGTTGCGGGCGTCGCCTTCCTTAAACAGCACGTGCAGGCCTTCGGTCTGCGCGCGCTTCTTGGCGAGCCGCACCAGGTAGCGCGAGCGGTCGAGGCCCATCACGTGCTTGAAGCCTCGCCGCGCCAACTCCAGGCAGTGCCGACCCTGGCCACAGCATAGGTCAAGGATATGGCTGTGCGGCTGCACCGCCGCGGCGGCGATGATGAAGTCGACCTCGCGGCGGGTGTTCTCCCGGTTCTCGACCACATCGCCGTCGGTCTTGACGTAGAGCGCATTGAACAGCTTGCGCCACCACTCCTCCGGGAGGTGCGCTTCAAGGTCCGCGACGGGACCCAGGCACGAGCGCGAGGCCAAGCGCTTGGGGCGCTTCGGCTTGACTGCAGTGATGACCATGGTGGGACAGTTGTCCTCTTGCGATGCCGGCCGCAATGGCCGCAGTGGCGGCTGGCTTCAAGCGCACTTGACGGCGCAGTCCTCGAGTTACGCGGCGAACTTCTTCAGCCCCAATGGCGCCGATCCTTAGACCGGCGGTTGCCCCTGTCAAACACTTATCTGTGGACGGTGGCTCACTGGCGCAAGCGTCGCATCACCTGTCAGGGAAGCGTCATCCGCCACCACCCGCACGTTGCTCGGCGGATTACGGGCTTCGCCCTAATTCGCTTTACGTCGCCTTAGATAGCAACGCGACAAAGAACCCATCTGTGCCATGCCGCCCCGGGGTGAGCAGCAGTGCCGCGTCGCCGGTCGCCGAGACCGGCGGCTCACCGCCGATCTCCTGCCTCCAGGCATCGCCCCACGGCAGCACGGCGAATTCCGGATGCTGCCCGGAGAACCAGGCAATCTGATCGGTATTCTCCTCGGGCAGGACGGAGCAAGTCACGTAGACGAGCCGGCCGCCCGGCTTCACCAGCGGTGCCGCCAGCTCCAGCAACTGGTGCTGCTCCTCCTGCCTCTGCGCCAGATTCGCCGGCTTCAGCCGCCACTTGGCATCCGGGCGGCGGCGCCAGGCGCCAGTGCCGGTACAGGGCGCATCGATGAAGACCACATCGAAACGCGGCCCAAGCGCCTGCAGCGCTGCCGTATCCCCGGCCGTCATTACCTGCACGTTGCGGGCGCCGGCCCGCTTCAGGCGCTCGAAGATCGGTCGTAACCGCTGCGGATCTTCGTCGTAGGCGTAGATTTGGCCGGTGTTGCGCATCGCCGCCGCAAAGGCCAGGGACTTGCCGCCGCCGCCCGCGCACAGGTCCAGCACCTGCTTGCGCGGCCCCGCGCCTGACAGCAGCGCCGCAAGCTGGGAGCCCTCATCCTGCACCTCGTACCAGCCCTTGCCATGACCGGGCTCGGCCTCGACGTTCGGGGTACGGCCCGCCCCCTCCGGCACCGCCAGCCGCACGCCGACCGGCGAAAAGGGCGTTGCCACAGCGGAGAAGCGCGCCAGCGCCCGCAGCACCTTCTCGCGGTCGGCCTTCAAGGCGTTGACGCGCAGGTCCACCGGCGCGCGGACCGCCAGCGCGGCGCCTTCTTCGGCAGCCGCGGCATCGAAAGCGCGCGCGAAGGACGCCTCCAGCCAATCTGGGAAGTCGCCCCGCACTGAAGCGGGCGCATCAGGCGGCAACTGCCGCTGCAAGCCAGCCTGCTCCGCCTCCGTCAGGGCCTCGATGGCATGCGGCGATCCGTCCGCACTGGCGATCACCGCCGCCACGTCGATCCCGAGCGCGCGTGGCGCCGCCGCCAGCACTATGGCGCGGGGCCTCTCGTTTTCCATCTGCGCCGCCAGCGACCGGCGCCGACGCAGGGCGTCATAGAGCAGGTTGCCGATGGCAGCGCGATCGCCGGAGCCCGCAAAGCGGTGCGCCTTGCCCCAGTCCGCCAGCGCATTGGCAGCGGGCCGATGTCGGTTGAGGACCTCGTCGAGCAGCTCGATCGCCGCATTGATCTTGGCACCGATGCGCATGGCCGCCTAGCTGGCACCGAAGGCGACGTGCAGGAAGAGCTTCACCCACATCGCGGTTACGATGAGGAAGCCGAGGCCGAATGCCGGCCCGCGCCAGCGCACCTTGTTCGGCCCGATGTGGATGGCGGCGTGGAGGATACGGCTCGCCGCGAAGGCCCAGGCCAATGCCAGCATGGTGGCGTCCACGCCCTTGGTCAGCAGGGCGAACGCCGCCACCGCGTAGAACAGCACCGGCAGCTCGAACTGGTTGCGCTGGTTATGGGCGCGCTTCTCGGCGTCATCCGGCCAGGCGAACCGCCCCATGGCGATGTCGCCACTGCCGCGCTGGCCGGCGGCGGCGCCCATGGCGCGCCCGCGGGCTACCATGAGCAGAACGTAGACAGCGAGCGTCAGCAGCACCTGTGCGAAGACAGGATAAAGAATGGCAACCTGGTTCACTGAGAAATCCGGCCCTGTCTGGACCGCCCCTGAGAAGCGAGCGCTCTTGAACCTGCGCGGAATTCCGTACGGAAGAGCGCGCAAGCAACGTCATGATGCATTTCCCTGCGAAGGACGTCGAGGCTTGATGGCGTTAAGTCCAGATGAGGTGCAGGCAGACCTACCGCGGGAGGCAGCAATGAAGCGTACGTGGACCATCATCGGTGTGACCGACGTCGCGGGCAGCTTTGCATGGTATCAGACGCTGTTGGGCCTGCCGACCTCTGCACCTGCACACAACGACTTCGGCCAGATCGTCGACATGGACGGCACGGTTCTCCTCTGCCTGCACCGTTGGGGAGCCCACGGGCATCCGCCGCTGACCCAGCCTGATCCGCCGCCGGGCAACGGCTTGTTGCTGTTCTTCCGGGTTGATGATTTCGACGCAGCGCTGGCGAGGGCGCGCTCGCTTGTATCCCGGCTTGAAGAGGAGCCGCACCGAAACCCACGCACGGGAACGATGGAGATCGCCCTTCGCGATCCGGACGGCTACTACATCATGGTCAGCGCTCTCTCCGCCTGAAGATAAGAGACCGCCGGTTGGCGGAGGTCCGGTCTACCCATTGCGCTGATAATTCGGCGCCTCCCGCGTGATGCCCACGCCGTGCGGGTGGCCCTCGCTCAAGCCAGCCGGCGAGACGCGCACGAAGCGGGCGCGTTCGCGCAGGTCCTTGAGGCTCGCCGCGCCGACGTAACCCATGCCGGCGCGAAGGCCCCCGACCAGCTGGTGCAGCACGCCATCCACCGGGCCCTTGTAGGCCACCTGCCCCTCGATGCCTTCCGGCACCAGCTTCAGCTGATCCTTCACGTCCTGCTGGAAGTAGCGGTCGGCGCTGCCGCGCGCCATCGCCCCAACCGATCCCATGCCGCGATAGGCCTTGTAGGTGCGGCCCTGGTAGAGATAGGTCTCGCCCGGCGCCTCGTCGGTGCCGGCCAACAGCGAGCCTATCATCACGCACTCGGCGCCGGCCGCCAGCGCCTTCACCAGGTCGCCGGAATACTTGATGCCGCCGTCGGCGATCACCGGTACGTCCTGCTTGCTCGCCTCCTCGACGGCATCCATGATCGCCGTCAGCTGCGGCACGCCCACACCGGCCACCACGCGGGTGGTGCAGATGGAGCCGGGGCCGATGCCGACCTTCACGGAATCTGCGCCGGCATCGATCAGCGCCTTGGTGCCGTCCGCGGTGGCGACATTGCCGGCGATCACCTGGACGCGGTTCGACAGCTTCTTGATGCGGTTCACCATCTCCAGGACCCGGCGCGAATGCCCGTGCGCGGTGTCCACCACCACCATATCGACGCCAGCATCGATCAGCCGCTCGGCGCGCTCGAAACCGTCATCGCCGACGCTGGTGGCGGCCGCCACGCGCAGACGCCCCTGCTCATCGGTGCAGGCGTTGGGATATTTGAGGGCCTTCTCGATGTCCTTCACCGTGATCAGGCCGACGCAGCGGAAGTCATCGTCCACCACCAGCAGCTTCTCGATTCTGTGGTGGTGCAGCAGGCGCCGGGCATCGTCGCGCGCCACCCCATCCTTCACGGTGACAAGCTTCCTGGTCATCAGCTCGGAGACCGGCGTGTCCGGATTGGTCGCAAAGCGCACATCGCGATTGGTGAGGATGCCGACCAGCTTGCCCTCAGACCCGCCTTCCACCACCGGCACGCCGGAAATCTTGTGTACCTCCATCAGCCGCCAGGCATCGCGCAGTGTCGCCATCGGCTGGATGGTGACGGGGTTGGCCACCATGCCCGCGACGTAGCGCTTGACCATCGCCACCTGCTCAGCCTGCATCTCGGGGGAGAGGTTGCGGTGGACCACCCCGATCCCGCCGGCCTGGGCCATCGCGATCGCCAGTGGCCCTTCTGTTACGGTGTCCATGGCCGAGGACAGCACCGGGATCTTGAGCGAGATCTCGCGTGTCACCCGCGAGCTTACATCGGCCTGGGACGGGAGCACGTCCGAGGCGCGCGGCTGGAGCAGAACGTCGTCGAAGGTCAGCGCCACGCTCGCATCGTTGAGGCTGGGCCGCTGCACCATGCGGGATCTCCTTCGTTCCTCGGGGTGACCGAAACGGGGCGCACCAGGGCCATCACCCCCCGGCACGCGGCCCGCTCAGCCGCCATTTGTGGAATCGTTCGCGCCCCTCATAGCACCGTGATGTTACGAGGGAAAGCGCTGCTTGCCGGGCCGGATGTGGGCCCCACACCGCCCGGCTGACCCTGAGGCCGACGCGATGCCGGCGCGAGGCCAGCCATGCCCGGCTGCCCCCTGCGCTGTCTGACCTGCTATACACTCAGGCTATGCCCCGAAACCCCGTCGCCACCACGTACATCTCGGCGGACTCGGCGCGGCTGGCGGGGGGCTTGACATGACGCACGGTGGTGAAGGCGCGTTTCAGCTGCTCCAGCAAGCCGCGCTCGGAGCCGCCCTGGAACACTTTGCACACGAAGGCGCCGCCCGGCTCCAGCACTTCGAAGGCAAACTCGGCGGCCGCCTCGGCCAGGCCGATGATGCGCAAGTGGTCGGTGCGGGCGTGCCCGGTGCCCTGCGCCGCCATGTCGGAGAGCACCACGTCGGCGCGGCCGCCGCGCAGCATCGCCTTGAGCCGGTCCGGCGCCGCCGCATCCATGAAGTCGAGCTGGATGACCTCGGTGCCGGTGATCGGCTCCACGGCGAGCAGATCAATCGCCACCACCTGTCCTTTGCCGTCGGTGGAACGCACCTTTTCGGCCGCCACCTGCGACCAGCCGCCGGGCGCGGCGCCCAGATCGACCACGCGCTGGCCCGGCTTCAGGATATGGAAGCGGGCGTCGATCTCGGCAAGCTTGTAGGCCGCGCGCGAGCGATATCCTGCGCGCTTGGCGGCTGCCACGTACGGGTCGTTGAGCTGCCGCTCCAGCCAGGCCCGCGAGGACGGCGTGCGCTGCTTGCCGGAACGCAGGCGCTGTCGGGCCTGGCGCCGACCGCCGGAGATGCTGCCAGCGGCGCCACCGCCGCCGCCCCTGGAGCCACCTTTGCTCACCGACATGTCACCTGCGCTCCCGTCGGCGCGGCTGGCCGGCCGGGTAGAAGCCGTCCTCATCCATCAGTGTCGCAAGAATACCCTCGCGGAGGCCGCGGTCTGCCACCCGCAGCCGCTCGCACGGCCAGGCGCGCAGCACCGCCTCAAGGATGGCGCACCCGGCCAGCACCAGATCGGCGCGCTCGGTACCGATGCACGGTTCCGCCACTCTCTGGGCGTGGCTGCACGCCAGCAGGCGGGAGGTGACCGCGCGCGCCTCGTCCACGTCCAGCCAGCAGCCGTCGATGCGACTGCGGTCGTAGCGCGGCAGCTCCAGATGCACCCCTGCTACTGTCGTCACCGTGCCCGACGTTCCCAACAGCTGCGTCCGGCGCCCGGCCATGCGCTGGCGCAGCTCGTGCTGCGAGATGAACGAGCCCAGCAATGTGGTGACATGGGCAACCATGGCCTCGAAGACCTGCGAATCAATCATCCTGTTATCGTGGCGCTCGGCAAGTGTAACAACGCCCACCGGCAGCGACGTCCATGCTACAATTGCCTCCTGCACCTGAAGGCGGCTGAACAGCGCGCCGGGTCCCCGTCGCTTGCTGCGCGCCAGGTCGAGCCAGATGAGTTCCGACGAGCCGCCGCCGATATCGAACACCAGGGCCAGGTCACAGCTGCAATCGAGCAGTGACGCGCAGCCGGATACCGCGAGCCGTGCCTCGGCCTCGCGGCTCACCACCTTGATGTCGAGATCGGTCTCGCTGCGCACCCGGCTCAGGAATTGCGGCGCGTTGTCGGCGAGGCGGCACGCTTCGGTCGCCACCAGCCCGGCGCGCTCGACCCGATGCAGCCGCATCTTGGCGGCGCAGACCTTGAGGGCCTCCAAGGTGCGCTCGATGGCGGCCTCGGACAGCCGGCGACTGAGGCTGACGCCCTCTCCCAGCCGGATGATGCGCGAGAAGGCATCGATCACCTTGAAGCCGCGTCGCGACGGCTGTGCCACCAGCAGGCGGCAGTTGTTGGTGCCAAGATCGAGGGCAGCATAGACGCGCGAGGACCCGGATCGTGCGCCGGCGCGGCCTGAGTCCGCAAGATCGGCGACGCCGCCGACCGAGCCGGCGTACTCATGCGCGGCGGTTGCGGTCCTGGTGACCGCCATTCCCTCCCCGGCTCCTCCACTCTGCGTCATGTGGGCTCAGCCCTTGTCGTTCTTCTTCGCCGCCCGTGCGGCTCGCAAAGCTGCTGCACGCCGATCGGCCCCCTCAGCAATTTCGCCTGATGCAATTTTGGCACTCTAGCAGGTCGCTCAACGGGGTAAAGGGCGGCGCGTGTTGGGGGCGACGCATTTTTGCCATATCTCGGCTCGCTTGGACGCCAGAGCGTGATCACCGGAGGTGGAACCACCGCGGGCGTGAATCACGCGATCAACAAGAACCCGAAGCATGACCGTGAGTGCAAGCGAACGAAATCAGCTCCAGCAGGCACCACGCTCAGGCCGGCGTAGCGGCCGACGGAAATCGCCGAACGCAAGGGGCGGCAAAAAGCAAGTCGGGCTAGGCACTGCCGGCACTGGCTGGCAGCGCAGGTGGGTCTTTTTTGACATTCGCTCCGCCGCTGATGCTCGCTCACCTTGCCGAGACGCCCAAGCCTTGTTAGATAGCTGCCGCATCGCGCGCCGTTGGGGGATAGTTCAACGGCAGAACAGCGGACTCTGACTCCGTTAATCTAGGTTCGAATCCTAGTCCCCCAGCCACCTGATTCTACAGCGCTTTTCCCGTTCTCTTTACCTGGAACATCCGGGTCAGTTTGCAGCCCGGTTTGCAACGTTGTTCTCGCTTCGGCCAACTTGGCCAGCTTCTGCGAGGCGCTCTCGGCGATCGCCGGATCGCAACTCAGATAGTGCTTATCCAAGATCGCCTGCACGTCAGCAAGCGATAGGCCCGTGAAGGTGGCGATCTCCGCGACGGTGCAACCAGCATACGCCAGTCTGGTGACGGCTGTGCCCCGCAGGTCGTGGAACGTGCGCCCCTTGAGCCCAAGCCCACGCCCGCCGGTGGCGGGCGCAAGCGCCTCCAGGAGACGGTCGAGCGGATGTGGTGCGGGCTCACCGCGATGCAGACGCTGATTGACACCTGCCGGGACGAGCACGGCGGCGTCGACGAGGAGTGCTTCACGTCCCTCGGGTTCGTGCTCGGCAGCCTCGGCGACCTGCTGGAGGACGGGAAGGCGATCGACGGCGCCGACGTGCGACCCGCCGAGCGCGCCGCCTGACCCCATCCAGACCGCCCGGTGCTGGCGCGTTTCCTGCGCCTCGCCGGGCATGGCCATCAATGCAGATTATCGGCTGCCGCAACGCCGCGCTCCTGACGCTCGGCTTCGGCGCCGCCATGCGCCGCAGCGAGCTGGTGGGGCTCGACTGGCAGGAGCTGGGCACCGGCACTGGCCTAGGCCAGCCCCAACCGCTTCCCGTGTTCGAGCGCGAAGCAGTGGAACATGCTGGTGGCGAATACGAGCTGCAGATCCGCAGCGTTTTTGTCTCCGAGCGGGGCGGCCCGATAGAGGCCGCCAGTTCCTCCCAGGCAAGCTCGTCCATACGTTCGGCCCATTGGATCGGCATGAAGCAACTCCATGGCTGAAGGCGCGGGCGGGCGCGGGCCCCTTATCAAACGCACAATGCGACTTCTTACGGCTTCCCTGAGCCTCGCCGGACTGCAGCAGTCACGGCCGCGACGATCTCCTCGCTGCTCGGGAAATGTCCCTTCGCGCGCTGGGCAACGGTCTTGTCGCCGACCTTGATCTCGAAGATGCCGCCGGTGCCGGGCACCAGCTCGACGTAGTTCAACAGCCTGCTAGGGAACTTGCCGCCCTCGCCGCGCAGGTGGGCTAGTCCTCGGAGAGAAACGTCTCGAGCGTCGTGAGAAAAACCGGCCACGCAGGTTCGCCGGGGAGGGGTATTGCGTTCTCCGTCGCGAGGCTCACCAATCTGGCGTTGGGGATCGACGCGGCGGTGGCCTGGGCCAGCTCGACGTTGCCGGAACGGCAGTCGCGACAGTGCAGCACCAGGGTCGGCGCACGGACTTGTGGGAGCAGGCCGGCGACATCGCCGCTCGCAGTAGTGGCGGCGACGTGCCGGAGCGCCGTCTGGAGCGACGCGGTCTTGGGAAGGAGCTCAACAAGGGCATCGAGCTGCTTGGACGACAGTCCTGGCAGTATCACGGCCAGAAAGCTGCGGATGTAGCCCAGCGAGAATCCCCAGTCCTTGCCGAGCATCCAGACGAATGGCGTCCACCACGCACCGCCTCCCCCCGTATCCTGTGGAATGCCGCCGTGAATGATGAGCTTCGACACGCGCTCGGGGTGTCTCGCAGCGTGGGCGATGGCCAGGGCACCGACGCCGCCGTAGAAGGCATAGCGTTGAAGACCCAGAGCCTCGACCACCGCGTCCAGGTCGCGCTGAAACGTCTCGAAGGATAGCTCGGTGATATTCCGATCGGAGAGCCCGGTACCGCGGCAGTCGTAGCGGATGAGCTCGAACCGGTCGGCCAGGAACTGCCACAGGTCGGCCAGCATCGGGTTCTCCCAGTCGTACTCCGCATGGCAGGAGAGGAACGGCATGCACACGAGAGGCTTGCCGCGCCCGACCCGCGCCACCGCGATGTTGACGCCGTCACTCGTGCGGCAAAAGGTGATGCGCTGCTCGCTGGCAGCCCTTGGGCGCTGCGGTCCGGACGGCAAGCTCGCCGTCGCAGCGGGCGCCTGCTCCCAGACCTCGCCGACGAAGCGGAAGCCCTTGCGGGGGATGGTGCGGATGAAGCGCTGCTCCCGGCCATTGTCGCCGAGGGCCTGCCGCGCAGCGTTGATGCGGGCGGCAATGGCCGAGTCTGAAACGATTCGTCCGCCCCATACCGCGGCCAACAGATCGTCCTTGCTCACGACACGGGCGCGGTTGCGGATGAGGAACTCCAAAATGTCGAATACCTGCGGCTCAACGGCGAGCACCTTCGTCCCGGAGCGCAGCTCGCGCCGCCCGGGATCGAGAACGAGGTTGCCTAGGTGGAACAGCAAGGATGCGGAACTCCTAGGCTCCGACGAGGGGCGCGCACCGGCGCTCGTTCGGAATAAATGGCAGGGCAATGAGAAATAAAGGTCGCGGCAAAGCGCAGGGCCGGCCGGCGTGGCATGAAGGCGGCGCGACGGACAAAGGCCGACGGAGATAACCGGGTGAACGGCAAGCGACCCCGGGGCGCCGTCCGCGGGGAGTGCCCTCCAGAGCCGGCGATTCGTCGCGATCAAGATCGATTCCATGCCCGGGCAATGACATGCCCGGGCATCCTGCACCCGGAGTATTCATGGTTCCAATTTACCACATCAGTCCGCCAACGGGAATCCCCGCAGTTTTTTGTCAGACAGCAGCAGGTGTCTCGAGCTCGCCCTTGCATCGGCGAGGAGGATAGCCATGGCCGATCATCCGAGATACGAGCCCGCCAAGGGTCCTCCCGATACCGCCCACCGGCACTACGGCGGCGCCGGGCTGGTCGAGCTGGTGTTCTGGCTGACCGACCGGTGGCGGGTTAGCGCGGGAACGGCAACGGTGCGTGGCGCTCGTGCGCTCGATCCGTCCAGCGGCCCGATCGAGATTCACGAGCGGCCCCCGCGGCACGGCCCAATCGCGGAGCGTTTTGAGTTGCTCCGCGCCCATGCTCGGCTTGCCGACCGGTTTCCCGATGAGACCTTCTCTCGCGATTTCCTGCTCACCAGCGGCCGCACACGCAGGCTGCAAGCGGGCCTGCTCGCGGCTTTCCTTGCAGTCGTCGTCGGTCTGCTCGTGCAGACACTGGTTGCAACACGTGGACCGCCTCACTTCGCGGAGCAATCCACCATGTCGGCACCGGGGCGGGCGCCATGAGCAGCCTCCCAAGACGCGATGGCAACGCACCGCCTCACGACAGGAACAACGACCGGGCGCCCATCCACCCGGCGCGCGAGCTTGATCGCGTCTTCCTCGACCACTACGTGGCGCACAATCTCCCGATCAAGAGTCGCCGGATGGTAGCCTGCAGATCTTCGCCCTCCGGGGCTTCTCGCCTGCGCGGCGGCCCTCAGCCTCCATCCTCGTCTGCTGCTCGATTGATAAACGAGGTACACTACGTGACCTCGACCGTAAGCGAGACGCTGCCGGCAGGGCGAGGCACTGAAACTAGCACCGATCCGGATTGCCGGATGCCGAACTCCCGCGGCCCGGCCTATCGCGCGGCAACTCCATCTTTGTCGCGGCCGAACTGCTCCTCGTTCCGGGTGCGCCCTTGCCGAGCCTCCCGCTGCGGGCGCTTGCCGCGATGATGGCGGCGGGACTGTGCCCTCCTTCTCGGTGCTGGCCGGACTTCTTCGAGCGAGCTTGCCGGCGTCGCCAATGCCGCAATCAACATGGTTCACATCAGCGGGGCGTTTGCAATCCAAGTCTCGATCGGGGCGATGGTGGACCTACAGCCCCAGGCGGAGCGACGATGCGTTTGACGACCCTGAATCGCACGAGTCCGAGCCTGGCACTTTGGGTGAGAACCGTCCTCACCGATGTTGGCAGATCAACGGGGTACAACGGACTGAGTTGTGAAGGCTATCGGAACCGAGATGAACTGCCAGGCGAGGTCGCAGGCAGAGTTTCCGGTGGCGTGCGAACATGTTCGGTCAACACCTTGTGAGCACGGACTTTCCGCCAATGCGTTAGCAATTTGACTCGCTGGCGCTTGCTGTGCAGAGCCCCAAAAAGATGGGAGGAGACGCAATGTTTGACGATCAAGCCATTGACAGGCGTGCGCTGCTGTCAGGTGCCGCGGCCACAGCCGTGCTTGCCGCCATGCCGGCAGGACGCGCGCAGACCGCTGCTGGCGCTGCGGCCGCCGACCGCGTCTACATCTGCAATGAGGACTCCAACACGCTCAGCGTCATCGACCCCACGACCAATATCATCGCGGGCACGGTCAATCTGACGAGCTTCGACGAGGATCCGCGTCCTCCCTTCCGTTTTGTCACCGGCGGCGTGATGCCCACGCATTTGGCAATGGTCCGCAAGCCGCTCTACCACGGCGCAATCGACATCCATGGCGCGGCCCCGTCACCGGACAATCGGCTCATCGCCACCACGGGGCGCGGCACGAGCAATGTCTACCTGATCGATACGGCATCCATGCGGGTGGTCGGCAACCAGGCCAACCCGCAAGCCGGGGAGACTACCAACAAGGAACGGCTGACGAGTGGCGTTCTTGTCGGCCGTGAGCCGCACGAGCCGACCTTCACGCGCAACGGCAAAGAGTTGTGGGTCACTGTGCGCGGGGAAGACCGCATCGCCATTCTCGATGTGGATGCCGCGAGGCGTGAGAGTGCGGGCGAGGAGGTGCCGGCTCAACGCCGCTCGTTCAAGACGATCAATGGTCCTGCCCAGGTGTGGTTCTCGAAGGACGGCAGCCTGGCCTTTATTGTCTCGCAAAAGGTATCGCTTATCGACGTGGTCGCGACCAACTTCGATGCCGAGGGCAGGAGCCGCCCCGAGCGCCTGGCGACCATCGACATCAAGGCGCAGGACCCGCGCGCGTTCACGCCCTTCCTCAAGACATCGCCGGATGGCGCGGAGGTCTGGCTCTCGCACAAGATTGCGGACGCCGTGTCGAGCTGGACGACAACGCGCTCGCCCAGGGTGCTCGACACGGTCGACCTCGGCCAGAACGCCCGGCCCAACCACGTGGAGTTCGTGGAGAACGCAAGGGGCAAGTTCGTCTATGTCAGCCTCGCCCGCGTGGACGATGGCGGGCCGGGCGGTGCGGCCTCGAGCCGGATCGCCATCGTCGACCGCTCTGCATCCGCCGGCTCTCGCAAGGTTGTCGGTCAGTTCTTCTCGCACGGCCGCGAGGCGCACGGACTGTGGACCAATCCG
>DASURA010000198.1:0-15493 GCA_036280295.1 Hyphomicrobiaceae bacterium
TGCCGCCGTCGGCGGTGGTGTAGCTGGCGCGCAGGCGATACGGTCCATCGAGCGCCGGTGCCGACAGCTCGCCGTTGATGCCGTCGAGCCGCCCCCGCTCCACCCCGTCGCTGCCGTGGAACGCCAGCGTGCCGTCCTCGACCTTGAGGGAGGCAAGCGTGACATTGGCGGGCATATAGCCGGTCGCTCGCAGCGCCTGGGCGAAGCTCTGCCAGTTCCAGCCGCCCTTGCCGTCGAGGGCGAGGCGCAGCACCGGGCGCTGCAGCTCGATCTCGTTCACCTCCACCACGCCGCGGAGCAGGGGGGCGATGGATAGCTTGATGGAGAGGCTGTCGGTCTTGAAGAAGTGCTCGGAGAGATTGGCCGAGCTATCGGCGATGCGAACCTTCTCGACGCGAAAGTAGGGCGTGGGCAGCAGGTAGAGCTTCACGTCGCCATCGACCTCCACCTGCCGGCCGATAACGTTTCGGGCCTCCTCTTCGAAGGCGGCACGGTAGCTGTTCCAGTCAATGAAATGGGGAACCGCAAACAGGGCGGCCATCACGGTGATAATAAAGACAGCGATGGCAATGAGCAGGTTATTCACAGAGCGGCCCCCCGCACGAACGTCAATCGATGAACCGGCCACGGGTTGCTGCCGTCTGCCGATGGGCCTGGCAGGCGGACGCGAAACCTCGAAGACACCGAGGCACAGCCGATTCGAATTCTGCCGCCGCCCATAGAGCCTATCCGTTTGCGGGTGTTCAAGGGCCTGGACGCTTACGCCCGGCACCGTGCCTCTTTTGCCTTATCACAAAGTTGCATCCAAGTGTGGCCGCAGTGAATAGGTTTCAGGTTTCAGGGATCAGGTTTCAGGGGAGCGCCCCCGCCCCCGGACCCTAAGACCTGAAACCTGAAACCTGCCTTGTGGGCAGGCCGGATGCCTCGGGTTGCCCAGGCCCCAGGGGTGCTATAGTGCGGGCCGATGGCTTCGAATCGCATGACATCCTCCGCCGTGGCGTCCGCCTCAGACGCGGCAGACACCACAGCCGACGGGACACTGCCGTTGTCCAACTCCGCCCGGGCGCTGGGGCGGGTGGCCGTGCATGCGGCGCCGTACCTGGAGGGCCTCAACCCGGAGCAGCGGGAGGCAGTCGAGACAATCGACGGCCCGGTGCTGGTGCTGGCCGGCGCCGGCACCGGCAAGACCCGCGTTCTCACCACCCGCATTGCCCACATCCTGTGCTCCGGCCGCGCCCAGCCCTGGCAGATCCTGGCCGTGACGTTCACCAACAAGGCCGCGCGCGAGATGAAGGAGCGCATCGGCCGGCTTCTGGGCGGCGCTGTGGAAGGCATGCCGTGGCTTGGCACCTTCCACGCCATCGGCGTCAAGATCCTGCGCAAGCACGGCGAGCTGGTGGGCCTCAAGTCTGGCTTTACCATTCTCGACGTTGACGACCAGCTGCGTCTCCTCAAGCAGGTGATCGAGGGCGCCAATCTCGACAAGGACCGCTGGCCGGCGCGCCAGCTCGCTGCGCTGATCGACAGCTGGAAGAACCGCGGCCTGACGCCCGCGAAGGTGCCGCGCGGCGAGTCATTCGGCTTCGCCGAGGGGCAGGGGACGAAGCTCTACGCCGCCTATCAGCAGCGGCTGAAAGAGCTGAACGCGGTCGACTTTGGGGATCTTCTGCTGGAGACGATCCGGCTGTTCCAGGATCACCCGGACGTGCTGGCGGAGTACCGACACAAGTTCCGATACATCCTGGTCGATGAATACCAGGACACCAACGTCGCCCAATACCTGTGGCTGCGGCTGCTGGCGGGAAGCGGGCAGCCGAACCTGTGCTGCGTCGGCGACGACGACCAGTCGATCTACGGCTGGCGCGGGGCGGAGGTCGATAATATCCTGCGTTTCGAAGCGGATTTCCCGGGCGCCAAGGTGATCCGGCTGGAGCGCAACTACCGCTCGTCAGGCCACATCCTGGGCGCGGCAGCCGGCCTCATCGCCCGTAACAAGGGCCGTCTCGGCAAGACGCTGTTCACCGACGATGCGCTGGGCGAGCGCGTCGTCCTCGCCGCGATCTGGGATGACGAGGAGGAGGCACGCTCGGTCGGCGACGACATTGAGGCGCTGCGCAAGGCCGGCCAGCGGCTCGATGAGATCGCCGTTCTGGTGCGCGCCTCGTTCCAGATGCGCGCCTTCGAGGATCGCTTCGTCACCCTCGGGCTGCCCTATCGCGTGGTCGGGGGCCCGCGCTTCTATGAGCGCCAGGAGATCAAGGACGCCATCGCCTACCTGGAGGTGACACTCAACCCGGCCAACGACCTGAAGCTGGAGCGCATCATCAACGTGCCGAAGCGCGGGCTGGGCGACACAACGGTGCGCCGCATCCACGACCTGGCGCGCGCTCGCGGCGGCATCCCGCTCTACCAGGCGGCGCGCGAGATCGTCGAGACGGAGGAGTTGTCCGGCAAGGCGCGCAAGGCGCTCACCGACCTCATCGCCGCGTTCGAGCGTTGGCGCCGCGCCGTGGACGGCATGAAGCACACCGAGCTGGCCGAGCTGATCCTTGATGAATCCGGCTACACGCATATGTGGCAGCAGGACAGGAGCCCGCAGGCGCACTCGCGGCTGGAGAACCTGAAGGAGCTGATCCGCTTCATGGACGAGTTCGACACGCTGCAGGGCTTCCTGGAGCATGTCGCGCTGGTGATGGATGCCGAGCAGGCCGACGGTGAGGAGCGCGTCTCGCTGATGACGCTGCATGCCGCCAAGGGCCTGGAGTTCGACGTGGTGTTCCTGCCCGGCTGGGAGGAGGGGCTGTTCCCGCACCAGCGCAGCTTGGATGAGAATGGCCTCAACGGCCTGGAGGAGGAGCGCCGGCTCGCCTATGTGGGCCTAACGCGCGCACGGCGCCTGGCCAAGGTGAGCTTCGTGCAGAACCGCCGGACGCGCGGGCTGTGGCAGGCGGCGGCGCCGTCGCGCTTTGTCGACGAGCTGCCGGAGGCGCACCTCAACGTGGTGGAGACGCGCAGTCCTTATGCAGGCGCCACCTACGGGGCCGGAGGCCGGCCCAACCCCTACGGCCGCAGCCGCTTCGAGGAGCCGGGCGCCGGCTTTGCCAGTGGCTACTCGACACCCGGGTGGCAGCGCGCCAAGGAGCAATGGGGGCGCGAGGACCGCGCCAGGTCCTCAGGCCCCAAGACGATCGAAGGCAAGCTGGTGGCGTCCTCCACCGCGCGCGGCGCCGGCTATGTGCGTGGCGAGCGCGTGTTCCACGAGAAGTTCGGCTACGGCGTCATCACCGAGGTCGATGGCAACAAGCTTGTCATCACCTTCGAGAAAGCCGGCGAGAAGCGGGTGATGGACAGCTTCGTCGTGCGCGCCGATGAGGTGTGAGATGACCCCTTCTCCCCGCAAGCGCGGGAGAGGGGATTCGCCGCCCATTACATCACCGGCAGGCCTGCCAACATAGTGTCGCCGACATTTTGAGGCTCCTGCGTAGGGGGCGCAGCCAGCGGGAATTTGAGAGGTGCGGCGATGACGGCAGCGCAGATGCCCGTTTCGGAGGCCATGAACGAGGTAGGCGCCGACGCATCGGCTGCAGCGCCTGCCGCGTCGCTGGAAAACGCTGTTGACGAGCGCGAGAAGTTCCTGCCCGTCACACGCCATGCCCTGCTCGACCGCCTGACGATGGCGGCGTTGTGGCCGAAGGGCGATCACGCCCGGGCACGCCGCTTCCTGCGCTATCTCGATTACTGGCGCCGGCACGGCTACTCGGCGAAGCTGCTCGACCTGGAGCAGCTCTACGAGCCTTTCAGCCCCGACACCGATCTGCTGCGGACGCGCTCATTCAGTGCGCACGAGCGGCACGCCATGCAGAAGCGGCTGGTGACGCAGATGTCCGAGCTGTTGGTGCAGGGCAATTTCACCCGCATCGCGCCCGAGGACTTCCACATCATCCTCACCAGGGACTCCCATTACGGCCTGGATCTCCAGGTCGACACCGACGCCTTCGAGGAACTCCTCATCTTCTACCGCGGCCGCACCACCATCACTGAGAAGCGCCGCGACATCCGCAAGGCGTACATGGGCTGGAGGGAGGTGGAGGTGCCGGTGTTCCAGCGCCTGTGCATCCTCTTCAAGCTCAAGGCGTTCGACAAGCGCGTCGAGGAGGTGATGGCGGAGCGCAAGATCGACCGCAAGCGGGCCGAGAGCGTGGTACGCAAGCAGCGCCTGATGCTGCCCGACACCGTGACCTCCGACCACATCTACATCAAGCTGTTCAAGAACATGCCGCGGTCGGACGTGGAGATGGCGTTCCCGAACACCGAGGTGCGCTTCCGCCCGCTCGACAAGCTGAAGTTCGGCGTGACAGCGGGCAGTGGCCTCGGCGTCGGCGTGGTCGGCACCATCGGCAAGCTGGCGCTGCTCAGCAACCCGTACACGCTGGTGATGACGCTAGGCGGTCTTGGCAGCATCGTCGCGCGCCAGGCCAGCAACTTCATCGCCCAGCGCAACCGCTACATGGTGGTGCTGGCCAAGAACCTCTACTTCCACTCCATGGCCGACAACCGCGGGGTGATGACCCTGCTGGCGGACCGGGCGGCGGACGAGGATATCAAGGAGGAGATGCTGCTCTATACGGCGATCGCCAACATGCCGTTCAAGGCGAGCGATCTGGAGACCATAGACCGAGGCATCGAGGCCTACCTCAACGACACCTTCGGCATCGACGTGGACTTCGACGTGACGGACGCGTTGGACCGGCTGAAGAAGGAAGGCGTCGTCACCGAGCTGGAGGACGGCACGCTGAAGGTGCTGCCGCCGGCCGAGGCGGCCTTGCACATCGACAAGCTGTGGGACGCCTGCCTGGATCAGCTGCCGGATATCCACGACACGGGGGAAGGGCAGGAGATGCAGCGGCCGGGTGGCCCGTAGTAGTTGGGTCGGGCGTCAGACGCGAAGCGTAATCCGCAGCCTGACGCGAGAGCATCGGCGCCCGGCGGATTGCGGGCTGCGCCCACATCCGCCCGACGGCTGCCGGCCGCTCAATTCGCGGGCTTGGCCTGGGCCTGCAGCTCCTGCTGGCGGCGCGTGTACAGGCTGGCGAAGTTGATCGGGTCGAGCAGCAGTGGCGGGAAGCCGCCCTCGCGCGTGAGATCGGCGATCAGCCGGCGGACGAACGGGAACATCAGCGTCGGGCACTCGATCATCAGGAACGGCTCGAGCGCCCCGTCCGGGATGTTGTCCACCTGGAACATGCCGGCGTAGGACAGCTCCATGTCGTAGATGGTGCCGATCTTGCTGGTGGCCTCGGCCTTGAAGTGGATGACGCTCTCGTACGCATTGCCGGAGACCTTGCCGGCGTTGACATTCACCTCGACCCGCAGGTTCGGTGCCTCGCCGCTGTCTTCGAGCAGCTTGTGGATGTTCGGGGATTCGAACGAGAGGTCCTTGATGTACTGGGCGACTACCCGTACCTGGACCTGCTGCCCGTTGCCAGCGCTCGTCGCCTCAGTCATGGCCTTGCGATCCTCTTGGAGTGGGCATGCGCCCCCGCATTGCCCGATGCGCGCGGGCTAGCATACGGCATCGTCGTCCGCAACGTTGCCGGTGCGCCAGCCCATCAGGCCGAGCTATCTCCGGCGCGGGACGTTGCCGCGTCCGGGTCCATTGCCGGGCATCGGCCGTTCGTCCAGGCGCTCGAACTCGCCATCGATGATCGGACCGTCTCCGGTCCCGGCCGAGCGGCGGCCTCCGCGTCGATCGCCGCGTTGATCCCTGGTGCGGCCGCTGGCCGGTCGGGCATCCGCCGTGTCCTCATGCGGCCTCACCCGAATGCCGGCCTGGCGCAGCGACCATTGCATGCAGGCGCGGGCAATGGCGAGCCGCAGCGGCGGCACCAGCAGGACCAGTGCAACCACGTCGGTAAGAAGGCCGGGAATGAGGAGCAGCACCCCGGCCGTCATCAGGAACAGGCCGTCCATCACCGGCTCGATGGGCGGCCGGCCGGCGCTGATCGCCTCCAGGGTGCGGGTGATGACCGAAAGGCTCTGGCGCGAGATGATCATGGCGCCGACGAGCGCCGTCGCCAGCACCAGCGCAACGGTTGCCAGGGCGCCGATATGCTGGCCGATCTTGATCAGCAGCATCAGCTCCAGCATGGGTAGGATGATGAGAATGAGGCCGATCGCCAGCCGTAGCATCATTTTCCGAACCTCTTCGCCAAGATTACCATACCTTAGGCCATTGTGGTTGGCTTGTGCCGTGCGATGCCGTAATGTTTGGCCTCTGCGAGGAGGGCCGCGTGTGCCAGGCGCCCGAGGCGCGAATGAACATGGCCTGGGCGTGGTCTGGTTCTTGCTGGGTCGGCAACCTACATCACAGGCATAGAGCGACGGACACGAAAGCTAGGTGTGATGGGAATCGACGTACTGACGTTGGTTTTTCTGGCCGTGGCGGTTGCAATCTTCCTCAAGCTGCGCAGCGTGTTGGGACGTCGGACTGGCCATGAGCAGGGCCGCTTCGAGCGCTACAAGGCGCAGCAGGAAGCGCGTCAACGCAACGGTGAGCTGGTGGGCCAGGACAAGGTCATCACCTTGCCGCGGCGCGAGCGGGAGGAGGATCAGGCGGCGCCAGCCTCCCTGCAGCAGGCCGCCGTGGATGGCGAGCAGCGGGTGCGCGCGTTTGCCGCCGGCAACAGCGAGCTCAGCCAGGGGCTTGTGGAGATTTTCCACTCCGATACCAGCTTCGATCCCGACCATTTCGTGCAAGGTGCCAAGGCCGCCTACGAGATCATTGTCACCGCCTTCGCCGAGGGCAACCGGAAGACCTTGAAATCTCTGCTGGATCCGGTGGTCTACGATGGCTTCAACGGCGCCATCGCCGACCGCGAGAAGCGCGGCGAGGTGATCGACCAGAGCTTCGTCGGCATCAAGTCGGCCGATCTGGTGGAGGCGGAGCTGAAAAGCGGCGTTGCCCAGCTCACGGTGAAGTTCGTGAGTGAGCTGATCTCGGCAACGCGCGACCGCGCGGGGGTGGTGATCGGCGGCGATCCGAAGCGCATCCGCGAGGTGACGGACATCTGGACGTTCGCCCGCGATGTGGCGTCGCGCGATCCGAACTGGCGGCTGGTCGCCACTCAGGCAGCGAATTAGAGAACAACAATAGCTTGCAATAAGCTTCGCGCATTGCACCGGGGCGCGCGGATCGGAGTTCCGCGGCCGATCCGGTGGCAAAGCGGCTGCGCCTTGTTGCGCCCTGCAGCCCTGCCCATGCGGCGCCAATCGTGACCCACAAGCCGCGCCACCCGAACATTATGCCCTGAGGGGGAGGGCCTGCCACTAGACAGCCCGACTCTTGGGCCTGAGATAGACGCGGGCGTCCAACCGGGGGACAAGCGCTGTGGTCTTGAGCGATGCTTTGCGCCGCGCGACAATTGTTGCGCTTGCGGCGACCGCTGGCGCCGTCTTTTGCGCCAGCGGTCGGGCGGACTCCACCGCCAAGGGGGCGGCAAAAGGCCACTCCTCCTGGGAGGTCAAGATCGTCAAATCAAAGACAACCGCGTTGTCGCGTGCCGCCCCTCCCGCTCCAGAGCAAGCCAAGGCGGTGCCAGCGCGGGCCAAGGCCGCCCCGGGCGTTCCCTCCTGGTACCGTCCGGTCACCTATGCCGATCTGCCAGGCTGGGCGGGTGACAACCACCTGGAGGCTTACAATACCTTCCTGAAATCGTGTGGGCGGGTCATATCTCGCGGACGCGATCGCGCCACCAAGGCCAAAGGCCCGCCGCCACCGTCCGCGGCGCTGGTCGCAGCTTGCGTGGAGGCCAAGAGGCTGAGCGAGGACATCACCGGCCGCCAGGCCGCCCGCGCCTTCTTCGAGGCGAATTTCACGCCGCACGCGGTCGCCAAGCGCGGCAAGGGCGGCATGGTCACAGGCTACTACGAGCCGGTGCTGCTGGGCTCGCGGACACCTGAAGGGCGGTTCCGGACGCCGATCTACAAGCGCCCGCCGGAGCTCGTCAATGTGGTGGACGATACCCGGCGCGGCATGCTCAAGCCCGGTGCGCTGACGCATGTGCGCAAGACGAGATCCGGCACCGAGCCTTACTTCACGCGCGCCGACATCGACAAGGGCGCACTCAAGGGCCGGGGCCTGGAGCTGCTCTATCTCGCCGACGCGGTCGATGTCTTTTTCATGCAGATCCAAGGCTCCGGGCGCATCAAGCTGACCGACGGCAGCACCGTGCGCGTGCATTACGACGGCAAGAACGGCCACCCCTACAGCTCCATTGGCCGCTACCTGATCGACAAGGCCATTCTTGCGGCGGACCGCATCTCGATGGCGGCGCTGGCCGAGTGGCTGCGCGCCGATCCGGAGCGCGGCCGCCAGGTGATGTGGCAGAACTCGTCCTACGTCTTCTTCCGCGAGATCAAGGACAACGTCGGCTCCCCGCTCGGCGCCATGCGGGTGCCCCTGACGCCCGGGCGCAGCCTGGCCATTGATACCGCCTTCCATGCCCTGGGCACGCCCATCTTCGTCAGCGCGCCAGGCTTGCGGCATGTGCCAAATGTGCAGGCCTTCAACCGCCTGATGGTCGGCCAGGACGTGGGGTCTGCCATCCGCGGCGCCGAGCGCGGCGACATTTTTTTCGGCTCTGGCGACGTCGCTGCTAAGATCGCCGGCAGCACAAAATACCCGGCTCGCTTCTTTGTGCTGGTGCCCAACGGCTCACCGAAGGCCGCACCCAAGGCACCGCCCAAGGTTCCACCAAGTGCAAGTGCAGCGGGTCCGGTGAAATAGCAGAAGGCGCAGGAATGACCCGTGACGGCGGTAGCAAATCCGGCAAGGCCGGCCGCCAGCTCACAGACGAGGAAGCCGAGCTCTGGCAGCACATCAGCCGCTCTGTTGAGAAAGCCAAGGCCAAGTCGCGCGTGCCGGCCCACGAGGAGCTGGCAGCGCCACCGTCACGGCAGCCGGGAAGGCCGGCAAAGCGCGTGGCAGCCGTCTCGCTCGGCAAGCCCGCTGCGGCGCCGTCACCGCAGCGCCCAAGCCGCCCGCCGCCACCGGCGGCGTTCGACCGCCGCGAGCTGCGCCAGGTCTCGGCCGGCAAGGTGGGCATCGACGGCAAGCTCGATCTGCACGGTCTGCACCAGGACACCGCGCATGCACGTTTGCGGGCTTTCCTGGTGGCCTCGCAGGCAAAAGGGCATAGGATGGTGCTCGTCATAACCGGCAAGGGGGCCGGTCCCGGACGGCACGACTATGACGAGGAGCCGTTCGGTCGGACCCCGCGCGGGGTGCTGCGGCGCAGCGTTCCGCTGTGGCTGGAGGAACCGGATCTGCGTGCCGTCGTGCTCAGCTACGCCTCGGCAGGCGTGCGACACGGCGGCGAGGGCGCCCTTTACATCAGGCTGCGCAAGGCGCGCGGAGCCTGAGATGGGGGCCTGGGCATGGACAGGACGAGGGCACATGACCATCAAGCACGGCCGCGTTGAGCATGGATTTGAGCTGATCGGCGAGCAGGAGCTGCCCGAGGCCAACGCGAGGGCCTTGAGATACCGCCACGTCAAGACCGGTGCCGACCTGCTCTCGCTCGTCAATGACGACGAGAACAAGGTGTTCGGCATCGCCTTCCGCACGCCGCCCCCGGATTCCACCGGCCTGCCCCACATCCTGGAGCACTCCGTGCTGTGCGGATCGCGCAAGTACCCGGTCAAGGACCCGTTCATTCAGCTGGCGAAGGGGTCGCTCAACACCTTTCTCAATGCCATGACCTATCCCGACAAGACGGTCTATCCCACCGCCAGCCAGAACCTGCAGGACTTCTACAACCTGACGGATGTCTATCTCGACGCGGTGTTCCATCCCCGCATCGGCCCCGAGGTGCTGGCGCAGGAGGGCTGGCACTACGAGCTCGACTCTCCCGATGCGCCCATGACCTACAAGGGTGTGGTGTTCAACGAGATGAAGGGCGCCTACTCCTCGCCCGATGCGCTTCTGGGCAAGCTGCAGCAGGAGTCGCTGTTCCCGGGCAACGAGTACGGTGTGGATTCCGGCGGCGATCCGAAGCACATCCCGGAGCTGACGTACGCCAACTTCAAGGCGTTCCACGAGACCTACTACCACCCCTCCAACGCCCGCATCTATTTCTACGGCGACGACGACCCGGCCGAGCGGCTGCGCCTGCTCGATCGCTACCTGAGCGAGTTCGAGCCCTCTGCAAAGGGGCCGGCGGTGGCGCTGCAGGCGCCGTTCGCCGAGCCGAAGCGGCTGACCGAGACGTTCCCGGCCAGCGATGCCGACGCCAAGGCGGAGATGTCGGTCAACTGGGTGCTGGCGGAGGTGGGCGATGTCGAGCGCGACCTCGGCCTCGCCATGCTCAACCACATCCTCTTGGGCACGCCGGCCTCGCCGCTGCGCAAGGCGCTGATGGACTCCGGGCTAGGCGAGGATGCGCTGGGCGGCTTCGAGGACGCGCTGCGCCAGAGCGCGCTGAGCGCCGGCATGCGCGGCATCGACCCGGCCAATACCGATCGCATCGAGGCGCTGATCCTGGAGACGCTGCGGCACCTCGCCAAGCACGGCATCGACCGCGAGACCATCGAGGCGTCGCTCAACACCTTCGAGTTCGGCCTGCGCGAGCGCAACACCGGCTCGTTCCCGCGCGGGCTCTCGCTGATGCTGCACGCGCTGACCTACTGGCTGCACGATCTCGATCCGCTGGCGCCGCTCGCCTTCGAGGCGCCGCTGGCGTCCATCAAGCAGCGCGTGGCCAGTGGCGAGCGCTATTTCGAGGGCCTGATCGAGACGTATCTCCTCGACAACGCGCACCGCACCACCACGCTCGTCACGCCGGATGCCACCCAGGCGCAGCGTGAGGCGGCCGAGGAGCAGGGCCGCCTGGCCGCCGTCCGCGAACGGATGAACACCGACGAGGTAAAGTCCGTGGTCGAGAGCACGCGCACCTTGAAGCGCGCGCAGGAGACCTCCGATCCGCCGGAGGCGCTGGCCACCATCCCAAGCCTGACGCTGGCCGACCTGCCACGCAGCAACAAGGCCATCCCGCGCGTCGTCACCGAGGTGGCCGGCACCCGCGTGCTGTTCCACGAGCAGCCGACCAGCGGCATCGTCTATCTCGACCTGGCGCTGGACCTGCACACCCTGCCGGCCGCGCTCCTGCCGTACGTCGAGCTGTTCGGCCGGGCGCTGCTGGAGACCGGCGCCGGCGACCAGGACTTCGTGGCCCTGTCGCAGCGCATCGGCCGCTTCACCGGCGGCATCGGCACCCGGCCCTGGACGGCCACGATGTCGGATTCACCGATGGCGGCGGCGCGCCTGTTCCTGCGAACCAAGGCGATGACGGATCGGCTTGACGAGCTCATGTCGATCCTCTCCGACGTGCTGCTGCGTGCCCGTCTCGACAACCGCGAGCGCATCCAGCAGTTGGTGCTGGAGGAAAAGTCGCAGCTGGAGGCGGTGCTGCCGCGCATGGGCAACCGCTTTGCTGCCCTGCGCCTGCGCTCGGGCCTCACCGAGGCGGCCTGGGCCGGCGAGCAGATGGGCGGCATCAGCTACCTGATGTTCCTGCGCAGCCTCGCCGACAGGATTGCGAACGACTGGCCCGGCGTACAGGCGGCCCTGGAGGACGTGCGCGACATTCTGGTCCGCCGCCAGGCCATCGTCTGCAACGCTACCACCGATGCGGCGAATTGGCGGACGTTCGAGCCCAAGCTGGCGGCGTTCCTCGGGCAGCTGTCGGACGCGCCGGCCACCCAGGCGATCTGGCCGGCCGCCTCGCGCCCGCGGTCGGAGGGGCTCACCATCCCGGCCAAGGTCAACTACGTCGCCAAGGGTGGCAGCCTGCGCCGCGCCGGCGCCGAGCCCACCGGCGCCACCGCCGTCGTGCAGCACTACCTCAACACCACCTGGCTGTGGAACAAGGTGCGCGTGCAGGGGGGCGCCTACGGCGGCTCGTGCGCGCTCGACCGCCACGCCGGCACCTTCACGTTCTCCTCCTACCGCGACCCGAACCTGATCGAAACGCTCGACATCTACGACCAGACCGGCGCCTTCCTGAGGGAGACCAGGATCAGCGACGATGAACTCACCAAGAGCATCATCGGCGTCATCGGCCATGTCGACGGCTACCAGCTGCCCGACGCCAAGGGCCTCACCTCGATGGTGCGCTACCTCGTCAATGAGACGGACGAGAGCCTGCAGCGCTACCGCGACGAGATTCTTGGAACGCGGCCGGAGCATTTCCGCGCCTTGGGCGAGGCCCTGGACAAGCTGGCCGGCGACGCTGACGTGGTTACCCTGGGCTCGGCCGAGGCCATCGCCGCCGCCAACGCCAAGCGCCAGGGCTTCCTCGAGGTGACGAAGGTGGTGTGACGTTGGATCCGGGCCGCTTGCGGCGAGAGGGCGAGCAGACGTGTCCTAAACTACACGGAGCGATGCTGGTTCACGTTTGTTGGTGGATGCGAACCGGAAATGTGTCGTCCGTTGGAGACCTGACGCTTCTGACCATTGAGCGGCTCTGAGCGGGTGCAGCATGGGCCGTGCAGCTTCGAGCGTCGGCGCGCGGCCTTGGGACATCGGTCCACGAAGATCGTCCCCTTGTCGCGCATGCCTGGAACGCATTTGCTCGACGGCTCCACAGTTGAGGATTTGCCCACCAGCGAACAGTGTTGACCTGCCGATCTGCCCGTCGATAGCTACAGCCCCATCCTGTCGCGGGGGCGAGCATGGCCGAAATTGCAGAGATCATTTCGAAGTTTGGGGCATCGGCGAAGGGCAAGCTCGCAAATGCGGCCGTGACGGGCGCACCGGAGGACCAGCTACGCGCGCCCCTTTTTTTGCGCTCCCGGTTGTGCAACTGCACTATCTTTCGCAGCAATTGTTTGTCCGTCCATACTGATGCCAGCTGGACCGATTCGTGCGTACGGGACGGCACATTGGGGGGCAGCCGATGATCAACTCAGCGTTCGATGGCACGCTGTTTACCAGTGACTTTCTCCACGTCGGCATCACCAGGCTGGAGGACTGGTCGGCGCTCAGCGAGGCTGACGTCGAACAGGCCCAACGCGCGCTCTCCGGCATTTTCGCCGCGTTCCCAACTGGCCGCACACCCAACGAGGCTCAGACCGAGGATGACCTGATCTGGAAGGTGCTCGCCGTCCTGAGCTGGACCGCCTTCCTGCGCCAACAGAACCTCGCACCCAGGGGACGGGAGGACGTACCCGATGGGCTCCTCTTCAGGGACGACGCCGCAAAAGCGCAGGCCAACAGGACGAGCGAGGAGTGGCGCCGCTACCAGCTTGGTCTGGCTGTGGTTGAATCCAAGCGATGGGCCCGGCCGCTGGAGCGCAGGTCGGGTCAGCGGGGCGAGGATACCCCGCCTGCCGCACAGATGGTGCGCTACCTGCGGCGCATCGACGATCTGACGACCGGCAAGCTGCGGTGGGGCATCCTTACCAACGGTGCGCAGTGGCGGCTCTACTATCAGGGCGCCAAGTCGGTTTCGGAAAACTTCTTTGAGATCGATCTTGCGCGCGTGCTCGGCATCGAAGGGCACGAAGGCGGGCTGTTTGCGCTTGACGAAGCCCAGCGCCGGCACGCCTTGCGCGTCTTTCTCCTCACGTTCCGTCGTGCTGCCTTTATCGGCACGGCCAGCGATCCACGCACGTTCCATCAGCGGGCGCTCGACGAGGGCCGCTTCTACGAGGAGCGGGTGGCCGCCAACCTCTCCGGCCTCGTCTTCGAATCCGTCTTCCCAATGATCGTGCGCGCAATTGCCGAGGCTGCGCCAGAAGCGCCTTTGCCGGAGGTGCGGGACGCTGCCCTCATCCTGCTCTACCGCCTTCTGTTCATCCTCTATGCCGAGGATCGCGAGCTCCTTCCGGTCGGCGACCGGCGCTACGACGACTATGGCCTGCGCGACAAGGTGCGTGGCAGCGTCGGCGACCGGAAGACGCGCAACGACGTGTTCTCCAGTACGGCGGCTCGCTACTGGGCGATCATTGACGACCTCTCGCAGGCGATCGACAAGGGTGATGGATCGATCGGCCTGCCGCCCTATAATGGCGGCCTGTTCGACCGCGAGCGCACGCCGCTCCTCACCGAGGTCAGGCTGCCCGATTCGGTGATGGCCGACGTGATCGACGCGCTGTCATTCGAGCGCGACGGCGATACGCGGCGCTACATCAACTACCGCGACATGAGCGTCCAGCAGCTTGGCTCCATCTATGAGCGGTTGCTGGAGCATGAGGTGGTTCGCGAGAATGATGGCATTGCGATCCGCCCGAACATCTTCGCCCGCAAGTCCTCCGGCAGCTACTACACGCCCGACGACCTGGTGAAGCTCATTGTCAGCGAGACGCTGCAACCGCTGATCGACGAGCGCCTCGCCGCCTTCCGTGCCAGGGCCGCGCAGCTGGAGAAAGACCCCCGCCCGCTCAACGTACGGCTTGGCGTGTTGACGGGCGTCGACCCGGCGGAGCGCCTGCTGCAGCTCAAGATCTGCGATCCCGCCATGGGCTCGGGCCACTTTCTGGTCTCGCTCGTCGACTTCCTTGCCGACCAGGTCCACAGCGCGATGGCGGACGCGGAAGCGGCCGTTGGCTGGGGACAATACGTCTCGCCGCTCACCACGCGTATCGAGACCATCCGCAACACCATCTACAACAACGCCGAGGAGCGCGGCTGGACGGTCAAGCACGAGCAGCTTGAGGACCGGCACATCGTTCGCCGCATGCTTCTCAAACGCTGCATTTACGGCGTCGACAAGAACCCGATGGCGGTCGAGCTGGCCAAGGTGTCGTTGTGGCTGCACACGTTCACGGTCGGCGCGCCGCTGTCCTTCCTGGACCATCACCTGCGCTGCGGCGACAGCCTGTTCGGCCTGTGGATCAGGCGCGGCCTGGACAAGGCGGCGGTGATCGAGAACGGCAGCGCCAGGAAGGCCGAGAAGGGCCAGACGCTGTTCCTGCACGAGGCGATGCGCCGCGCGCTCCGCGCCGCCAAGGGCATGCAGGTCATCGAGGGCCTGACGGACGCGGAGATCGCCGAGGCGCACCGCTCGGCCAGCATCTTCGAGGAGGTGCTGGAGCAGACGGCGCCGCTGTCGGCGCTGCTGAGCCTGCTGCACGCGCTCGACTGGCTGGAGCTGGCGACACCGGCGAACAGGTCGCTGCTGCAGTCGTACCTGGCCGGGCTGTTCGGCGACCCGGCGCGGCTCGCGCTCGGCAAGATCAAGCCGGCCGACCATGTGTACAAGTCGGAGCGGTCCGAGGCGGAGGCCGAGGCGTTCACCGCTCTCCTCGAGCAGCTCCGCGAGCTGGTGGCCGAGGAGCGGTTCCTCAACTGGCAGGTCACCTTCCCCGGCGTGTGGTCGGAATGGGAGAGCAACGAGCTGCACGGCGGCTTCGATGCCGTGATCGGCAACCCGCCCTGGGACCGCATCAAGCTCCAGCAGGTGGAGTGGTTCGCCGCGCGGCGTCGGGAGATTGC